>JAZBNZ010000076.1:0-7581 GCA_036350895.1 Woeseiaceae bacterium
GCTTCGCTTGGGTTTTACCTGCAGAAACAGTTTTTCCTAAAGGAGTACCGTGATGAAAACTGTAATCAAGCGACTTGGCTTTCTAGCGAAGGCCGGTCTTTTTGCCGGGCTGCTCGTGAGCGGGCAGGCAGTGATGGCCCAGGAAAGTGCGCCCGGGACTGTAGTCACAAACACCGCGTCGGTGGATTTCACCGTCAACGGTGTCGCCCAGGCGGCGGTTCCGTCGAACGACGAGACGTTCTGGGTAGATCGCCGCGTGGACTTCACTGTCGCGACCGAGGAGACTGCCTTGGTTGAGGTTACGCCCGGTGATACGGAGGTATTCGCCTCGTTTACCGTAACCAATGACAGTAACGGGCCGCTCGACTTTGTAACCAATGCAGTATCGGTGACCGCCGGAAATGTCCGCGGCGAGACGATTACAGCCGAACTGACGAACTACACCGTTGAGGTGGCTGGCACGCCCCTCGGTGGTGGCAGCGAAGACCCTGTCTTTGGTACCGGGACTACCCGGGTTGTCAGCCTTGGCGTAGGCGAGACCATTCGCATTCATGTTTACGCAGATGTGCCGACAAGCCTCGGGGACGCGGACTTTGCAGCGGTTGACCTGAGCTTGACGGCTGCCGAAGCAGGCAACGGTCCGCTTCTGACCGAGACGGCGGGTCCTGATAACAAGCTCGCGATCGATAATGTCTTCGCGAATGCCAGCGGTGAAGACGGTAGCGGCAATGCAACGGAAACGGTTCGCGAAGGTTTCGACGTCAACGGCGCTACGATCACCGCAGTCAAGATCAGCGAGACGATCGAGGACCCCATTACGGGTGTGTCTGCCGATGCCAAACCGATTCCCGGCGCTATTGTCGAATATACGATTACGGTGACGAACAGCGGCAGCCAGGTAGCGACCGGCGTCGTCGTAACCGACACGCTGGATCCGACTTTGGTAGCGCTGGTCAGCGGTGCGACAGGATCCGTCAACGGTGCAGCGTGTACCGTCGACGACAACGACGGCACGGACGGTTGCCAGTTCGACGGCACCGACACCGTGACATTCCAGCTCGGCGATATCGCAGGCAGCGGCGGTACCGGCACGGCGACCTTCCAGGTAACCGTCCAGTAACCGGACGCACGCTGGAACGTCATCACGGTGCCGACAAGCTCCTTTAGTCGCGTAGCGCCCCGGGCCGCCTTGAAAGGCGGTTCCGGGGCTGCTGCGTGGTCGTCCGGGCCACCCGGTCGACGGCGCTTCGCGCCCTGCGAGCTTCTTGCCCGGGAGGAACCATGGTTCCTCCCGCGGCATTTCTGGCGTTCGCGATTCGGGCGCTTCATACGGCACTTTCTTACCATTTCCGTCGCGTTTTTTGCGGCATTCCCGGCCCAGGGCGCCAACCCCGGCGCGCTGATCGAGAACCGGGCGACGCTGTTCTTCGAGAGCCCGCCCGGCGTGCTGCAGTCACAGGACAGCAACGCCGTGCAGGTCACCGTGGCGGTGACGCGCTCGCCGGCAAACCTTGCGTTGACGCGGGTCATCCCGGCCGGCGGCCAGTACCAGGAAACCGTCGGCCCCTCCGCCTGTTTCGCCGGCGGCAGCTTCACCGACCTCGACAACCCGGTCCTGGTCGGCGGTACCGTCATCGATCCTGCGGCACCGCAGCAGGTCTCGGACACGTTCAGCTACAACCTCGGAGAGCCGGTATTCATCCGGCTCGACGATGCCGACCAGAACCTCGACTTCCAGGTGATCGACTACGCCGAGGTCACGCTCGCCAACGTCGCGACCGGCGATGTCGAGCGGATACGACTCGCCGAAACCGGCCTCAACACCGGCATCTTCTCGGGCTACCTGCCGACCGCGGCGGGCAGCGCACAGGCCAACGACTGCGTGCTGCAGGCAGCATCGGGCTCGAACATCGCGGTGGCGTACGAGGACCCGGCCGACACGACCGACGTCGCGGCGGCGGCGAGGCCGGTCGACCCGACGCAGCGCGTCTTCGAGACGCGAAGCGGCGCGCTGGTCAGCGGTGCGACGATCGAACTGGTCAACGCGGCCACTGGCCAGCCGGCCACCGTGCTCGGCAACGACGGCATCAGCGAATTCCCGGCCACCGTCACCAGCGGCGGCTCGGTCACCGACAGCGGCGGTACGGTCTACGACTTCGGTCCGGGCGAGTATCGCTTCCCGTATGTCCCGGACGGCGACTATCGCCTGGTGGTCACGCCGCCGACGCCGTACGCCCATCCGTCCGTCGTTCCGGCGGACGACCTGCAGGCACTGCCGGGCGCGCCGTTCGCGCTCGGAGCCGCGTCCTACGCGGAGGAATTCACCAAGTCCGGCGAGCTGAGCTTCGCCTTCGACATACCCGTCGACCCGCAGGCGACGGCGCTGTTCATGCAGAAGCAGACGCTGACGACGACGGCCGCGCCCGGCGACTTCGTGCGCTACGAACTCTCGGTCGAGAACAGCTCGGACGCCGGCGCGGCGAACGACCTGACGGTCGTCGACGAACTGCCGCCCGGCGTGCGCTACGTGACGGGCACGACGATGATCGACGGCGAGCCGGCGCCGGACCCCGACGTGAGTCCGGACCTCGACACGCTGACCTGGGAATTCACCTCCCTCCCCGTGGGCGAGGTCATCCGCATCGCCTACGTCGTCGAGATCGTCGGCGGCCGCCCCGACACCGAGATCGTCAACCGGGCCACGGCCTTTGCCGCCAACGGGCTGGTCTCGAACGAGGCGACGGCCGGCATCCAGCTGACCGAGGACCTGTTCCGGTCCACGGCCACGATCATCGGCCGCGTGCTCGAAGCCGACTGCGGCCAGGACACGTTCAGCGACGAGCAGGGCGTGGAAGGCGTGCGCGTCTACCTCGAGGACGGTCGCTATGCCGTCTCCGACGAGACCGGGCGTTTCCACTTCGAGGGTCTCAAGCCGGGTACGCACGTCGCGCAGCTCGATACCTTCACGGTACCCGAGTGGTTCGACGTCGTCGGCTGCTCCGACGACCCGGCCTTCGCCGGGCGGGGCGACTCGCGCTTCGTGCGCCTCGGCCGCGGTGCGCTCAAGCGGGCGGACTTCTTCCTGCGCCGCAAGGCACCGCCGGAAGGCCGGGTCGAACTCGAACTCGCCAACGCCTCGACCGGCGAGGCCGACGAGGCCGCCTACACGCTGACGGTCAACGGCATCGGCAACGTCGAGATCAGCGACATCGACGTCGTCGTGCTGCTGCCGGACGGTGTCGGTTACCAGCCCGGCTCGATGCGAGTGGATGGTGCGGACCTCGGTGACCCGCGCGTGTCGGGCCCGGCGCTGTCGTTCACGCTGCCGGAGCAGTACGGCAACTGGCAGACCCGGATCGAGTTCGTCGGCGACATCGACGACGCGGTATCCGGTGAACTGACCAGCAAGGCCGTCGCCACCTTCGACACGCCGATGGCATCGCGGCAGAAGACGCCGGTCGGCGAGACGCGGATGCTGCGCGAACCGGGCAAGCTCGAGAACGCAGGCTACGTGCTCGCGCTGGAGTTCGACGTGCTCTCCGACGAGCTGACGCCTGCCGACGTCGCCCGGCTGGATACGCTGATCGCCGACTGGAAGGGCGTCAGGAATATCCGCATCTCGGCCGTCGGCCACAGCGACAGCCAGAAGATCGCGGCGCGCAACCGGCACCTGTTCGCCGACAACTACGCACTCTCGCGGGCCCGCGCCGCGTCCGCCGCGGCCTATCTCGCGCATGCGCTGGACGTGCCGCTCGACAATATCCAGGTCGCCGGCCGCGGCCCGGACGAGCCGATCGCCGAAAATTCGAGCGCCGCGGGGCGGCAGAAGAACCGTCGTGTCGAGCTGATCATGAGCGGCCGCCGTCTCGCTGTGCCGTCCTTCCTCGAGGTCACGAAGGCATCGAGCGGGCAGCAGAGCGCGCCCACGGTCGGCGCGATACCGGGCACGCAAACCCGGGAAGACGATGCCGGCGATTTCGAGATCGAGGAGCAGGTCGAGCCGGCCTTCGCCAGCCTCGATCCGGGCGTGGAACTGCTGCTGCCGACCCGCGGCTTCGAGCCGTCGATTCCCTCGATGCCGATTTCCGTCAAGCACGCGCCGGGGCAGACCGTCGAGGTCTGGCTCAACGACCGGCCCGTCAATCCGCTCAATTTCGATTCGCTCGAGACCTCCGAGGACGGCCGGGTGGCCGTGTCGCGCTGGCGCGGCGTGGATCTCGCGGACGGCAACAACAAGCTCCGCGTGGTCGTAATGGATGCCGACGGCCAGTCGGCCGAGCGTTTCTCCCGGACGATCTACTACGGCGGCCCGCCCATCCGCGCCGAGTTCGTGCCGGAGCAGTCGACACTCGTCGCCGACGGCAAGCTGCGCCCCGTCGTCGCCGTCCGGCTGTTCGACCGGGCCGGCAAGCCGGCGCGCCCCGGCCTCGTCGGCGAGTTCCAGGTCGAGTCGCCGTATCGTTCCTGGTGGGAAGTCCAGGACCGTCGCCAGAACAAGCTCGTGCAGGTCGGCGACCGCCGGCCGACGTACCGGGTCGGGGCCGACGGCATCGCGCTGCTGGAACTCGAGCCGACGACGCGGACCGGCGAGGTTACGATCAACCTGCCGTTCCAGAACTACCGCGAGCAGCCGATCAGGGCGTGGCTTTCGCCTGCCGACCGCGACTGGATCCTGGTCGGTTTCGCCGAAGGCACCGCGGGCTACGCGACCCTCGAGGACAACCTCGAGGCGGCCGAGGAGGCGGGCCTGGAGGACGGCTACTACGACGACGGCCGCATGGCGTTCTTCGCCAAGGGCCGCATCCGGGGCGAGTATCTCCTGACGCTGTCCTACGACACCGACCGCGATCGCGACGAGATGCGCAACCGCTTCCAGACGGAGGTGGACCCCACGGCCTACTACGCGCTCTACGCCGACAACAGCGAGCAGCGCTTCGAGGCGGCCAGCCAGCGCAAGCTCTACCTGAAGCTCGAGCGAGGCCAGTTCTACGCGCTGTTCGGCGACTACGCGACCGGGCTCACCGTCACCGAGCTGGCGCGCTACGACCGGCGCTTCAACGGTTTCCAGAGCGAATACCGCGGCGATAATGTGAGCTACAACGCGTTCGCGGCCGAGAGCGACCAGGCGTTCAACCGCGACGAGATTCGCGGCGACGGCACCTCGGGCCTGTACCGGCTCAGCCGCGCGCCGATGATCGCCAACAGCGAGACCGTGCGGCTCGAGGTGCGTGACCGCTTCGACACCGGCGTCGTCCTCAGCACGCGGCAGCTGACGCGCTTCCTCGACTACGACCTCGACACGCTGAACGGCACGCTGTTCTTCAAGGAACCGGTGCCGAGCCGCGATCTCGAGTTCAACCCGATCTACATCATCGTGGAGTACGAGACCGTCACCGACGGCGCCGAGGACCTCGTCGCCGGCGGCCGCGGCGCGCTGCACTTCGCCGGTGACACGGTCGAAGTCGGTGCCACCTACATCGACGACCAGACGACCGGTGCCGAGGCGGACCTCGCCGGCGCCGACCTGCGCTGGCAGGTCAACCCGGAGACCGAGGTCCGGGCCGAGTACGCGGCGACCAGCCGAACCGACATCAACGGCGACCGGACGCGCGGCACGGCGAGCAGCATCAGTCTCGAGCACAACGGCGAGAACGTCGACCTGCGCGCGTTCGTCCGCGAGGTGGACAACGACTTCGGGCTCGGCTACCAGGCCGCGGCCGATCTCGGCTTCCGCCGTCTCGGCCTCGACGCGCGGGCGAGGCTCGGCGAGCGGATCTTCGTCGAAGGCGAGGCCGGCTGGCAGCAGAACCTCGACACGAAGGATATCCGCAATATCGCGCGCGGCCGCGTCCGCTATGAGTACGGCGGATTCAACACCTCGCTCGGCGTCTCGCACGCGGCCGACAAGTTCGACGACGGCGACACGCGTACGAGCAACCTCGCGGAAGTTGCGCTATCGCAGAAAGTCTTCGCAGACCGCGTGACCCTGCGGGCCAGCGCGTCGACCTCGCTCGGCGGGGAGGCGGAAAGCGCGGACTTCCCGACCAGCTATGTCGTCGGCGCTGACTACCGAATTCGGCGCGGCGTCGACCTCGTGGCCGAGTACGAGGACGCGAGCGGCCGCGATATCGAGGCGAGCATGGGCCGGGTGGGCATTCGGGCACAGCCGTTCGCGCGGACCCAGGTCAATACTTTCCTCAACAACCAGGTGTCGGAGTTCGGGCCGAGGCTGTTCGCCAACGTCGGGCTCGTGCAGGGCTTCAAGCTGAGCGAGCGCTGGTCGCTGGACCTCGGTGTCGACCAGGCGAAGACGCTGCTCGACGACACCGCGCGCGTGTTCGACCCGGATCGCGAACTGGTCACCGGCACACTGAACGAGGATTTCCTGAGCGTGTTCGCCGGTGCGCTGTACAACGCCGAGCTGTGGAGCGCCAATACCCGCGTCGAGGTTCGCGATTCCGACAGTGAGGAGCGCACCTCGCTGTCTTTCGGCTGGTTCCGTGAGCCGCAGCGCGGCCTCGGGCTCTCGGCCGGGCTGCTCGGCTACCGCAGCGTACTCGCCACCGGCAACGAGATCACCGCCGTCGACCTGAAAGTCGGCTGGGCCTATCGCCTGTCGGATCGCAAGTGGGCGTTCCTGAACCGGACCGACCTCGTCTACGAGGACATCACCCGCGACGGCAGCCAGCAGGACAGCTGGCGATTCATCAACAACTTCGTCGCCAACCGGCGCATCGGCGCCGCCTCCGAACTGTCGCTGCAGTACGCGCTCAAGTACGTGCGCACGAACTTCACGGGACTCGAACTGACGGGGTATACGGATCTCGTCGGCGTCGATTTCCGCCGCGGCATCAAGGGCCGCTGGGACGTCGGCTTCAACACCAGCGTCTACAACTCCTACGAGTCCTCGGTGACCGACTACAGCGCCGGGATCGACCTCGGCTACAACGTCGCCACCAACATCTGGATCACGCTCGGCTACAACGTCACCGGCTTCTACGATGCCGATTTCGCGGAGGCCCGCTACACCGCACAGGGACCCTACGTCCGCTTCGCGATCAAGGCCGACCAGCAGACGCTCAGGCGGATTGCAGGACGCTAGCCCAGGGCGGGTAATACCGGGCTTCACCGGCAGAAAGCGCTAGAGCATTGGCCCGGGCAAGCGTGTATCTTTCGCTCCGTGACCGCGCTGACCGAGTATTTTTCGTCCAGGAGCCCGCTGACGCGGGTCCTGCCGGGCTTCACGCCGCGCGAGGGGCAGGCGCTGATGGCCGAGGTCGTCGGTGAGGCCATCGAGGGTGGCGAGCACCTCGTGGTCGAGGCGGGGACAGGCACCGGCAAGACGTTTGCCTACCTCTTGCCGGCGCTGCTGTGCGGGAAGAAGACCATCATCTCGACCGGCACCAAGGCGCTGCAGGACCAGCTGTACCACCGCGACCTGCCGACGATCACGAAAGCGGCCGGCCGGCCGGTCACGACGGCGCTCTTGAAGGGACGCGCCAATTACCTCTGCCTGCACCGGCTGGAACAGGTTACCGAGCCGGCGGCCGAGATCGCCGATGATCTCGCGGCCGTCAACGA
>JAZBNZ010000077.1:0-2879 GCA_036350895.1 Woeseiaceae bacterium
CCGTCATCTCGGGCGATGCACTGGCTCGCAAGCAGGCCGCGAGCATCGGCGAGACGATCGCCAACGAGCTCGGCGTCAGCGCGACCTATTTCGGCCCGGTTGCCTCGCGGCCCGTCATTCGCGGCCAGTTCGGCGAGCGTATCGACGTCCTGAGCAACGGGCTGTCGTCACTCGATGCCTCGGCACTCAGCGAGGATCACGCGGTCGCACTGGACAACCACCTGGCCGAACGGGTCGAGATCGTGCGCGGCCCGGCCACCCTCCTGTACGGCAGCGGTGCGGCCGGCGGCATCGTCAACGTCATCGACGGCCGCATCCACGAGCAGGCCCTCGATGCCCCGGTGAGCGGCAGGCTGAGCCTCGGCACGGACTCCGCCATCGGCAAGACTGCTGGCTCCTTCGGCATCGATGCTGGCACCGACAACATCATCGGCCATCTCGACTACTCGCGAGTCAGCACCGACGACATCGAGATTCCCGGTTTCGCCGAGAGCGCCGCGCTGCGAGCGGCAGAGGCCGAGGAGCCCGGCGGCGAGGCAGAAGAGGAGATGTTCGGCACCGTCGAGAACACGGACAGCGACACCGAGGCTTTCGGTGCCGGGGTCACGCTGCTCGGCGAAAAAGGTTTTCTCGGACTGTCTGTCAGCACCTTCGACACCAACTACGGGCTTCCCGGCGCCCACGGGCACGCCGAAGAAGAACCGTTGCCTCCCGGTGAAGAAGAAGAGGAAGAAATAATCCGTATCGACATGGAGCAGACGCGCTACGACCTGCGCGGCGAGTGGCAGTTCGGCGGTTTCATCGACACGGTTTCCTTCCGCGGTGCCCTGAACGACTACCAGCACGTCGAACTCGAAGGGCCGGAAGTCGGCACGCTCTACGATACCCAGGGCATCGACAGCCGGCTCGAACTTCAACATCGCAAGATCGGCAACGTCGAAGGCGTGATCGGGGTGCAGGTCAAGCAGATCGATTTCGACGCGGTCGGGGAAGAAGCATTCGTGCCGCCGTCGGAGACCACCCAGGTAGGCCTGTTCGCCTTCGAGGAATGGCAGGTTGCCCCATCGTTTGTCCTGCAGGGCAGCGCGCGGATCGAGAACCAGCAAATCGACTCACCGGGCCGGGTCAGCTACGACGAAAACGCTTTCGGGGCTGCCATCGGTGCCATCTGGAATTTCGCCGACGCCTGGTCGCTGGCGGGGAACCTGTCGCATGCCGAACGTAACCCGAACTCGACCGAGCTCTACGCCGACGGCCCGCATCTTGCTGTACAGCGTTTCGAGCGGGGCTCGACAACGCAGGGCAACGGCATCCTCGACAAGGAGCTGTCCAACAACCTGGACCTGACCCTGAGGGCGGACTACGAGCGTGTGTCGATGAATGTGACCGGCTTCGTCAACAACATCGACGACTACATCTTCCTGCAGCCGACCGCCGCCGAGGAAGACGGGCTGCAGGTTTTCGATTTCACGCAGGCGGATGCGCGGTTGTACGGCTTCGAAGCCGAAGCACTGTTCGACCTATACGACGCACCGGACGGCACTCATGCCCACGTCCGGGTCTTCTCCGACGTGACGCGCGGCGAGTTGAGAAATGGCGGCGACCTGCCGCGCATACCGCCCTTGCGCTACGGCGTGAGCCTGCACTACCAGCGGGGCGGTATCGATGCCAGCATCGCGGCAACCCGCACGACGGAACAGGACCGGGTTGCCGAGAACGAACTGCCGACCGAGGCCTTCACGATGATCGACGCCGAGTTCAGCTACCGCTTTGCGAATCCGGACGTGCTGGTGTTCCTGCGCGGGACCAACCTGGGCGACGAGGACGCAAGACGCCATGCGTCGCCCCTGAAGGACATCGTGCCGCTGCCGGGCCGATCACTCGTCGCCGGGCTGCGCTGGGACTTCTGATCCGGGCGCTTCGGGCTCCGTGACGACGAAAGTGATTGGATCGGTAATCGACCAGCGACTGCCGCGAATCTCGACGGCGCCGCTGCGGGCCGCATCGCGTATTTCGCGTGCCACGGCAATCGACGGCAGCGTGACGAAGACCAGGTAAAGCGCCATCGAGGCGACCGCGACGTAAGCGATTAGCGGCACGTCGAGGATCATCCCCGTGCCGAGGAGCGCTATCGTCGCGTACAGCCACCAGTTGCAGACCGGGCTGTACCGATAGCGCTTCTGCCGGCCGTCACCCCCGGTGACGGTATAGGGCTTCCACACGGGCGCTGCCTAGTGATAGCTGCGCTCGTCGGAGTCCGGCGCACCGTCGCCGGCCGGCTTGACCCCGGCCGGTTCGCTGCCGGCCGGCCGCACGAGTTCGACGACGTTGTCGGGCTTGGTGTTGGTGTCGACCGATGCGTCGGCGGCGGATTTCACCGATTCGTCGCTGCCGGTGGGTTCCGGACGCTCGTCAGCGTCCGGTGCTGCACCGGCCTCGGGCTCCGTCGAGGACAGCTCCGCGGTCGTCTCTTCGGGCGTCTCGTCCATCGGCTCTTCGGCCGGCGTGTCGGCGACCGGTTCGGCGGCAGCCTCCAGGGAGGACTCGTCCTGCCCGGTATCGGCCGGGCTCTCGACGGTCTCGCTGCGCGCGTCGGTGACGAGCGGAAACGGCGGTTCGGCATCGAGCTTGTCGAGCTGGCACAGCGCGGCCGAGCCCTCTGCCAGGTGATTGTAGAGCTCCCGGTACTGGAGGCCGATCGCCTGGAATTGCTCGGCGGTCTTGCTGAAATGCTCGGTAACGTCCTTGCGGTAGGTGTCGAACTCGCTCTCGACCTCCTCGAGTCGGGCCGAACTGGCCGACTGCTGCAAACGGCCCAGGTAATAACCGATAGCGCCACCGACCGCTAAGATGATCAGCGCGGCGGCTGCGATGCCCAG
>JAZBNZ010000078.1:0-26809 GCA_036350895.1 Woeseiaceae bacterium
GCATTGGTGCCCGTGTCGTACTCGAATACTATCGTATCGCTGTTGTCGAGTTCGATCTCCGTGAGTCGGTTCAGGGCATCGTAGGTGTAGGTCGTGACCTTGCCACGGGCGTCTGTCATGGTCGTAACATTATCGGCGGCATCGTGTGTGTAGGAAATCGTACCGCGATCCGGGCTGATCTCCCTCGTGAGGTTGTCGAGATCGTCGTACTCGTAGGTCGTGGTGGCACCGTTCGGTGCTTCGACCGAAGTCAGGTTGTCGTGGGCATCGTAGATGTAATCCGTGTAACCCGACAGCGCGTCCTCCGTAAGATCCAGGCGATTCAGTGCGTCATAGGTGTGAATCGTCTGCGCCGATGCCGCGTCGCTCACGTTGGTGAGATTGCCGACGTTGTCGATCGTCAGGCTGGTGCTGTTTGAGGCGCCATCGGTGACCGTTTGCAGACGATTGTTGAGGTCATAGACGAAATCCACCGCGGTCGCCAGGGTGCTCGTCGGGTCGAAGGTGTCCTCACCCTCAAGGTTGCCCATGGCGTCGTAGCCGTACTCGATCTTGTTCCCAAGGTTGTCGGTGATCGAGGTCAGGTAATGAGCATCGTCGTAGGCGTAGGTCAGTACCTGACCGTTCGGCAGCGTGACACTCTCGAGCTGGTCCGCATCGTCATAGACAAACAACGTGGAACGAGCAGTGCCGGATGTCGGTATGTGTTTCACTTCCGTCAGGCTGCCACGACCGTCGTAGTAATAGCGGGTGTCCAAACCGTTGGTATCCCGACTTCGAGTGAGTTGCCCCCAGGAGTCGTACCAGTCGAAGTGCGTAATCTGCCCCAGGGCATTTGTCATCTTCTTCAACTGGCCGCACTGGTAGCCGTAAAAGCAATTGTGGTACTCAAAAGTCGTGGTGTCTGTTACGTCAGTCCTGGGGCCGTCGATTGTCAAGACCTGACCGTACGAGTTATACGTCATGCTCCACGTACGGCTGTTCGATCCGTCCGTCACCGTGATCGAGGTGAGATTGCCATCCGAGTCGTACGCGTAATTGGTGTCATTGATGGAGGTTCTGACCTGGGTCGGCAAGCGATACGTGCTGTGCCAGGTCTTGGTAGTGACACGCTGTTCCGTCGAACCCTTGGCTTCCGTCAGCGTGGTTACCAGCCCCTCGCTGTTGCGAACGGTCCTGGTGATGTTGCCGTTCCAGTCCGTCACCTCATCGAGGAATCCGTTGCTGTCGTAGGTGCGGGACTCGATGTTGCCGCCGGGACAAGTACTGCACACATCACCTTTTAGCTGCGCTAACCGTCTTGCCCCCCTTTGTACGGAGAAATCGTAGGTCTGGGTGGCGCCGTTACCCATCGTAAGCGTGGTCGTACCGTTGGTGTTGTAGGCAAGTTGCGCCAGTTCCTTGCCATCACCGTGCTCCGAGGAAATCGCTCGTCCGGCATCGTCGTAGGCCCAGGTCGCGAAGCGATCGCCGTTCTCGTCAACGATGCCCGTCAGGTGCGTCGGCAGATCCGGGTCTTCGTACACGTAGGTCCTGTACTTGTTCCACGGAAATTCCACGCTTTTCAACCTGTCATAGTCGTAGTAAAGATACTCGCGTTTGCCGGTGCTTCCTAAACCCACGCCGATTTCTTCCAGTCTGCCGGCCTTATAAGAGAATGTGATCTTGTGTCCGAACTGGCCCGTTACCCGAGTCAGATAACCCGTGGTCGCGTTGTAAGTCAGCGTCTCTGTCTGACCGTTTCGATATTCAATCGACTGCAGTTTGCCCGAAGAGTCGTAGGTCTCTTTGGTGTCATTTTCGTCGGTGAAAATCCAGACGGGCCCCGACTGCACTAGGCTGACAGCCGGATTCATCTCCGCCACCCAGTTTCCACTGACAAGTTCGAAGACGATTTCGGTGCCGTTGGGTCGCGTAACGGTCTTGATGTTCGATGGTGCTACAAAACTGCTCCACTGGTGTCTCACGCGGACCGGTATAATGGCGACCGTGCTGCCACCCGACTGAATCTTGCAGACGTTTCCGCCTGAGAACGTCGCTGTGGCCGATGACAGATCCCCGCCGTAGAGTGTGCTCTTGATGTCATCCCAACCGCCGGTGCATGCGTCCGAGGCGCTCGTGTACGATGATGATTCGTTGGCCGGTGTGGTGAATTCCACAGCGGGCCTGCGATCGGGTCGTTCGTCAATGGCCCTGGAGTACGTGTGACGCCAGCCCGGCCCCAACGTCCCCCACGTTCGATACGGACCGCTGCTGTTGTAGTAGCGAGTGAACGACAAGCCACCATCGCCAGGCATCACCGCATCCACCTCGACTTGAAACTTGTTGCCGTCTGCGGGATTGCAGGGATTGGTTGGGTTGCAGGTCAGCGGATCCAACGGTGGCGCAAGGAAATTGCTGGGATTGACGCAGTCGTAGCCATCAGGGCCAATAACTTGTCCCGTTGGGCAATCACTTTCACCGGTCAGGTCCACGAACCACTGCGCTGCGAGAGTTCCGTGATGCCCGTTGTCGCGGTACATGTTGACGATGTGGTGCCAATACCAGGTCGAAGGGTCATTCGGACTTGGTCTGGCGAGGTACGTCGTGTCTTCGTGAATTGAGTGGCTCGTGCAGTCCTTCGCGAGGTCGATATAGTCTACTGTCTCTCTGCAGAATCGAAATGCCTCCTCGCGCACTGCCTCGACGGAGGAATAGCTCCCCCATGTGTCGGCCCAGTTCTGCCGCAAAGCGAAGCTGAATCCCCCGCTGGCTAAGGTGCTGGTATTCCACATCGTCTCCTGGGCCATCACGAGACCGGGGAGCAGGATCAATGCCTGGAGAACAATGATCCGGTGAACCGAAGGGTTGAGATTGAGTTCCATGCGATCAGCCACGGGGACTCCTCGGTGCGATTGCGGACGGGTGCTGCGACTGTGGTGTGCCTGATCGGATATGTCAAATATGTTCGAAACAGAACATTAACAGCCACGTCTAAACTGGTCTCGCCTGGATATGATCTGTGGATTTCACTTGCGGGCAGCGGCAGCGGCAGCGCACAAGCGAGCCGATGCGCCTCGAGGCCTCGGGCCAGACAGCAGCAAGTCCTGACCGGCGTTGAGGAATTGCTTCGGGATATCGACGCGTGGCATCTCCGCAGCCGGGCGATACAACCCGAATCTTGACAGTCGAGTCGGCACGATGCGCTTTGTTACCGTTCCGGTTGGATTACCGGATATGCCCAATCGGCATATCGACGAAGCCTGTCGAGAAAGGGAATTGCGCAACTACGCTCGCCGGACACCGATTCTCTTTGACCCGGTACTTGCTGCGACGCTTCGAAAGTCCATCATCGATCCACCCGGTGCCAGCTCCGCGTCGGCGGCCGCGCCTGCCGGAATCCGTGATAGGGGTGCTGGTCCAGCAATTTCCCGTCCTTGAACAGCCAGACGAGCACAGCACCCGCGGCGAAGCCGCCGACGTGCGCCCAGAATGCGACGCCGCCGCCCTGGGCGCCCAGCGAGCCGACGCCGGAGAGCAGCTGGATCAGGAACCAGTAGCCGAGCATGTAGATCGCCGGGATCGCGAAGGTCGTGATAAAGAAGCCGAAGATGAACAGCATGTGCACGTGCACGCGCGGGTACAGCACGATGTAGGCTCCCATGACGCCGCCGATGGCCCCGGAGGCGCCGACCATCGGCACGACCGACTCGACGTTGGTCGCCACCTGCGCCGCGGCCGCAGCCAGGCCGCAGATGAGATAGAAGACGATGAAGCGCAGCGGCCCCATCGAATCCTCGACGTTGCCGCCGAAGATAAACAGGAACCACATGTTACCGATGATGTGCATCCAGCCGCCGTGCATGAACATCGACGTGAAGACCGTGTACCAGGCACCATCCCCGGGACGGCATACCGCCCCGTGTCCGAGTTCGACCTCGGTGCCCGGCTGGACGGTGCCGAGCAGTTCGCCCGGGATCAGCCCGAGCTGGCAGATCGACTCGACCAGAGTGGCGCTGTTGCCGAAGCCCTGCACGAATGCCCACACGGCGACATTGATCGCGATGAGCATGTAGGTCGCGATGGGCGGCCGCAGCTGCGGGTTGTCGTCACGGATGGGAAACATCCGGCAATCATCGCCCGAAGCTGCGGAGAGCTCAAACCTCGGCGACGCTCGCTCCGGCGTAAGCCGCCCGGCGCAGATCTTGTCGCGTGATCAGGAGACGGGAGACGAACACCGGCTTACGCGGTCATCGCCTATCTGCTACATTCCCGGCGTGACTCTTTCCATCCCCGATTTCTCGAGTACCCGCGTCGTCGTCGCCGGTGACGTCATGCTCGACCAGTATCTCTTCGGCACGACCGGGCGCATCTCGCCCGAGGCGCCCGTCCCTGTCGTGCACATCGGCAAGACCGACGACCGGCCCGGCGGCGCCGCCAACGTGGCGGTGAACCTGGCAGCGCTCGGTGTCGGGACCCGGCTGCTCGGCATTGTCGGCGATGACGGCCCGGCCGACATCCTCGAGAAGGTCCTCGCGGGACGCGGCATCGACTGCGGTTTCCATCGCGTCAGCGACCGGCCGACGATCACCAAGACGCGCGTCCAGAGTCGTGGCCAGCAGCTGATCCGCCTGGACCAGGAGAACACGGCGCCGCTGACCGATGGCCGGCTCGCCGAGGGTCTCGCCGACAGCCTCGACGGTGCCGGTGCGGTGATCCTCTCCGATTACGGCAAGGGAGCGCTGGCCGACGTCTCGGCGATGATTGCCGCCTGCCGGGAGGCCGGCGTGCCGGTCCTCGTCGATCCGAAGGGGACCGATTTCGAGAAGTATCGGGGGGCAACGCTCATTACGCCCAACCAGACCGAATTCGAAGCCGTCGCCGGTGTTTCGGCGAGCGATGACGAACTCGTCCGGCGCGGGTTCGCCATGCTGGATTCACTCGAACTCGACGCGCTGCTGATTACACGCAGCGAGAAAGGGATGCTCCTGCTCGAGCGCGACGGCGAGCCGGTGTTCCTGACGACGCAGGCACGCGAGGTCTACGATGTCACCGGTGCGGGCGATACGGTCATCGCCACGCTGGCTGCCGCGATGGCGACCGGGGAGTCGCTGCCGGAGGCCGCGGCGCTCGCCAATCTCGCCGCCGGGCTCGTTGTTGCCAAGATTGGTGTTGCCACCGTCACACCTACGGAGCTCCGTGTTGCGCTGCACCAGCGCGGGCAGGGCGGCCGTCGCCTTGTCGCACCGGAAGAGCTGGTATCGATGGTTGCCGAGTCGCGCGAACGCGGCGAACGCATCGTGATGACCAACGGCTGCTTCGACATCCTGCATGCCGGCCACGTCGCCTACCTCGAGGAGGCGAAGAGCCTGGGCGACCGGCTGATCGTTGCGGTCAACGACGACGATTCGGTCCGGCGGCTCAAGGGTGAGGACCGCCCGATCAATGCACTCGAGGATCGCATGCTGGTGCTGGCCGGGCTGGCGGCCGTCGACTGGGTCGTGCCCTTCACGGAAGACACCCCGCAGGCGCTGATCGCGCACGTCCTCCCGGACGTCCTGGTAAAGGGGGGCGACTACCAGCCCGAGGAGATCGCAGGCGGTCGGGAGGTGCTCGACAACGGCGGTGAAGTTCGCGTGCTCTCGTTCCGCGACGGCCATTCCACGACGCGAATGATCGACCGTCTGCGCAGCTAGGGCGCTCGCCGCGATCGGCCTGCCGTGCGCTTCGCCTACAACCTGCTGACCTATATGCTCCTGCTGCCGTACGCGCTGTACTGGCTCGTTCGCGGTATCGGCAACCGGAGCTACTGGCACAAGCTTCCCGAGCGTTTCGGGTTAGGCTATCGCCCGCTCGACGGCTGCCTCTGGGTACATGCCGTGTCGGTGGGTGAGGTGGTTGCCGCAACCCCGCTGATACGCGCGCTGATGCGCGAGTATCCCGACAAGACCCTGCTCGTAACAACCGTCACTCCGACCGGTGCCGCGCGGGTAACGGCGACCTTCGGCGCCAGCGTCGAGCACAGCTACATCCCGTTCGAGACGCCCGATGCGATCAATCGATTCTTCGCGGCACGCAAGCCGGAAATTGCCATGATCACGGAGACGGAGATCTGGCCGAATCTCTATCACGGCT
Organism: Woeseiaceae bacterium; assembly: GCA_036350895.1. Lineage (GTDB taxonomy): Bacteria > Pseudomonadota > Gammaproteobacteria > Steroidobacterales > Woeseiaceae > UBA1847. The sequence goes on from JAZBNZ010000078.1 coordinate 6,115, forward strand.
GTGGCGTCCGGAATATCCCGCTGGTCCTGATCAGCGCCAGGATCTCGCCGAAGTCGGTAAAGAGCTACCGCAAGCTGTTGCCGCTGTTTCGGGAGACGCTGTCCCACGGCATCATAATTGCTGCCCAGACGGCCGCGGATGCCGACCGGTTCCTGTCGCTGGGTGCGGCCTCCGAACGGACTCGCGTCACAGGCAACATCAAGTTCGACATCGAACTGCCGGATTCGCTCAATGACGACGGCCGGGCGCTGCGGGAGGCGCTGTTTCCCGACCGCCCGGTCTGGATCGCGGCCAGCACGCACGACGGTGAGGAAGCGCTGGTCCTGGATGCGCATGCGCGGGTACTGAAGGCCGTGCCCGACGCGCTGCTCGTGCTCGTGCCGCGACACCCGCAGCGTTTCGGGACGGTCCGCGAACTGGTCGAAAAGCGCGGTTTCACACTGGTCTCGCGGACTGAACGAACGAGCGTGCCGCCCGATTGCCGGGTCTTCCTGGGCGACACGATGGGCGAGTTGACGCTCTTTTACGCCGCCGCGGACGCGGCATTCGTCGGCGGCAGCCTCGTCGAGATCGGCGGCCACAGCCTGCTCGAACCCGCGGCCGTCTCGGTGGCGATGCTGGCGGGTCCTTTCAATTTCAACGCCCAGGAGATCGCCGACCTGTTCGTCGACTCGGGGGCGTGCCGACTCGTCAACGATAGCGATGCGCTCGGCGATACCGTCATCGAACTGTTCGGCGATCCCGGCGCTCGTCGGCGCATGGTCGATAGTGCCGCCGACATCCTCGAGGCGAATCGCGGCGCGCTCTCGCGCCTGCTCGAGATGGTGCGGCCGCTGATTGGCGAACGGCCATAAGAAAACGCCCGCTTGAGCGGGCGTTTCCGGGTCGGTCTTTATTCGTTCTCGGGGGCGACTGCGCCCGGCGGTACGGCCGGACCCTCGAAGAGCGTCGGCGGCTCCTTGCCGGCGGCTATCGCCTGTTCTTCCTCCCGGAACTGCTCTTCGGGCGTCTTGCGCGGCCTGAGATAGGGTTCGAGGGCTTCCAGGTCCTGCACGGACAGCGTGCCGGACGCCTGTTTGAGGCGCATCGTGTTAAGGATGTAGTCGTAGCGGGCGCGATAGTAGCGCACGATGTTGTCGTACAGCAGGAACTGCTGGTCGAGCACCTGGACGATTGTCCGCGTGCCGACTTCGAAGCCGGCCTCGGTGGCTTCCAGCGCGGTACGGCTCGATTGCACCGCCTGACGCAGTGCCTGCACGCGACTGATGTCCGTTTCGACGGCCAGGAAAGAATCGCGCGTGATGCTCTCGGTCTCCCGCGTGACTCGCTGCAGGGCCTCCCGCGACGCGCGGTGCAGGTAGACGGCTTCGCGGACCCGCGACGTCGTGGCGCCTCCGGCGAACAGCGGCAGGTTGAACTCGATGCCGATCGAATCCCGGTCGAAGTTACTGTCGGCGGGCAGGGCGCCGACGTCGAGTCCCGTGTCCTGCAGCGAGGCAACGTCCCTGTTGCCGACGCTCGCAACGAGGTCGAGGGTCGGCAAGTGGCCGTTGCGGCGCGAGGAGATCTCGTCGCGCGCCAGCTGTTCGTCGATCCGGCTGACGATCAGGTCCAGGTTCTGTGCCATCGACTGGTCGATCCAGGCCTCCACGTTGAAGGGATCGGGCGTCTTCAGCGGCACGCCGTCGCCGGGCGCGGCCAGGTCCCGTATGTATTCGCCGGTAATTTCCCGTAGCAGGAAGCGTGTCCGGGCCAGCTCGCGCTTCGCCTGGATTTCGTCGGCGGTCGCCTGGTCGAATGCGGCCTGCGATTCCTGCACGTCGGTGACGGCGATCAGGCCGACTTCGAAGCGCTGCTTGGCCTGCTCCAGCTGTCGCGCGATCGCGAGGCGGTTGGCGTGAATCGCGAGCAGCGTGTCCTCGGCGGCGAGGACGTCGAAATAGCGGGTCACGACCCGCACGATCAGGTCCTGCTGAGCGGCCTCGCGGACTGTCTCGGCGCGGGCTACCTGCTTTTCGGCCTGCTTGAGCCCGACGATCTGGTCCCAGCGGAACAGCGTCTGTCGCAGGGTGAACGACCAGGAGGTCGTGTCGGAGTCGGTTTTCGACTGGAACGGGAACGGGACGACGACGAAGTTACCGGAGCCGGCCGGCTGCTCGATCGGGGCGTTCTGGACACCGTCTCCATCGGAGGTCGCCGTCTCGTAGCTGGCGCCGAAACCGAGCTGCGGCAAATAGGCGCCGCGTGCCTGCGGCACGGCTTCCAGGGCCGCGAGCCGGCGTGCGTCGGCTTCACGGATCGTCGGATCGCGCTGCAGCGCCTGCTGGTAGATTTCGAGGAGCGTCGCCGACCCGGCGGGAGCGGCAAGACCGAGCAGGCCGATGGCGGCGAGCATTCCGGTGAATCGATGTATGTGCATTGGAACGTCCTTCAGGGCGTGCGGAGCCTAACAGGTGTTATAGTCTACTATATCACTAAATCAGTTCAAGTCCGGCGGGCGTCAGTAGCGCGGAACGGACGGATCTACCGTGACAGACCACGCATCGATGCCGCCCGTGATGTTGGCGACGCGCTCGAAGCCCAGCTGCCGGAGCCAGGCGGCGACCTGGGCACTCCGGATGCCCGAGTGGCACAGGACGGCGATCGGAACCTGCTTGTCGAGTTCCTCGACGCGCGTGTGGATCTGGCTCATCGGCATCGGCGTGGCGGTCTCCAGGCGGGCCAGTTCGAGCTCCCAGCCTTCACGCACGTCGATGAGCTGCCACATCTCGCCGGCGTTACTCCTGGCGATGAAGTCGGCGGGACTCAGGTCGGACTCGGCATCTTGCATAGTGTCGGGTTCTCGTTGGTTAGGATGCTTCGGGGCGCGATTCGGTTGCAGCGAGCCGCCAGGCCTGTCCGGTCAGAACAGGAATTCGGGCGGCAACGTGCCGTTCTCGAGCGGTTTGAGCACGGTTTCGAAAAGCACCTCGCTCTTCCAGTCGGCCTCCGTAGAACGCGTCACGAGGCGGGCCTCCATCGTCGGGGCCGAGCCGACGACGACGAACAGCCGGCCACCCGGGTTCAGGGCATGCACGTAGCGCGGATCGAAACGTTCGATGGAGCCGCCCACGACCACGGCGTCGAAGCTGCCCGCTGGCAACTCCCTCGTCCCGTCCATCAGCTGCAGGTTCGCGTTGCCGATGCTTGCCGCATCCAGATTGCGACGGGCGCGATCGACGAAATCCTCGTGGATGTCGATGCTGACGACGGTTTCGGCGAGTCGTGCGAGGCAGGCGGTCAGGAAGCCGGTGCCGGTGCCGATCTCGAGGACGGCATCGGCCGGCGAGAGTGCGAGCGCCTGCAGGGTCCGCCCTTCGATGACCGGCGTCAGCATGGACTCGCCGTGTCCGATCGGGATCTCCGTCTCGGCGAACGCAAGATCCGCGAAACCGGCCGGGACGAAGAGCTCCCGGTGTACCGTCTCGAAGACGTCGAGCACGTCGTCGTCCAGCACGTCCCACGCGCGGATCTGCTGCTGGATCATTTGCTGACGAGCGAAGTCGATGTTCATGGTGCCTGAGTTCCGTTGATCGTTAACTTCTTGAATTCAATTATCAAAGTTGCGCTGCCGGCCGTCATCGGAGCGTCGGGGACGCATCCGCTGCGGAATTATGGTGAATAAGCCCGGTGTGCCTTCCCCGCTGGGATATCCTTGCTTCGTAAGCCGGTCCAGAGGGCTTGTCGGCGTGGTTTCTTGTAGATGCTTCGCGCCTTGCGAGCGGCAATGATAGCAAAAGCTCGTCGTGTGGCGTCAGCCGGGAGAACGCCTCGAACCATGTCCAGAATACACTCAACCAGGACGGCCAGTGCCAGCCGTCGTCGCGGGCGGATATCACACGCGGGCACCATAACCGCTGACGAATGCCTGCATCACTGACGACGACGCTACTCGCGCTCGCACTGCTGCTGACCCTGATAGCCGCCGGCATCTTCTGGCGTGGGCGCTCGCGAGCCGCCGAAAGGCTGCGGTCCCTGCACGACGAACTCATCGCCGTATCCAAGGATGCGTCGGTCGGCCGGCGCCTCGCTGTGCCCTCGGATCCGGAGGCGGCGCGGCTGGCCGAGACCATCAACCGGCTGTTCGATGCGCTCGGGGAACGCGACCAGGAGATCCAGGGCCGCGATCGACTGTTCCGGGAGTTCGCGAGAACGCTGCCCGAGATCGTCCTGATCCACGACGAAAAAATCCTCCTCGCCAACGCGCCCGCGGCCGGGCTGATCGGCCTCGAACCCGAGCAGATCATCGGCCGCGACGTGGCCGACCTGGTCAAGCCCGCCTACCGGGCCCTGTTCCGCAAGACCATGGCCAAGCGCATCGCGGGCCAGAATGCCCCGGCGCGCCTCGAAATACAGCTGATCAACGGCAACGGTTCCGGTCTCTGGGTCGAGGCGCAGAGCTCCGCGATCGAATTCCAGGGGCGCCGCGCCATCCTCACGGTCGCCCGGGACGTCAGCCACCGGAAGAGTCTCGAGGTCTCGCTGAGCCGCGGCAAGCGCCAGGCGCAGTACACGCTGGAGTCGATCGCGGAAGGCATTATCACGACCGACAACGACGGCCGCATCGATTACATGAACCGGTCGGCAGAGACCCTGACGGGCGCCAGTCGTGATGACATTACCGGCCACAGGGTTGGCGAGCTGTTCACGCTGGTGGACGATTCCGACCGCCGCCCCCTCGGCGACCCCGTGGAGCGCTGTCTCGCGATGCGCCGGCGCGTCAACATGGGCCGGCGCGCAGTTTTGGTGACGGTGGACGGGGAGCACGAGCACAGCGTCGAGGTAACGGCGTCGCCGGTCCGGGGGCCGGGCAACAGCATCACTGGTACCGTCGTCGTCATCCACGACGTCAGCGAGCTGCGCGGCCTGACGCGGCAGATGAGCTACCAGGCGACCCACGACCCGCTGACGGGCCTGATCAACCGGCGCGAGTTCGAGCGTCGCCTCGACGAAGCCATGGACACGGCACACGCCGAGGAAGCCGTGCACATGCTGTTCTACATGGATCTCGACCGCTTCAAGGCCGTCAACGACAGCTGCGGGCACCAGGCCGGCGACAACATGCTTCGCGAGGTGGCCGCGCTGATCAAGGACCAGGTACGGGACTCGGACTTCGTCGGCCGCCTCGGCGGCGACGAATTCGGGGCGCTGCTCATCGGTTGTCCGATCGACAAGGCCCGGCAGATCGCCGGGGACATCTGCAACGCGATCGACGACTATCGCTTCGTCTGGAAGGACAAGATCTTCAACATCGGCATCTCCATCGGCCTGGTCGAGATCAGCCATGCGAGCGGCACGCTGCAGGACATCATGAGCGCGGCGGATTCGGCGTGTTACGTGGCCAAGCAGCAGGGCAGGGGGCGCGTGCACGTGTACTCGGCCCGTGACGAGGTCGTTGCGCGCGAGCGCGGCGACATCCAGTGGCTCCGCGAGCTGCAGACTGCACTGCACGAGGACAGTTTCGAACTCGCCGTGCAGCCGATCCTGTCGATGGCGACGCAGGGCTTCTCGGGGCCGTCCGTCGAGGTCTTCATACGGCTGCCAGACGAGCGCGGCCGCGTACGGAATTCGGCCGAGTTCCTGCAGCCGGCGACGCGCTACCAGCTGATGCCGCAGATCGATCGCTGGGTCATCAATGCCGCTCTCACGGCGATTGCGGGCGGCGAGATCAAGCTGCCCGGGCATCGCAGCGTCGCGATCAACATTTCCGGCCAGACGCTCGGTGACGAGGCGTTTCTCGGTTTCGTCGTCGATGCGCTCGACCGTACCGGCGTCGTGCCGACGTCGATCTGTTTCGAAGTCACGGAGCAGGCGATCCTGAACAACGTCCAGCACGCACAGCGCTTCATCGAGGTTCTGCACGGCATCGGCTGCGAGTTCTCGCTCGATGACTTCGGCAGCGCGCTCGGGTCCTTCTCGAGCCTCAAGCACCTGCCGATCGACTACCTCAAGATCGACGGTACCTACACGCGCAACCTGCATACCGATCTCGTCAACCAGGAAATGGTCGCGGCGATGATCCGGCTGGCCCGCACGATGGAGTTTCGCGTGGTAGCGGAGCAGGTCGAACACCAGGAAGATTTCGACTGGCTCAGGGAAATCGGCGTGGACTTCGTGCAGGGCAACTTCATCGATGCGCCCGCGACACTCGGCAGCGGGGGGACAACCGCGACCGGTACCTACCGCATCCCGAACCCGTAGTTGCCGCCCTTTCAGTGCCGGGCGGAGCTCTCTAGTCCCCCCGACCGAGCCGGCCGCTGGCCGTCCGAAGCCTCCCGGCTGCCCATATTCAACGCAAAACGGACGAATACCTGCCAGACCAGCCAGCCCGTGGCGCCGGACCCGGCAATCGTATCGGCTGCGCCAATCTGCGCGCGCGTGTAGAAGCGATCACTCTGGTTGCGGCGGAGTGCCGGGCGAAAGGGCAAAAAAAGCCCGGCACATGGCCGGGCTTTTGCGTGGTTCCGAAGGGTGTCGTTCCTACATGAACTTCAGCAGGATGCCGCCGTACTGTACGAAGAACGGCACGAAGACGAGCGACAGAATGGCCGACAGCTTGATCAGGATATTCAGCGACGGGCCGGACGTGTCTTTCAGCGGATCGCCCACCGTATCGCCAACCACCGCCGCCTTGTGATTGTCGGTGCCCTTGCCACCGAGATTGCCGGCTTCGATGTACTTCTTGGCGTTGTCCCAGGCGCCGCCGGAGTTTGACGACGAGATCGCGAGAACGCCGCCGGCGACCAGGGAGCCTGCCAGCAGTCCGGCCGTGGCCTGGATGCCGAACAGGAACCCGGTGACGAGCGGCGCACCCATGATAAGGATGCCGGGCGCAACCATTTCACGAATGGCAGCCTTGGTCGAGATCGCGACGCACTCTGCGTAGTCGGGATCGCCGGTGCCTTCCATGATGCCGGGAATCTCGCGGAACTGACGCCGCACTTCCTCGATCATCTTGAACGCGGCCGCGCCGACTGACTTCATCGTCATGGCCGTGAACAGCGCCGGCAAGACGGCACCGATGAACAGGCCGCTGAAGACCATCGGGTCGAGCAGGTTGATCGAGCCGAGAAGATCCGAGGTCGGGTCCTGTTCTTTCAGCAGCAGATCGGCACGGGTCAGGAACGCGGCGAACAGGGCGAGCGACGTCAGAATGGCAGCGCCGATCGCGAAGCCCTTGCCGATGGCGGCGGTGGTGTTACCGGCCGAGTCCAGGACGTCCGTGCGCTCTCGCACGTGTTCCGGCATGCCGGCCATCTCGGCGATCCCGCCGGCGTTGTCAGCCACCGGGCCGTAGGCGTCGATCGTCAGCGCGATGACCAGCGTGCCCAGCATGCCGAGCGAGGCAATGGCCACACCGTACATGCCGGCCAGCATCCACGGAATGTAGATGGCAAGGCCGATCGCGAGGTAGGGACCGACGGCGCTCTTGTAACCGAGTGCCAGTCCGAAAATGATGTTGGTTGCAGTGCCGGTCTGGCAGGACTCGGCCACTTCACGAACGGGGCGGTAGGCATCCGACGTGTAGTACTCGGTGATCAGGCCCACGACGAGGCCGGCGATCAGTCCGGTCAGGAAGCACAGGTACACGCCGAGCGAGGTGTACTCGACGCCGGCGATTGCGAAATCGGCCGGCACCAGCATGTCGGTCACGAAGTACATGACGACGGCCATGATTGCGCTCGATATGACCAGCATGCGTTTCAGCGCCGGGCCCACCTGGGCTTCGGTGTTGACGCGGACCATCAGGATCGTGATCAGGCTGACCGGAATGCCGATCGCCGAGATGACGATGGGATACAGAAGCGCATCTACGTTGCCGGCGAAGGCAATCGCGCTGATGACCATGGCGGCGCATGTGCTTTCCGCACACGAGCCGAAGAGGTCAGCGCCCATTCCGGCGACGTCACCGACGTTGTCGCCAACGTTGTCAGCGATAACGGCCGGGTTACGCGGATCGTCTTCCGGAATTCCGGCTTCGACCTTGCCAACGAGGTCGGCGCCGACATCGGCCGCTTTCGTGAAGATGCCGCCGCCGACGCGTGCGAACAGCGCAATGGAGGATCCGCCGAGACCGAAGCCCGCGATGACTTCCATCAACACGTGCGACGGCAGATCGTCAGGCAGTAAGTACTTGAGGCCGAGGTAGATCAGCAGCAGGCCGAGCGAGGCCAGGCTGACCAGCGCGAAGCCCATAACGGCGCCGGAGTGTAGCGCAAGATTGAACGCGCTGGAGAGCGACTGGTTGGCCGAAACCGTCGTGCGAACGTTGCCCGCGGTCGCGATCCTCATGCCAATGAAGCCACTGGCGATCGATATGATCGCGCCGAAAATGAACGCGACAGCCGTGTAGATGCCTTCATTGACGTTCTTGGTATGGTGATCATCGATCAGGAGGGCGATGACGATGCCGAACAGGACCATGAAGATGGCCATGAACTTGTATTCCTGCTTCAGGAACGCCATCGCTCCTTCGGCGATCGCCGCATGAATCTTCCGCAGTTTGCTGCGCGTTTCGGCGTCCTCGACCCCCATATCGACCGCAACGCGGCTGACCGAGCGCGAGTAGTAAAAAGCCACAGCGAGTCCGAAAAGGGACAGGGCCAGGATAATCGCAACTGACATACTGATTGTTACTCCGTCATTGTCGTCCGGAGGGAGTGGCTGCGGCACACAGGACAGCAAGGTGCGATGGTTTGCACCTTAGCTATGTGCAAGGCGTTCGGGATCCCCCCACGGAATGAAAGCTGTCTTTTTGATGCTTGCCGACCGCACGGTTAAAGGGACTTCTGGCCGCAGGCCGGTCACGAAAGCGCGCGCATCATATCACAAATTTGCTGTCCAGCCGTGGCTTGACCGGCATGCCCTTGAGCGTCGCTGTTTTCGGCAATCCCCGCGAGTAGGGCGGGTAGTCCTCGCCGCGGATGAGCGGCTCGAGGTAACGCCGGCAGGCCTCGGTGATGCCGAAGCCGTCCTTGCGGATGAAGCGCTTCGGCAGCATTTTTTCCTTGTTGGCGATGCGGGACAGCGGCGCCGCCTCGATCTTCCATCGATAGGGCGAGTCCGACGTGCGCTTGATCACCGGCATGACCGCGGTCTTGCCCTCGATGGCGAACTTAACGGCGGCCGCGCCGACCGCGTAGGCCTGCTTGACGTCGACGGCCGAGGCGATATGGCGTGCCGATCGCTGCAGGTAATCGGCGATCGCGTAGTGATACTTGTAGCCCAGATTGCTCCTGACCATGTCGGCCACGACCGGGGCGACGCCGCCGAGCTGCGCGTGGCCGAATGCATCGCGCGTGCCCTGGTCGGCGAGGAAGCGGCCGTCGGGGTAGGCCGCGCCTTCGCTCACGACGATGACGCAGTAGTCGTAGCGCTCGACGCAGTCCTTGACGCGCGCCAGGAAGCGCTGCTCGTCGAACGGGACTTCCGGCAGCAGGATGATGTGCGGCGCGTCGCCCGGCTCGCGGCCGGCCAGCCCGCCGGCGGCGGCGATCCAGCCGGCGTGGCGGCCCATCACTTCGAGGATGAAGACCTTCGTCGAGGTCTTCGCCATCGACACGACGTCGAGCGCCGCTTCCTGCGTGGAGACCGCGACGTACTTCGCGACCGAACCGAATCCGGGACAGTTGTCGGTGACGGGCAGGTCGTTGTCGACGGTCTTCGGAATGCCGAGACAGGTGATGGGGAAGCCCATTTTCTTCGACAGCTGCGACACCTTGTGGGCGGTATCCATCGAATCGTTGCCGCCGTTGTAGAAGAAGTAGCCTATGTCGTGCGCCCGAAAGACCTCGATCAGCCGTTCGTACTCGCGGCGGTTCTCCTCGAGACTCTTGAGCTTGTAGCGCGCGGAGCCGAACGCACCGCCCGGCGTGTACTTGAGCGCCGCGATCGTCGCCGCCGTCTCGCGGTTCGTGTCGATCATGTCTTCGGTCAGGGCGCCGATGATGCCGTTGCGCCCCGCATAGACATTGGCGATGTGCTTGGTGTGCTTGCGCGCGGTTTCGATGACCCCGGCAGCGCTGGCATTGATAACGGCGGTGACGCCGCCCGACTGGGCGTAGAAGGCATTCCTGGCAGACATGGGTGCTCCGTCTCGGCGAGGTTGAATACAGGGCGCGAGGATAGCCGAAACGAATCGCCGGATCATGGCGGATTTTGCCTGCCGGGGAGCAGACGGCACATTGACGTAACCCGGCCGAGGCGGTAGCGTTCGACCGCTCGCGTCCACGCGGCATGTCCATCAACAGGAGAGACACGAGCCCCATGCGAATCGTACTGCTAGGCGCACCGGGTTCCGGCAAGGGAACCCAGGCGAAAAAACTGATGGCGGAGCGCAACATTCCGCAGATTTCCACCGGCGACATGCTGCGCGCTGCCGTTGCCGAGGGAACACGCTTCGGCCAGAAGGCGAAGGCCATCATGGAACGGGGCGAACTCGTGCCCGACGACGTCATGCTGGGGATCATCTCCGAGCGGCTGGCCCGCCCGGACGCTGCCGACGGCTTCATCCTCGACGGCTTCCCGCGTACCGAACAGCAGGCGCTCGATCTCGAGGAGCTGCTGGACGAGCTCGGTACCCCGCTCGACGCTGCGATCCTGATGGACGTCGATTTCGACATCCTGATGAAGCGCCTGACGGGCCGGCGTACCTGCTCGAAAACCGGCAAGCTGCTCAACGTCTACTTCTCGCCCAGGGAAGAACTCGACGCCGTCGTGGCCGCGGGCGGCGAACTCGTCCAGCGCGAAGACGATAACGAAGAGACCATCGGCAACCGGCTCTCGGTCTACCGTGAGCAGACGGAGCCCCTGGTCGCGTTCTACGAGAAACGCGGCCGGCTCAAGAAGATCGACGCCGAGGGCTCGATCGACGAGGTGTACCAGCGCCTCCTCGACGCGATCGGCTGAGACTGGCGCGGCCGTGCCCGGCCGCGGCTACAGCAGGGCGAGCAGCTCGTCACCCACCAGTTCGCGGCGCCAGTCGCGGAATACGCGTGAGTTCCTGTCGTTGCTGGTGATCAACGCGGACAGTTCCTTGCGCGATGCCACTACCTCGTTTGCGAGCCCGAGTTCGCGCGCGACGCGGGCGACGATCGCCTGCATGCGCTTCAGCAGGGCTTTCTGGGCCTCGTCGGGCGCGCCCGGGGGGCGGTAGTCGGACTCCTCGGCAGCCGACTGCTTGACGAGGTCGAGGATCGCGCTGCCGTTACGGTCGGCGAACCGGGCCGGCATGTCGGGGATCGCGGCGAGCGCTCGCATCGAGTCCGGCAGGCGCGTCGCGATCTCCATGAGAACGTTGTCGCGGAGAATCCACTGGCGTGGCTTGTTGCGCTGGATGGCGCGTTCTTCCCGCCAGCCGGCGAGCAGCGCCGCGGCGCTGCGGCGGCGACCGTGCAGGTTGCGCGCACCCTTGACGCGATCGATCGCGTTGTCGATGTCGGGTTCGTACAGCGCACGGTCGAGCAGAAGGGCCGAATCCGCGCGTGCCCACTCGAGCCGTCCCCGGGCGTCGAGTTTCTCCGCCAGCGCGTCGGCGGCAGGCAGCAGGTATTCCACGTCTTCGGCCGCGTAATGCAGGAATTCGTCCGGTAAGGGGCGCCGCGCCCAGTTGGCGCGCGTGTGCGTCTTGGGGAGTTCGGCGTCGAACAGCTCCTTGACGAGGGCAGCGTAGCCGAGCTGGGGCTGGAGGCCGATCAGGCCGGCCGCGATCTGCGTATCGAAGAGCTCCGTGGGCAAGACCCCCGTCGTCTGGTAGATCACCTCGAGGTCCTGGCGCGCCGAGTGCACGACCCAGTCGAGCTCGCCGAGCCTTCGCCAGAAGGCGGACTGGTCGTCGTCCTGCTTGGGATCGATGCCGAGCAGCGTCTCGCCGGCGGCAACCTGGACGAGGCAGAGTTCCGCGTAATAGGTCTTTTCCCGCATGAACTCGGTATCGAGTCCGACGGCATCGCGCTGGTCGAGCATGGGGAGGGCGTCCCGTGATTCCGGGAGCAGCATAAGGTGGCTCATCGCGCCGTCTTCATCCGTTTCGTATCCGAAGGGTAACATGCGATCATCCCGCGCTCGCTGCAGCGGACACGGCTTTTGTTGATCCTGATCAAGACATTCCTCGACATCGCACTCCTGCGCAAGGGGCCCGATGCGCTCCCGGCGGCGTGGCTGGTGGTTTACGTCGCCGCGGGCCTCTGGCTCGTCGGCATCGCGGCCATGGCGGCCGTGGTGCCCGAACTGTCGCTCGGTGACATGGCGACCGATGTCGCCGGCTGGGCGCTCAGCATCGCGCTGTTCGCGATCGTGATCGCGGCAACGGGGTTTTCGGCGCGGCTGCCGCAGGCGCTCGGTGCCATCGCCGGTACCGGTTCGGTGATCCTGTTTGCGCAGGTCGTGGCGGCGGCGGTGTTGATTCCCCTGCAGGGACCCGCGGGCGCCGGTGTCGTCCTCGAACTGCTGCTGCTCTGGTCGATATTCGTCAAAGGGCGGGTCGTGGCGGCGGCAATCAACGTGCACGTGTTAATCGGCGTCGCGATTTCGATTATCGTGTATATCCTCCGGTTCCTGGCATCCTATTCACTGGCGTCGACGAGCTGATGCATATACACATCCTGGGCATTTGCGGAACGTTCATGGGCGGTGTTGCCGTCCTCGCGCGGGCGGCCGGGCACCGCGTTACCGGCAGCGACCGGAACGTCTATCCGCCCATGAGTACGCAGCTCGCCGATCTGGGCATCGAGATTCACGAGGGCTATGACGCCGACCAGTTCTCGCCGGAACCTGACTGCGTCGTGGTGGGTAACGCGATGAGCCGCGGCATGCCTGCCGTCGAGGCGATGCTGGATAAGGAACTCCACTACGAGTCCGGCCCCGCGTGGCTCGCCCGCCACGTCCTGCATGACAAACACGTCCTGGCCGTCGCCGGGACCCATGGTAAGACGACGACTTCGAGTCTCCTGGCCTGGATTCTCGACAGCGCCGGCCTGGAGCCGGGCTTCCTGATCGGCGGCATCCCGGCCAACTTCGGCGTGTCGGCGCGCTTCGGCGGCGGCCGTTACTTCGTCGTCGAGGCCGACGAATACGATACGGCCTTCTTCGACAAGCGCGCCAAGTTCGTGCACTACCGGCCGCGGACCCTCGTGCTGAACAACCTCGAATTCGATCACGCCGACATCTACAAGGACCTCGAGGCGATACAGTGGCAGTTCCACCAGCTGCTGCGCACCGTTCCCGGCGCGGGGCGCATCGTGTCCAACGTCGCCGATGCCAACCTCGAGGCGACGCTGGGGCAGGGCTGCTGGACGCCGGTCGATACCTTCGGACGTAACGGTGAGGGTGACTGGCAGGCGGTCTTCGTGGACAGCGGCGAACGGACCGTCCGCATGACTTCGCCGGACGGCGAGGTCGCCGAGACACGCTGGACGCTGGCCGGTTCCCACAACCTCGAGAACGCTGTCGCCGCGGTGGCGGCGGCCTGTGCCGCCGGGGTCGGGTTCGGTGCTGCGGTCGCGGCACTGGCGGACTTCGCCGGTGTCAAAAGGCGGCTGGAACGGACGGCCACGGTCTCGGACATTGCGATCTACGACGATTTCGCTCATCACCCGACCGCGATTCGCCGGACACTGAGCGGGCTCCGCCGGCGCTCGCCCGGGAAGCGGATTGTCGTCGCGCTCGAGCCACGCTCGAACACGATGCGGCTCGGCCACCACAATGCGTCACTGTCAGAGTCGCTGGAAGCTGCCGACAAGGTGTTCGTCTACGTGCCCCCCGACATGTCCGAGTCGCTGGCGGCGACACTCGCGCCGCTCGGTGACCGCCTGCTGTTCAGGAGCGACTACGACGCGCTGGTGCAGGCGATGGCGCCGGCCCTGAAGAGCGGGGATATCGTGGTGTTCATGAGCAACGGTGGTTTCGGCGGCGCGCGACAGACGCTGACGGCGCTGCTCAAACGGCTGCGCAGCGAATAGCGTGGCAGCCGCTATAATGGAGGGCGTCGGGCGATGATCCCGGCCTGAATTCCCGGAGCGAGCGTGCAGGTACCCCTTTTCCCGCTGAATGTCGTCCTGTTCCCCGGCGGTCCTCTGCCGCTCAGGATCTTCGAGTCACGCTACGTCGACATGATCGGCGAGCGGATGCGCAACGACGGGCCGTTCGGCGTGGTCCTGATTCGGCAAGGGCAGGAGGCCGGCGGGCCGGCGTCGACCTGGGAGACGGGCACGCTTGCCCGCATCACGGACTTCTACCAGGGAAGCGACGGGTTGCTCGGCGTCACTGCCATCGGGGAGCAGCGTTTCCGCCTGCTGTCGGCCGAGCGCGCCGCGGACGGCTTGAACATCGGCACGATCGAGGTGCTTCCCGACGAGCCCGCGGTGCTGCTGCCGGCCGAGTATCAGCCGCTGGCCGACATCCTGACCGGCGTGCTCGACGATCTCGGCAAACTTTACGAGAGCTTGCCCCGGCGGCTCGACGACGCCGGCTGGGTCGCCAACCGTTTCCTCGAAATCCTCCCGATCCGGCTGGAGGAAAAGCAGGCACTGCTCGACGACGACGACCCGCTGGGCCGCCTCGAACTCGTCCGCGAAGTCCTGAATACCGTCCGTCCGGCGGCCGGCGACGCCTGACGGTTCCCGCTACGCTCCGCCGGCGATCTCGCCCATGACCTTGCTCGCAGCGGCGAGCGTCTGCTCGATCTCGTCGTCGCCGTGCGCGGCGCTGACGAAGCCTGCCTCGAAGGCCGACGGCGCGAGATAGATGCCCTCGTCCAGCATGCCGTGGAAGAAACGCTTGAAGCGTTCGACATCGGCGCCCGCGACCTGCGCGTAGGTCCGTACCTCCGCCGCATCCGTGAAGACGAAGCCGAACATACCGCCGGCCTGTTCGACCGCGAGCGGTATACCGTTCTCGTCGGCGATTGTCTTGAGGCCGTCGACGAGCCTCCGGGTCGTGGCCGACAGTCGGGGATAAAAATCGGGCGCGTCGATGAGTTCGAGCGTCTTCAGTCCGGCGGCCATGGCGACCGGGTTGCCCGACAGCGTTCCGGCCTGGTAGACCGGGCCGTCAGGGGCGAGCGACGCCATGATGTCGGCCCGGCCGCCGAACGCGGCCGCCGGCATACCGCCACCGACGATCTTGCCGAGCGTCGTCAGGTCCGGGGTGACGCCGTAGAGTTCCTGCGCACCTCCCTTCGCGACGCGGAACCCGGTCATCACCTCGTCGAAGACCAGCACGCTGCCCGAGCGCGTGCACTCCTCGCGCAGCGTCTGCAGGAAGCCCTCGACCGGGGGCACGAAATTCATGTTGCCGGCGATCGGTTCCACGATGACGCACGCGATCTGGTTGCCGAGCTCGGCGAAGGCGCCGCGGACCGCATCGGCGTCGTTGTACGTCAGCGTGATGGTGTGCTCGGCGAGCCCCGCCGGGACTCCCGGCGAGCTCGGTACGCCGAGCGTCAGCGCGCCGGAGCCGGCCTTGATGAGCAGCGAATCCGAGTGGCCGTGATAGCAGCCCTCGAACTTGATGATCTTGTCGCGGCCGGTGAAGCCGCGCGCCAGGCGGATGGCACTCATCGTCGCCTCGGTACCCGAACTCACCATGCGGACGCGTTCGATCGACGGCATCAGCGCCTCGATCTTCTTCGCTATCTTCGTCTCCAGCACGCAGGGCGCGCCGAAGCTCAGCCCGTTCGCGGCCGTTGCCGTGACAGCCTCGATGACCTCCGGGTGCGTATGGCCCAGGATCATCGGGCCCCAGGAGCCGATGTAGTCGATGAGCCGCCGTCCGTCTTCGGTCTCGATCCACGCACCGTGCGCTTTCCGGAAAAAGACGGGCTCTCCGCCGACGCCCGCGAACGCGCGGACCGGGGAATTGACGCCGCCGGCAATGACGGCTCGGGCTTCCGAGTAGAGGCTCATAAACGACTCCAGGTGCTTGGACAGGCGGGACCTGTCGACCATTCTGATTTCAATTGGGTGAGCATAGTATAGGAATGACTAGTCGACGGGCAGCTCGGAATCCGCGTGCAGCTGGCGCACCGGTATGCCGTGGTCTTCGAGCTGCGCCGGCAAGCCGTCTGTGCCGATCAGGTGCAGGGCGCCGACGATGACGAGGTAGTCATCCGGCTCGTCGAACAGGGGCATGAGCTGGTTCAGCCAGCGGGCGTTGCGATCGGCGAGTATCGTCCGGTAGAGCTCCGGATAGTCCGCGAGCGCGTCGAGCATGTTGGCTTCGAGATAAGCGAGGTCGCCCTCTTTCCAGGCAGTGATCAGCTCGTCCATCAGCGTACTGATGCTTTCTGCCTCCGCCAGCGTCTGCAGCAGCAGCTCGCGCTGCGCCGCGGCCGAGAGTTCGTCGAGAAATCCCAGCTGCTGCTCGATCGTTTCGAGGCCGGTGATCGTCTTTTTGTCCGCCGCGGCGCGCGACACCAGGTTCATCTCCACGCCGTAAAGCGGATTGAAGCCCAGCCGCGTCAGTATCAGTTGTTCGATCGTGACGGCCGCCAGCCAGGGTTCGCTACGGGCGAGGAGGTCGAGCGGGACGTCGAGCCGGGCGGCCTTCTCGCTGGCTTGTGCCCAGGCCGCGGCGCCCAGCGTGTCCTCCAGCGTCTCGCCCGGCGGCAGCAGGCCGAGACGATTGACGAGACCCTGCGTCGCGAGCGGGTCGATATCGTCCATGTCGAGTTCCATGACGAGGAACTCGGCGTCCGCGTAGGCGCGGTCCACCACGACGGGTAGCGGGTAGTCCTCCCGCCTCAAAAGATGCACGGAGCCGAGCAGGTAGACCTGGTTCGTCCGGCCTTCGGCAAGCCACATCGTGAACGGCGCGGCCGGCTCGGCACGGACGCTGGTGGCCAGCAGGCCGATGAGCAGCCAGGCGGGAAGGAGTCTAGTCATCTTTTACCCATACGATTTCGGTGGCGACGTCGCCGGCCCGGGATAACTCGAGACGGCGGTAGGCAGGCGGCCGGTCGTCAATCGCGAACTCGTGTGAGCGCGGCCGAAACTGGCGGCCCGTCGACGGCGTGCCGACGATCCGCAGCCCGGCGGCGTCATGATCGACGACCTGGTGCACGTGGCCGAAAACGATCAGCCTGACGGCGGGGTGGCGGCCGACGACCGCAAGAAACGCGTCCCGATCGAGTAAGCCGATGCCGTCGAGCCACGCGCTGTCGACATCCACCGGCGGATGATGCAGGAAGATCGCGACGTGGCGACTGCCGGCCGACTCGAGCAGCGTCGCGAGCCGCGCGAGTTCGGCGGCGCCGATACGCCCGCTGGTGCTGCCCTCTTCGCGGGTATCGATACCGATCAGCCGCCAGTCCACCGCGTCGAGGGTCGTGCAGTTGCGGTAGTCCGGCAGTTCCTCCGCCATGAGCCGGGGGACGTCATGATTGCCGGGGACGAGGTAAACGGGCAGGTGCAGCCGATCGATGGCCGCTCGAAGGTTGCGGTACGCCTCCCGTGAATCGTCCTGTACGAGGTCGCCGGTCAGGTAGACGATGTCGGCGCGCCAGTCACGGGCGAGGTAGTGGTCGACGGTGTCGTTGAGTGATTGCCAGGTCGCGCAGCCGCGCAGCGTTTCCTCGTGCGAGGCGAACAGGTGCGGGTCGGTGACCTGCAGCACCCGCAGCGTGTCCATGTCCTGAGCGTGCATCATTGCCTGCCCATGATAGCGAGCGTGCCTCGGCAGTCACAGCCTCGCGTATGAAAAAGGCCGGCGCCCCGGGGGACGCCGGCCTCGAATGGCCAGTCGCGCGGGCCTGCCTAGTAGCGGTAGTGCTCGGACTTGAACGGGCCGTCGACGTCGACGCCGATGTACTCGGCCTGCGCCTTGGTGAGTTCGGTCAGCTTCGCACCGATCCGCTCCAGGTGCAGCTTGGCGACCTTCTCGTCGAGGTGCTTCGGCAGCACGTAGACCTTGTTCTCGTAGTTGTCGCCGTTCTGCCAGAGCTCGATTTGCGCGAGTACCTGGTTCGTGAACGAGTTAGACATCACGAAGCTCGGATGGCCCGTGGCACAGCCGAGATTCACGAGCCGGCCCTCGGCCAGGAGGATGATGCGCTTGCCGTCCGGGAAGATGATGTGATCGACCTGCGGCTTGATGTTCTCCCACTCGTACCGGCGGAGGTAGGCGACGTCGATCTCGTTGTCGAAGTGACCGATGTTGCAGACGATCGCCTGGTTCTTGAGGCGCTCCATGAGCGGGCCGGTGACGATGTGATAGTTACCCGTCGCGGTGACGAGGATGTCGACCTGCTCGATAACCTCCTCGAGGCGCACGACGCGGTAGCCTTCCATCGCGGCCTGC
Source organism: Woeseiaceae bacterium (assembly GCA_036350895.1). GTDB lineage: Bacteria > Pseudomonadota > Gammaproteobacteria > Steroidobacterales > Woeseiaceae > UBA1847. The sequence goes on from JAZBNZ010000078.1 coordinate 24,448, forward strand.
AGGGCGCAGATCGGGTCGATCTCCGTGATCCAGACCGTGGCGCCGAGGCCGCGCAGCGACGCTGCGCTGCCCTTGCCGACGTCGCCGAAGCCGCAGACAACTGCGATCTTGCCGGCGATCATCACGTCCGTGGCGCGCTTGATGCTGTCGACCAGCGACTCGCGGCAGCCGTAGAGGTTGTCGAACTTCGACTTGGTGACGGAGTCGTTGACATTGAAGGCCGGGCACTTGAGCGACCCTTCCTTCATCATCTCGTAAAGGCGCTTCACGCCGGTCGTCGTCTCTTCGGACAGGCCCTTCACGTCCTTCATCAGTTCCGGGTACTTGTCGTGCATGAGGCCGGTGAGGTCACCGCCGTCGTCCAGGATCATGTTGGGCGTCCAGCCGTTCGGGCCCTTGATCGTCTGTTCGACGCACCACCAGTATTCCTCCTCGGTCTCGCCTTTCCATGCGAACACCGGGATGCCGGCCGCCGCGATCGCCGCCGCTGCGTGGTCCTGGGTCGAGAAGATGTTGCACGACGACCAGCGCACCTCCGCGCCGAGTTCCACGAGGGTCTCGATCAGCAGTGCGGTCTGGATGGTCATGTGCAGGCAGCCCGTAATGCGGGCGCCTTTCAGCGGTGCCTGGTCGCGGTATTCCTCGCGCAAGGCCATGAGGCCCGGCATTTCGGTTTCGGCAATCGCGATTTCCTTGCGGCCGAATTCGGCGAGCGTAATGTCGGCGACCTTGTAGTCGCCGGCGTCGATCACTGCAGGATTGGTGCTCATCAATGAGTCTCCAGTCTGAAAAGAGAAAAGGGTCAGGCGGCAACGGCGCCCTTGAGGGCGTCGGCCTTGTCAGTGCGTTCCCAGGTGGCGTCGATGTCCTCGCGGCCGAAGTGACCGTAGGCGGCGGTCGGCTGGTAGATCGGCCGGACCAGGTCGAGCATCTTCAGGATGCCGAACGGCGTCAGGTCGAAGTGTTCCCGGATCAACGCGGTCAGCTGCGCGTCGGATACCGTTCCCGTGCCGAAGGTCTGCACGCTGATCGAGGTCGGTTCGGCAACGCCGATCGCGTAGGACACCTGGATCTCGCAGCGCTCGGCCAGCCCGGCGGCGACGATGTTCTTCGCGACATAGCGGCAGGCGTAGGCCGCGGACCGGTCCACTTTCGAGGGATCCTTGCCGGAGAAGGCGCCACCGCCGTGCCGGGCGGAACCGCCGTAGGTGTCGACGATGATCTTGCGGCCTGTCAGTCCGCAGTCACCCATCGGGCCGCCGATCTCGAAGCGGCCGGTCGGGTTGATGTGGTACTTGGTGTCGGCGCTGAGCCATTCGGCCGGAAGGATCGGCTTGATGATCTCCTCCATCACGCCTTCGCGCAGGTCCTCCATCGAGACGTCCGGGTTGTGCTGGCTCGACAGCACCACGGCGTCGATCGAGGCGGGCTTGTCGTTCTCGTAGCGGAACGTGACCTGGCTCTTCGCGTCGGGGCGGAGCCACGGCAGCGTGCCGTTCTTGCGCACTTCGGCCTGCCGGCGGACCAGGAGGTGCGAGTAGTAGATCGGTGCCGGCATCAGGACGTCGGTTTCATTGCAGGCGTAACCGAACATCAGGCCCTGGTCACCCGCGCCCTGCGCCTCGGCGGTGTCGCGGTCGACGCCCTGCGCGATGTCGGGTGATTGCTTGCCGATGGCATTCAGGACCGCGCAGCTGTGGCCGTCGAAGCCCATGTCCGAGTCGTCGTAACCGATATCGATGACGGTCCGGCGCACGATGTCCTCGAAGTCCACCCAGGCCGACGTCGTGATCTCGCCGGCGACGATGCACATGCCCGTCTTGACGAGCGTCTCGCAGGCGACGCGCGCGTGGCTGTCCTCGGCGAGGATCGCATCGAGGATGCCGTCGGAGATCTGGTCCGCGATCTTGTCGGGGTGCCCCTCGGAAACGGACTCCGAGGTGAACAGGAAGGTGTCGGTCATGGGAACTCGCTTTTCGGCACGGAGAAAGCCGCGCATTGTAGCCTATCCGGGCGCACCGTCTCCATGCCGGCGAGAGGTGATGCAAATCGTTACGAAACGCGGCCGGCGCCGATCAGGTTGCGGCGCCTTCGAAAAACCCTGAAAATGCGCCGCTCCCGGGCAGCGTTCCCGATGCGCCCACGCAACGAACCTGAAGACGGGGCCCCAAGAGCCCGCGAGCCGACTAACAATATGTCAGATCCGCAAGCTGCGGCCGGCCAGCCAAGCCGGCGAGAACTCGCAAATGCGATTCGTGCCCTGAGCATGGACGCCGTGCAGGCCGCCAACTCAGGCCATCCTGGTGCCCCGATGGGCATGGCGGATATTGCCGAGGTCCTCTGGCGCAGCTACCTGAAGCAC
>JAZBNZ010000079.1:0-20197 GCA_036350895.1 Woeseiaceae bacterium
GCGTCCTGGGCCTTTGCGGGCATCGTAAAGAGGAACGGGGTCGCAGCAAGCAGCCACGCAGGATTGAAGCGTGAACCACGACTGCCAATACTCATGGATATTCTCCCTTATGCTTGATTTGTTTTGTGCCCCGGAATTCGTGGCGATGGCGCTACCGCTCTTGCCGGCGGTATTGTCTTGCCCGAATTCCCGGATTGCCCGAGTGTCTGTCACCGGGAACAAAAATTCAAATTTTGTTGCGATAGCGTCTCGAGAAAGCTCGACCTCACGTATAGCCGGAAGGTATAAGCTTTATTTTCAAAAACTTATGCTCATTTTCTGTATGTGACATTTTTACCACGGGGCTTGAGCATGTCGCGGTAATCGCGATAATGCGCACCGGTATGGAACAATCGCATCCCCGGAAAGAGTTGCATTTCGCGGCGCAAGCGCCGCAAATGCCCGCCTGGAGAAGGATTTGGACAGGAATCAACGACGTGGAACGTAAACCTCTACACTCACTTGCACTCACCTGCGCGCTCGTCCTGGCGGGCGCGACGCCGGCAGCCGCCCAGGACAACGACCTCGATCGCTGCGCCGAGCTCGAATCGGACGCGGCCCGACTCGCGTGCTTTGATGCCGTCATGCAGGAGCGCCGGGGCGAAACGCGGGCCGCGGGTACGCCGGCGGAGGCAGCGGGAGCGCAGTCGGAAATCGCCCCGCCGGGCGAAGCGGCGGCGACACCGGACCCTGTGCCCGCCGCCGCACCGCAGGCATCCGCGGCCCCCGAACCCGACGCCGCCGCAGCGGAGAAGACGGGCAAAGCGAAGAACGAGTACACCGCCGTCGTGACGGCGATGCGCACCCGGCCACTCGGCCAGGTCGTCGTGACGCTCGACAACGGCGAGAGCTGGTCCGAGCAAGCCGCGAGCCACCGGTTCCTGGTCGAGGTCGGCGATACGATCACGATGAAGAAAGCCCGCTTCTCGAGCGCCTACCGGCTGATTGCGCCCGGCGGGCGCGGCTACGCGATGACCCGCGTCGACGAGTAGGCCGGGCGATCTAACCGTTATCTTCGGCGACGATCCGGAATTCGCCCGCGTCGTCGCGCCGCCAGTAGAGGCGCTTGATCAGCGCCTGCCGGCCGTCGGTAGTCTCGCGACGCAGCCGGAAACGCGCCATGAACGTCGACTCGTCTTCGGGTTCCTGCAGCAGCACGAGGTCTTCGATCTCGACGCGCGCCGGCTTGCGGCTGGCGAACTGCTCGGCACGAAACCCGACCCACTCCTCCCGGTCGAGGCCGCGGTAGGCAAAGCTCTCGGCGTACAGCGACAGGTAGCCCATCGTGTCGCCGGTCTCGTTTGCGAGTCGCCACGACTCGAGCGCCGCCCGGAGCGTCGCCGTCGTTTCGACGAGCGCATCCGGATCGACCAATTGCATCGCGCGAGTCACGATGACGGGCGTGGCGTTCAGTTCGAGCCGCTCGGCCAGCGCCTCGAGATCACCGTTTGCCAGCGCGATACAGCCATCCGTGTCCCACACGGGCCGGCGCTCGTCCCCGGGCGGCACGCCGTGCAGCCAGATGCCGTCACCCGTCCGCCCCGCGATACGATCGAGCGTGTTCGGGTAGTCGAGCGGGAATGCGGTCACGCCGTACTTCGGATCCAGCCGCGTCGTGTCCAGCTGGTCGACGATGAAATAAATACCGAGCGGTGTCCGCTGGTCGCCGGCGCGCCGCTTGCCGGCCCCGCGCAGGCCGATCGACATGTAGTGCTCGGTCACCTCGAAGCGACCGTCTTCGGCACGCGTGTACTCGTAGAGCGTCGCCTCGCCCGTGTCAGCAACCAGGAACGTCCCGACCGACGGCGGCAGCTCGAGGACCCATGCCGGCCAGGTCGCCTCTGCCGACGACCCGGCGGTCGCCGGCGGGCCGAAGGCGTACAGCAGGGCAATGACCAGCAGCCACTTTGCCGGCAGGGCGGTCCCGACGAGTCGGGCCGGAATCCGCGCGGGCGGGACTCGATGCGGCCGGCGGCCGCTTTCGGGCGAAGAGCACGGGATTGCCGGAATGACAGGCCGCATGCCGGTCAACCGGGCGTGCGCTCTTCAAGGACGGTGCCCGTGGAAAAGCGGTAGCGCATGTTGCGGTACACGCAGACGTCCGTGATGTCCCCGGGCGTGCCGGCGGGAATCGCCCGGCAGTTCGTCGAGACCCGTGGGCCGCCGCGTACGGGCAGCACCCGGTGCCAGGTATGGCCGTGCAACAGCACCAGCGTCCCGCGGCGGGGCTCGAGGACGACCTGGCCGTCGATAGCGGCCAGCGGGTCGCCGGCCGGCAGTTCCCCCCGCCGATGCGACCCGGGCACGACGACGGTCTGGCCGCCGGTCGCCGCGTCGATGTCGCGCGTATAGACCAGCCGGTTGAGGTTGAATCGTTCACTCGACAGAGGCGCGCAGTCCTGGTGCCAGGCCTGGCCGACCGTGCCCGGCTTCGAAAACATGACCATGCAATACAGCGCCTCCCAGCCGGGCCCCAGGATGGCCGCGGTGATTGCGGAGAGCGGCGCGAATTCGTCGAGGAGATCGAAGTCCGACGGGCCGTCTTCCCGGGGGAACCACGGGATGACCTCGGCCTTCGATCGCGCCACGAATTCGTCGCTGTGCCGGTATTCCGGGTCGGGGCCGAAAACGTCGGCGATGCGCCGGTCCAGCGATGCCATCAGCGCCGGGTCGAAGAAGTCGTCGATCACGACGTAGCCGTCTTCGTGGAATCGTCCGGCCAGTTCTCGAGTATCCATACCGTCTCCGGGAAGCGTCGTGAGTGAGCGGCGCGACTTAGCGTCGCTGCGGCCTGGTCAGCGTCGAGAATACGCCGCCGCCGGCGAGCCCGGCGAGCATTTGCAGCGACAGGCCGCCGGCCCCGGCGGCGCCGGCCAGCGGATTCATCCCGAACACGGCGCTCATGATGCCGAGCAGCGCGCCGATCGAGCTCGCGCCGGCGACGAGGCACAGGGGACGCCATGCGATCGGGCGCAGCCGCCGAAGCGCTGTCGCCACCAGGAAAGCGACCAGGAGGGCCACCGCGACCAGCGGCAGGTAGGATCCGGCCAGCCCCGCGAGGTCGGCTGCGGTCGTCCGCAGGCGCGCGGCGAGATCGACGTCGATCCCGAAGGATGCCACGTCACCGAGCACGACCTGCGTCATCAACACGCTGCCGGTTGCGTAGGTCACCAGGCTTGCGGCCAGCCAGGCGAACAGCCATCGAAACATCGTATGCCCCTGGACGATTCAGCGGCCCGGTATACTCTGCCGCCGGCAAAAAGGAAACCCGCATCATGAAGAACACGCTGCCACTGTTGGTACTGCTCGGCGCCGCCGTCGTACCGGCCAGAGCCGCCGACTATGTGCTGACCGACGTGGCGACGAACCTCGACCATCCGTGGAGCATCGCGTTCCTGCCGGACGGCGATTTCCTGGTTACCGAACGTCCGGGCCGGCTGTTGCGCCTGGCCGGGGATCGACGCGTCGAGATTGCCGGAGCGCCCGACACCTACGTCGCGGGCCAGGGCGGTTACTTCGACATCGTCCTCGACCCCGATTTTGTCGACAACCGCCTCGTCTACCTTGCCTATGCCGAGGGCACGAAGCGGGCCAACCGGACCGCGGTGATGCGCGCCCGGCTGGAAGACGACAGGCTCGTCGATGCCGAGGTAATCCTGCGCGTCGAGCCCGACAAGAACACCGCGCATCACTACGGCGGCCGGCTGGCGTTTCTGCCGGACGGCACCCTGCTCGTCACCACGGGCGAAGGCTTCACGTTTCGCGACCAGGCGCAGGACCTCGACAGCCAGTTCGGCAAGACCCTGCGCGTCAACCCTGACGGCAGCGTCCCGGCGGACAATCCGTTCGCCGACCGCGGCGGACCGGCAGCAAAGGTCTGGACCTACGGGCACCGTAACCCGCAGGGACTGGCCGTCGACCCGGCGACGGGCAGCGTCTGGCTGCACGAACACGGCCCGCGCGGCGGCGACGAGGTCAACCGGATCGAGCCCGGCCTGAATTACGGCTGGCCGGCCATTACCTACGGGGTGGATTACAGCGGTGCGCGCATCTCGCCCTACACGGAGTACGACGGCATGGAACAGCCGGTCACGTACTGGGATCCCAGCATTGCGCCGTCCGGGTTGACCGTGTACCGCGGCGATGCCTTCCCGGCGTGGCAGGGCAACCTGTTCGTCGGCGCACTCAAGGACCGCGACGTGCGGCGGCTCGTCATCGAGGACGGCAGCGTCGTCACCGAGGAGACGCTGTTCGAGTCACCGGGCGAGCGCATTCGCGACGTCCGGACCGGGCCCGACGGTTACCTCTACCTGCTGACCGACTCGAGCGAAGGCCGCATCATTCGCGTCATCCCCGAGCGGTAGCTTCTCATGCCAGGAACAGGGCCTGGATCAGCACGCCGAGTATCGCGAGCGGCGCGACGATACGCATTAGCCAGATCCACGTCATCTCCATCAGCGGACTCGAAAACTCGACGTGCTCGTCGATGATTTCCTTCTTGATCATCCAGCCGGCAAACACGGCGATCAGTATCCCGCCGACCGGCATCAGGAAATTCGCCGTGAAGTAGTCGACCAGGTCGTAGATCGTCATGCCGTCGAAGACGGCGAACATGCTGAGCGGCGCATAGCCTTTCAGTACGTTGAACGACAGGACGGAGCCCATCCCGATCGCCCAGGCGATCGTCCCGAAGACCAGGCAACCGACTTTCCGCGGCAGCTTCCAGCGATCCTCCGTGTAGGCGATCACCGGTTCGATCAGCGCGATGATCGACGTCACTGCCGCGAACGCGAGCAGCAGGAAGAACAGGGCGCCGAAGATACGGCCGCCCGGCATGCTCGCGAACGCGGTCGGCAGGGTCTTGAAGATCAGGCCCGGCCCTTCGTCGGGGGCCAGGCCGTTCGAGAAGACCAGCGGGAAGATCATCAGGCCGGCGAGGATCGCGACCAGCGTATCGGCGACGGCAATGATCGTCGCCGAGCGCGTCAGCGAGATGTTCTCGGGCACGTAGGCGCCGTAGATCATCATGATGCCGATCGCGACGCCGATCGAAAAGAACGCCTGGCCGATCGCGATCAGGATCGTACCGGCATCGATCTTCGAGAAGTCGAAGCTGAACAGGAAGTCCAGGGCCGCCGGGAAGTCGCCGGCCACGGCCGCGTAGCCGATCATGAACAGCAGCATCGCGAACAGCGCCGGCATCAGGATCGACACGGCGCGCTCTATGCCGTCGTGCAGGCCGCGCGCGACGATCGTCATCGCGATCGCGATGAACACCGTGTGCCAGAGCGTCATCACGGCCGCGTCTTCCTGGAGCAGGTCGAATTGCTGCGCCACCTCGCTCGCGGGAACGCCGCCAAAGCCGGTCAGCGCCTTCAGGATATAGGCGAGGGTCCAGCCTGCGATGACGCTGTAGTAGGTCGCGATCAGGAAACCGGCCACGAGTCCCATCCAGCCGACGACCGACCAGGAGCGGGAGCGGCCGGATTCCTCGGCGACCCGGCCCGCCGCGACCGGCGGACTGCTCTTGCCGAGCCGGCCGATCAGGAGTTCGCCGATCAGGATGGGGATCGCGATCACGAAGACCGCGACGAGATAGACGATGACGAACGCGCCGCCGCCGCTGACGCCGACCACGTACGGAAACTTCCAGATATTACCCAGCCCGACGGCGGCGCCGATCGCGGCAAGTATGAAGGTCCATTTCGACGACCAGGTCGGTGCCGACCCGCCCGATGATGAAAGCGCCATCCCCTGCTCCTCGTTGTGTTGCCTGTCCGAACGGTTCTTCGCACCAGGGGCGCGCGATCCGCTGGCGGGCAATACTACACGCTGCGGGTCGGTACTTCAGTCGGACGACACTGAGGACAGGTCGGGCTGTCTGTGCCGCCCGGGAGAGATTGACTCGCTATATTAGTGCTTTATAATATACGAATATAGCGCACACCCGACAAAGGATGTTCATGACCAGCCCGACGATCAAAGCTTTCTTCGACGAGAACACGAATACCGTGACCTACGTCGTCAGCGACCCGGAGACGGCCTCCGCGGCCATCATCGACCCGGTGCTCGACTACGACGCCGCCTCCGGACGGACCGACACCCGTTCGGCCGACGCCGTCGTCGACTACGTGAAGGCCCAGGCGCTCTCGGTCGAGTGGATCCTCGAAACGCATGTGCACGCCGACCATCTCTCCGGCGCGCATTACCTGAAGGAACAGGTCGGCGGACGGACCGGTATCGGCCGGGACGTCGCGGCCGTGCAGGACACCTTCAGGAAGATCTTCAACATCGAGCGACTCGCCGCCGACGGCAGCCAGTTCGACCGGCTGTTTGCCGATGACGATACGTTCTCGATCGGGCAACTCGAAGGGCGGGCACTGCATACGCCGGGCCACACGCCGGCCTGCATGACCTACGTGATCGGCGACGCCGCCTTCGTCGGCGACACCCTGTTCATGCCGGACTTCGGCACTGCGCGCTGTGACTTCCCCGGCGGCAGCGCCAGGACCCTGTACCGGTCGATCCAGCGGATCCTCAGCCTGCCTGACGATACGCGCCTTTTCATGTGTCATGACTACAAGGCGCCCGGCCGGGACGAGTATCGCTGGGAGACGACCGTGGCCGAGCAGCGCGAAAACAACGTGCACGTCCACGCGGGCGTCACCGAAGACGAGTTCGTCGAATTCCGTGAAGGCCGCGACGCGAAACTCAACATGCCCGCACTGATCCTGCCGTCCCTGCAGGCGAACATCCGCGCCGGCGACCTGCCGGACCCGGAAGCCAACGGCATCCGCTACTTCAAGGTGCCCATCGACGCGCTGTAGCGCGGCGGCGGATCATCGATGACGGGGATACTGGCCTGGCCGGGCGCGGTCATTATCGGCGTGAGCCTCGGGCTGTTCGGCTCGGGCGGCTCCGTGCTGACGGTACCGGTGCTCGTCTACCTGCTCGGCCAGGACGAGAAGACCGCGATCGCCGGTTCGCTGTTCGTCGTCGGCAGCATTGCGCTGGCGGGCAGCGCCCGCTACCTCCGCTCGGGCATCATCCGCTGGCGCAGCGTCCTGACCTTCGGCGTGCCGGGGATGATCGGCACGTGGACGGGCGCCGAACTCTCGGTGTTCGTGTCGGGCACGGTACAGCTCGCGCTGTTCGCGGTCGTCATGCTGCTCGCCAGCGCCCTGATCCTGCGGCCGCCCCGGCTGCAGGACGGCCCGCGTGTCGAACGCGCGCTCTGGAAGATCGCCATCGACGGCCTGGTCGTCGGCGTTATCACCGGTCTGGTCGGGGTCGGCGGCGGCTTCCTGATAGTGCCCGCACTGGTGCTGCTCGGCGGCCTGACGATGCACCAGGCCATCGCCACGAGCCTCGTGATCATCGCGCTGAAGTCGTTCTCCGGCTTCGTCAAGTATCTCGACGTACTCGCCGACCAGGGACTCGGCCTCGACTGGAATGCACTGACCATCGTCACCACGCTGGGCATTGCCGGGAGCCTCGCGGGTGGTTTCGCCGCCGCGCGTCTGCCGCAGGAGCAACTGCGCAAAGGCTTCGGTATCTTCCTCGTCGTGATGGCGATTTACATTCTTTCCCGCTCATTCTTCTGACCACAGGATTGCTGTTATGAACTTGCGAGAAATCGACGCGCACTTCTCGATCGCCGAGCAGGTCTACACGAGCGATTTCGAAACGCTCCACCAGCTCGGCTACACCGATATCGTCTGCAACCGCCCCGACGGCGAAGACCCCAGCCAGCCGACCTTCGCCGAACTGGAAATGGAAGCAGCCACGCACGGGCTCAGGACCCATTACCTCGCCTTCGACGGCAAGGATTACTCGCCGGATCACGTCGAGGGGCTGCGCGAGGTACTCGCCGAGGCCCGGGGCAAGGTCGTGGCCTTCTGCCGCACCGGCCACCGCTCACTCCTGCTGTATACACGGGCCGACGCCGATGAATAGCCGTAACACGTGGCCGCTGCTCGCCGCGGCAAGTCTCCTTGCGGCACCGGTCCTCGCCGGCAGCGACATCGCCGCGAAGGGCGCGGAACTGCTGTTGCCGTTCAAGCAGGACATGAAAGCCGCGCTGGTCGACGGTCTCGCCGCCGGGCCGGCGGCGGCCATCGATGCCTGTCGCGTCGAGGCCCCGGAAATTGCCGGGAAGTATTCCACCGACGGTGTCAAGATCGGGCGCACGAGCCACCGGCTGCGCAACCCGGCGAACGCCGGGCCGGACTGGGTCACCCCGACGCTCGAGCGCTGGCTCGCCGACGCCGACGCCCGGGAGCCCGTCGTCGTCGAACTCGACGGCGAGCGGGTCGGCTACGTCGAACCGATCGTCACGCAGCCGATGTGTCTCGCCTGTCACGGCGAAGCGCTGTCCCCGGCGGTTGCGGACACGATCGAGCGCCTGTACCCCGAGGACAGGGCCACCGGATTCGCAGCGGGTGACCTCCGCGGTGTTTTCTGGGTAGAGTTCACGCCCTGACGACGGCGGCCGGGTGCCGCGTGGAGCTCGGCCAATGAACTGGCAGGAAATTGCGTCGGCAGCGGTTACGCTGCTGCTGATCATGGACCCGCTCGGCAACGTACCGGTATTCAACTCGGTACTCGCGAACTGCGAGCCGTCGCGGCGCATGCGGATCATCATCCGCGAGGTGATCCTCGCCCTGGTCATCCTGATGGGCTTCCTGTTCGCGGGCAACGCGATCCTCGGCTTCCTGGGTCTCAGCCAGTCGTCGCTCGCGATCGCCGGCGGTGTGCTGCTGTTCATCATCTCGATGCGGATGATATTTCCGGGCCGCCACTCGGGTGCCGACGTGGCGGGCGACGAGGAACCGTTCCTCGTTCCGCTCGCGGTACCGCTGATCGCAGGGCCGTCGACGATCGCTATCCTGCTGCTGCTCAGTTCGCGAGAGCCGGAGCGCATGCTCGACTGGAGCGTTGCGCTGTTCCTGGCCTGGTCCGCGACCGCGATCCTGCTGGTTGCCTCGCCGTGGCTGCTGCGCTTCCTCGGTAACCGCGGCTCACGGGCGCTCGAACGCCTGATGGGAATGATCCTGGTGATCGTCGCGGTGCAGATGCTCCTGAACGGCATCCGCGACTTCGTGACGAGCCTCGGTATCGGCGCCTAGCCGGCCGGCGAGTAATACGTCGGCGACGACGGTCCGACCGGCAGACCGAGAACGAAGGTCCACAGGAAGAAGAACGAGGACCAGAAGACGATGAACGCTACCGAGTACGGCAGCATCATCGCGATCAGCGTGCCGACGCCCGCCTTCGGCTGGTACCGCGCGACGAAAGCCATGATCAGCCCGAAGTAGCTCATCATCGGCGTAATGATGTTCGTGCTCGAATCACCGATGCGGTAGGCCGCCTGGATGACCTCCGGCGCGTAGCCGATCAGCATCAGCATCGGCACGAAGATCGGCGCCGTCACCGCCCACTGCGCCGACGCCGAACCGAGCATCAGGTTGATGAAGGCGCAGACGAGGATGAACAGGAAGAACACGCCGGGGCCGGTCAGCCCGATCCCCTCCAGGAAGGTGGCGCCGGCTACCGCGGTGATCGAGCCGAGGTTGGTCCAGCCGAAGAACTTGACGAACTGCGCGGCAAAGAAGACGAGCGCGATGTAGAGACCCAGCGTACTCATCGCGTGGGCCATCGCGTTGATCACGTCGCGGTCGTTGTTGATCGTGCCCACCGTCCGGCCATAGACGACGCCGACCATAAGGAAGTAGACGAAGATGATCGCGACGATGCCCTTCAGGAACGGCGAGCCGGCGACGGCGCCCGTCTCCTGGTTCCGGAGGATGCCGTTCTCCGGGTAGACGAGCGCGAACAGCACACCGGCAAAGATCAGCGTCGCCCAGAGGGTGTTCCTGAGGCCCCGCTTCTCGCGCGCAGTCAGCGGATCCATGCGATGCGACTCTTCGTCCTCGTCGAGCCCCTCCGGCGTTCCCTCGTAAGGGCCGAGCGACGGCTCGACGATCTTCAGGCTGATCAGGCTGCCGATCGCCGTGATCAGGAAGGTGCTCGCCACCATGAAGTACCAGTTCGCGCTGACGTCGACGGTGTACGTCGGGTCGACCAGGCGTGCCGCCTCCTCGGTGATGCCAGACAACAGTGGATCGACGGTCCCGATCAGGAGATTCGCGCTGTAGCCGCCGGAGACGCCGGCGAACGCCGCCGCGAGTCCGGCGAGCGGGTGCCGGCCGAGCGAATAGAACACCACGGCCGCGAGCGGGACCAGCACGACGTAGCCCATCTCCGATGCAGTATTGGACAGCACGCCGGCGAGCACGACGATCACGGTAACGAGGCTGGGCGGCGCGTTGAGCACCATGCCGCGGATCAGGGCGGTGAGCCAACCCGAGCGCTCGGCAACGCCGACGCCGAGCAGGGCCACGAGCACCGTGCCGAGCGGCGCAAACTCGACGAAGTTGCGCACGAGGTTCAGGACGATCCTGCGCAGGCCCTCGGCGTTCATCAGGCTCACGACCTCGATCAGCCCGTTGTCGGCACGTCCCTTCGCACCCTCGGGCCGCGGGTCGAGCACCGCGACGTCGAAGTAGCCGAGTATGCCGCTCAGGACCACGACACCGGCCGCAAACAGCGCGAACAGCGTGACCGGGTGCGGCAGCGCGTTGCCGAGCCATTCGACCACGTGCAGGAAGCGCGTTATCGCGGATTCGCGCGCGGGCGCGGCCTTGTTCTCGGTCATTGCGGGTGCATCCCTGCGGCAAACGAATCGCGTATAGGAAACGGATTTTGCCCGACCGCGTCAAATCGCGGCCGCCGGAGGGTCACTCGGGCTTCCGGAACACGAGGAAGTGCTGCTGGGGCAGGAAGCTGCCTGTGCGTTCCCACTCGAGGCCGATCGCTTCCATCTCCGCGATGGCCTGGGCCTCGGACATCTTGTGCAGCCGCTTGATCTGCACGCGCGGATCCTCGGCCCGATACTCGATCAGGACGAGTCGGCCGCCGGGCCGAAGCGCGCGGGCGATGCCCTCGCCCATTTCCCGCGGGTAGGAGAACTCGTGGTAGGCGTCGACGATCAGGACGAGATCGACCTGCCCCGCCGGCAGCCGGGGGTCGGTCTCGGTACCGAGCACGGTCTCGACGTTCGCCGCCGCGCCGTCCGCCTTGCGGGCCTCGATGATGTCGAGCATCTCCTGCTGGATGTCGACTGCCAGAACGCGGCCCGCGGGCACTCGCTCGGCCATCGGGAAACTGAAGTAGCCGGTACCGGCACCGATGTCGGCGACGACGTCATCCGGTTCCAGCGGCAACTGCCGGACCAGGCGATCGGTGCGTTCCTCGCGCTCGCGACCGGGACGCTCGAGCCATGCGGCCCCGAGATGTCCCATGACCTGCGATATCTCGCGGCCCATGTAGACCTTGCCGATGCCGTCGCGGCTCGGCCGTTTCTGCTCGTAGACCGGCGTTGCCGGAATCAGCTCGCAACGATAGCGGCTGCCGAACCACTCGAGCGCGAGTTCGCCCTGGTGTTCCCAGGCCTCGACGCCCGGTGCCGTGTAGCGTGCGCCACTCGCGGCGCGAGCGAGGAATGTAATGGCCTGGTCGTCCCCGACCGTGACGACCGCGGCCGGCGGTTCGGTCACGGCGTAGTACGCCACGGACACGGCGGTGTCCTCGATGCCTTCGCAGCGATAGCTCGTCGGCGTCGCTGCCTCGAGCTGCCCCGAGCCTATTTCGAGTTCGGCGATACGGCTCTGGTAGGCGAAGGTCACGCAGGCCTCGACGTCTTCGCTCTTCCAGCAGTCGTTGCGGCCCTTGATCCAGCCTCGCTGCCCGGCCCGCAACGTGGCGACCTCGCCATCGGGCCAGCGCTCGAGCGCAATCGCATACACATCCGCCAGCCGCCGGTCCAGCGCGCTGAGCTTCGTGTCCACGCAGATCAGTTTCTCCACCGTCCCGTCAGCGGCATTGCAGTCGAAGGTCGGCGCTTCGGCTTCCGCGATAGCGTGGTCACCCGCCGACAGGGCCGTCAGCGCAATCATCAACAGCAGAGCGATCGGGCGATTCGTGGACGTGCGAACTCTCATTCAGGGCACCTCCGTGCCGTTGCGCGCCTCGAGCAGGCGATACCAGTCTTCCCGCGTGTAGTCGATGTCCAGGGCGGTGACGGCCCGGCGTATGCGCTCGGGCGTCGTCGAGCCGACGATGGGTGCGATACGGGCAGGATGCCGCAGCAGCCAGGCGAGTGCCACGAGCCAGTCCTCGGTACCGTAGCGGTCTGCCTGGCGGGCCAGTTCCGCACGCAGCCGTGCGCTGTCTTCCGCGGTGAAGGTGTTGCCCCAGGCCTCGAAGACGGCACCCGCAAGCGGCGACCAGGCCTGCGGGGTCATGCCGAGTCGCATGCACTGGTCCAGCGTACCGTCCTCGAGCGCCGCAACCCGGTGCAGGTTGATCTCCACCTGGTTGGCGACCAGCGGACTCGAGCTTGCGCTCGATAGCAGCGCGACCTGGGACGGCGTGAAATTGCTGACACCGACGTGAGCTACCTTGCCGTCGCTCTGCAGCGCGTCGAGACAGCCGGCAACTTCCTCCGGGTCGCACAGGTAGTCCGGCCGGTGCAGGAGCAGCGCGTCGAGCCGATCGATGCCGAGCCGCGCGAGCGAACCCTCCACGCTGGCGACGATGTGTGCCGCCGAAAAGTCGTAGCGCTTGGGCGCCCCCGGCGACGGGTCGCCCGCGAAGCGAATCCCGCACTTGCCGATGATGCAGAGCCCGTCACGAAGGCCCGGCGACTCGGCCAGCGTCTCGCCGAACACGCGCTCACATTCGCCGTTGCCGTAGATATCGGCATGATCGAAGGCGGTATAGCCGGCGTCGATCGCCGTACGGATCGCCCGCTTGCCCCGGGAACGGGCCTCGCGGCTGCCGTCGCCTGCCAGCCGCATGCAGCCGTACACAAGCCGGGAAACACGCGTCCCGGTCTTCCCGAGCTCGATCGTCTGCATGCAGCTTCGTCCAGGCTAGCGGTCGATGCCGCCCATGCACAGGTACTTGATCTCCAGGTAGTCGTCGAGACCGTACTTCGAGCCCTCGCGTCCCTGCCCCGACTCCTTCACGCCGCCGAAAGGCGCCATCTCGTTCGAGATGATGCCTTCGTTGATACCCACGATGCCGTATTCGAGGGCTTCGGCGACGCGCCAGATGCGGCCGATGTCACGCGAGTAGAAGTAGGACGCGAGACCGACGTTGGTATCGTTCGCGAGCGCGATCACTTCTTCCTCGGTCTCGAAGCGAAACACCGGCGCGACCGGGCCGAAAATCTCGTCGCTGAAAACGCGCATCTCGGTGGACACCCCGGTGAGCAGGGTCGGTTCGACGAAGTTCTGGCCCATCGCGGCGCGCTGTCCGCCTGCCGCGACGCTCGCGCCCTTGGCCGTCGCGTCGGCGACAAATTCGAGGACGTCGTTGGCCGCCTCCGCGGTAATCAGGGGGCCGACGTCGACGCCCTCATCGGCACCGTTGCCGAGCTTCAGGCCGGCCATCGCCGCCGTGAATTTCTCGAGGAAGGCGTCGTACACGCCGTCCTGCACGAAGATGCGGTTGGCACAGACGCAGGTCTGGCCGGCGTTGCGGAACTTGCAGATCATCGCGCCGGCGACGGCGGCGTCCAGGTCGGCATCGTCGAACACGATGAAAGGCGCGTTGCCACCCAACTCCATGGACGTGCGCTTGACCGTGCCCGCACATTTTTCCATCAGGAGCTTGCCGACCTCTGTCGAGCCGGTGAACGTCAGCTTGCGCACCGTCGGGTTCGACGTCAGCTCGTCGCCGATCTCGCGAGTCTTGCCGGCAAGGATATTCATGACGCCGGCCGGAATGCCGGCCCGTTCGGCGAGTTCCGCCAGTGCGAGCGCCGACAGCGGCGTCGCGTTGGCGGGCTTGCAGACGACCGTGCAGCCGGCCGCCAGCGCCGGTGCGATCTTCCGCGCGAGCATCGCGTTGGGGAAATTCCACGGCGTGATGCAGGCGACGACGCCGACGGGCTGCTTGATGCAGACGATGCGCTTGTCATTGCCCGGCGCCGGAATCGTGTCGCCGTAGACGCGCTTCGCCTCCTCCGCGAACCATTCGATGTAGCTCGAACCATAGGCGATCTCGCCGCGGGCCTCGGCGAGCGGCTTGCCCATCTCGGCCGTCAGGATCTGCGCGAGGTCCTCCTGGTTCGCCATGCACAGCTCGAACCAGCGGCGCAGGCACTGCGCCCGTTCCTTGGCGGATCTTGCGCGCCAGCCTACGAGTGCCCGGTCGGCCGCCGCGATGGCGCGGGCCGTCTCGGCCTGGCCGCATTTCGCGACTTCGGCGAGCGTCTCCCCGGTGGCGGGGTTGTCCACGACAAACGTCGCGCCGTCGTCGGCGTCGACCCACCGGCCGTCGATGCAGGCCTGGCTTTTCAACAGGGAAGGATCGTCGAGTTTGAGGCCGCTCATAACCGGCTCCTTGGTCGATATACGGGCCGGTTAGGCTACTACAAATTGCGGGCGCCGGCGGTCCCGGGTCGCGATTCGTCCGTTATTGCAAAAAGTCGGAACGCGCGGCGCCGCGGCCGGTCTCGAACCTCAGTCCGTCTGCTGCAGCAGCTCGACTTCGATGGAGATGCGCACCTCGTCACTGACGGCCGGCACGTAGCCGCCGAGGCCCCACTCCGAGCGCAGAATGTCGGTCGTCGCGGAAACGCCGATCGCGGGCACGTTCTGCAGGGGATGCTCCGCAGCCTTGTTGATCGTCGCGTTGAGCGTCACGGGCTTCGTGGTCCCCATGATCGTGAGCTCACCGTTGACGTCGAAGCTGCTGTCGCCGGTCGGCTCGATCGAGGTCGACCGGAAGGTGATCTCGGGATACTCGGCCGTATTGAACCAGTCCTCGCCGACCAGGTGCTCGTTGAAGACGGGCACGCGGCTGTCGATGCTCGCCGCATCGATCGTGACGTCGACGGTCGAATTCTCGGGCGCAGCGTTGTCGAGCGACAGTGTCGTCGTAAAGTTGTTGAAGCCGACCCGGGGATTCGAAAAACCGAGGTGGGTATACGTGAACGTGATATAGCCATGCGCGTTGTCGAGCGCATAAGTCCCCGACGGGACGGCAGACAGGTCTGCGCGCACTGTGCCGGTGTACGAAAGGACAAGGATCAGCAGGGCGAATCTTGAAATCAAGGCGGTGCTCCTTTAGCAAAAGGCGCTCAGGCTAGCGCCATCCGGCGCCCACCGTGTATCAATTTGCAACGCGCTCAGCGGCTGATCCGGATGGCCGAAGCCACGATCGTGTAAGCCGGGCCGGTTTCGAGCAAATCCGGCTTCGCGTCTCCCAGGTCGTCCGCATAGTGGTTCGCCGACTCCTCGCTTACGGTCTCCCGCCTGAGCTCGCCGGCAAAGGTTGCCTGCCTGCCGGACGTGTCCGTCGGGATGAAGAAGCTGTAGTCCTTGAAACTGACACGCACCAGCGCGGCGCCGTCGCGGGCAATGAAGAAGCAACCTTTCTTCTGGCAGACGCGATCGATCCGGGCCGTGACCACGATCGGCCGGTCGACGAAACGGCCGGCATCAGCGATCACCTCCGCGAGCGGTACGGCGGCAAGCTCTGCCGCCAGCGGGGCGCCGAAGGTCTCGGACATGGCATCGCTCGCGACCGGCTCGGAGAGCCTGACGACGGCTGGGCCGTCACCCAGCGCGGCGGAGAAGAAAACCAGTGCCATGACGGCAAGCGCTAATCGCATCAGTGTCATCGTTGTTTCCTCGGTCGATGTTCCTGTGAGTGTACCGGTTTCGAGGCGGCCATTCCCGGCGCGAGTCCGCAGCGTTTCCGCTACACTTGCCGCCATGTCGCGACCCAGGGTACTCATCGACGTTGAACGGCTTCGGCAGCCGAACTCCGGCCTGGGCCAGGTCGCGCTGCATCTGGTCAATCAGTACCTCGAGGATCCTCCGGCAGACTGGGAACCGGTGTTCCTGATCCCCGAGGACCGGCTCGATCGCTTCAATACGCCCTTCGCCTACGAGGTGCCCAACTGGCGCCGGCGCTATGCCCGGTTCCTCGCCCCCGAGTACAACCTGTGGCACATGCTGCACCAGGACGCGAGCTACCTTCCCGGCCCCCGGACACCGTACATCCTCACGATCAACGACCTGAATTTCCTGTTCGAGAAGAGCCGGGCGAAAGCACAGAAACGCCTCGCCAAGGTCCAGCGGCTCGTCGACGGCGCGAGCGCCATCACGGTCATCTCGAAATTCACCGAGTCGGTCGTGCGCGAGCACCTGCGGCTCGGCGACATCCCCGTGCACGTCGTCTACATCGGCCTCGGTTCGAACCCGGACGACCCCGGCGAGAAACCGGACTTCGCGCCCGCCGAGCCATTTCTCTTCAACGTCGGCGTCGTCCGGCGCAAGAAGAACCAGCACGTGCTCATCGACTTCCTGGCGCGTATCGACGACGTCAAGCTCATCGTTGCCGGCAACACCGACGACGAGTATGCCGACGAGATCCGTGAGCGGGTGGCCGCGCTGGGCCTCGGTGACCGCGTGATCATGCCGGGAGAGATCACCGAGGCACACAAGACCTGGCTGTTCCGCCACTGCGAGGCATTCGTCTTCCCGTCGCTCTACGAAGGTTTCGGCCTGCCGGTCGCGGAGGCCATGAGCCACGGGACACCGACCTTCGCCTCGACCCGGACCAGCCTGCCCGAAGTCGGCGGTGACGACGTCTGCTACTGGGACGACTTCGACCCGGACGCCATGGCTGCCGTTTACCGGGAGGGCAAGGCGGCGTTCCACGCGGACCCGGAGCGCGCCGCGCGGCTCGCGGAACGTGCCGCCACGTTTTCCTGGGAGAACACCGCGAGGCGCTACGCCGAACTCTACCGGCAGTTCTGGCGGGCCGACTGACGCTACCAGTGCGCCTTGTCTCCGGCCGCCGCTGACTTCATCGCGTTTGCCTCGTCGCCGAGATAGCGATCGATCAGCGCGTGCGCCAGGTAAATGAGCGGCGTCATGGCAATCGCCATCAGGAACTTGTAAGCGTAATTCAGGGTACCGACCGCAAAGAACAGGTCGAGGCTCCACTTTTGCGGGCCGATGACGAAGGCGATGTAGAGCACCACGAAGCTGTCGACGAACTGCGACACCAGCGTCGATCCCGTCGCCCGCAGCCACACCTTGCTCTCGCCGGTAAACCGCCGCACGCGGTGATAAACCGCCACGTCGAGCAACTGGCCGATCAGGAAAGCCACCAGTGAACCCGCGATGACCCACAGTCCCTGGCCGAAGATGCCCGCGAAGGCCGCCTGCATGTCCGGGATGCCCTGGCCTTCGTAGGCGCCGATCCACCAGTCGGCCGGGACGACGTGAATGGCCGCGAAGGCGAACGCGAACGCGTAAACGATAAACAGCACCGCCAGGTAGGAGATGAAGCGCACGCCCCGCCGCCCGTAGTACTCGTTGATAACGTCGGTCATCACGAACACGAAGGGCCACAGCAGCACGCCCGCCGTGAAGTTGAGCGTCCCGGTCTGTCCGAACAGCGACCAGTTCAGGGTATCCAGGCCCAGTGTCGGCTCGAGCGCAAAAATCTTGATGCCGACGAACTCGGCGAGTATCGCGTTGGTCAGGAAGAAGCCGGAGAGGACGACGAACAGCTTGCCGGCTTTGTCGGAATTGAGGCGCACCCGGTCATCCCGTGATGGAAAGGCGCTAAGCGTGCCAGCGTCTACGGCCGTTTGCCAGCTGCCGGTTAGCGGCGCCGGCCGTCTGTTATGATGACCGGAAAGAGCGAGTCACTCATGCGTTGGCGGAAGTTCCGGTTCTGGTCCCTGTTCATCCTGCTCGGCCTGCTGGTCCTCGGGATGAGCTGGCTTTGGATGGGCGACCTCGGCGTTATCAAGCCCCACGTGGAACGCTGGGTGACCGAGAAGACCGGCCGCGAGCTCAAGATAGGCAAGCTCGCGATAGATGTCGGCGGCCGCATCGTCGTCGTTGCGACGGACGTGAGCTTCGCCGACGCGGAGTGGGCGGGGCCCGAGCCCATGGTCGCGGTCGGACGCGCCGAAGTGCACATCGATCTCGGCTCGCTGTTCGGTGGGCCGCTGCTGATCGAATACCTCGAGATCGGCAACACCGCGGTCCGGCTCACGCGACCCGCGGACGCCAGTCCCAACTGGGACCTCGGGCTGCCGCCCGCGACCGGCGAGCCGCCGGATTCAGATGCCGGCCTGCCGTTCCTGCTGCGCGAAGCCCGGCTGGCCAACATTGACATCACCTACGACAGCGCAGAGCGGCCCGAACCGCTCGAAGTCGTCGTCGAGTCGGCGGAACAGCATCTCGGGGACACCGGCTTCCTGGATCTCGGGCTCCGCGGGACGCTCTCGGGCAGGGCCGTGCGGATCGACGGCAATATCGGGACCTGGGAGGCGCTCCTCGCCGGGCGTGATGTTCGCTTCGACCTGAACGTGAACGCCGACACGCTGGTGGTCGCTGCAGCGGGCACCGTGGACGACCTGGCCTCCCCGCGACGACCGACATTCGTCTTCGAAGCATCCGGACCGGACATCGATGACCTGTCGGCGATGCTCGGCCTCGGCGACGAGGACGACGGCAACGTGGCGATCACCGGCGAACTCTCGTCTCCGGCAGACGCACCGATGCTGCTGGACCTGTCGGGCAATCTCGGTGCGACGACGATCGAGGCCCGGGCACAATTCACGGATCTTTCGAGTCTCGAATCGGTCGACGTCGAACTGCGGGCGGCCGGTCCCGATCTCGGCAGAATCCTCGCGCTGGGAGGCATACACGGTGTCGAAGAGGCGCCATTCCAGCTGGTAGCCGACATCGAACGTTCGGGTCCCGTTGCGAGGATCAGGAAGGCCGAGATGCTGTTCGGCGACGCCCGGTTCGTTCTCTCCGCCGACCTGCCTAGTTTTCCCGCGCTCGACGACGGCAATCTCACCCTGAATTTCGCGGGGCCCGACCTGGCCCGACTCCGGCGCCTGACGGGCCTTCCCGGAGCGGCCTCGGGCCCGTTCTCGGTCGAGGCGACCCTGAGCGTGGACGACGAGCAGCGCGAACGCTTCGAGGTCAGCGCCTCGACCTCGCTGCTGACGCTGTCGGCGACCGGCGAGGTCCTGGGCGGCAAGACGTTCATCGGCACGACCGCGGATGTCGACCTCGAAGTCTTCGACGTGGCTGCGACCGCGCAAGCCTGGGAACTCGGTCTCGATGCACTCCCGGCCGAAGCCCTCACCGCGAGCGGTCGCATCGAGTTGGTGGACGGCGGTATCCGGACGCGGGCGCCGGTCACGGCGAGGCTGGGTGAGCTCGGCATCTCCGCAACAGGTACCGTAGCGCTGGCTGCGGGTGCCGCCGGCAGCGACATCCTGTTCGACGCCAGCGGCAACCGGCTCACGGCCGTGACGGGCCTGTTCACCGATTCGCCCTATGTCCCGCCGGATCCCTTCCGGCTGGGCGGGAGGCTCCGCATCGCGCCGG
Source organism: Woeseiaceae bacterium (assembly GCA_036350895.1). Classification (GTDB taxonomy): domain Bacteria; phylum Pseudomonadota; class Gammaproteobacteria; order Steroidobacterales; family Woeseiaceae; genus UBA1847. The sequence continues at coordinate 19,545 of JAZBNZ010000079.1, forward strand.
GTGAACTCCGATTCGCCGATCTTTCCGGCAGTCTCGGCCCGGCCGGGATCGGCGGCGACTTTACGCTGCAGCTCGCGCCTGCCATCGCCGGCTCGGTGCTCCGCTTCTCCGCCAGCGGCGACGCCTTCGAGAAAACGCTTGCGTACCTCGACCAGTTCCAGGTGCGGCCGGGGCCGTTCGAGCTAACGGGTACACTACGCTTTGACGCCGACGCCCTTCGCTTCGACAATATCCGGCTGGCAAGACCCATGGCCAACGTGACGGCCAACGTGACGGCCAACATCGCCGTGGGCATGCCGCTCGACCGGGAGTGGATCAGCATCGATCTCTCGGGCCAGAGCGACGACGTCCGCAGTGTCCTGAGCGCGGTCAAGGGCTTCGAAGCCGCCGCCGTCCCGTTCAGCCTCGACATCGAGGGCGAACGGGAACGCAGCACGATTCGCATGGACAAACTCGATATCAGGATGGCCGATGCCAGCCTCGGAGCCACCGGCACGCTGAGTTTCGGCACGCGCATCGACAGCACGAACTTCAATCTCGCGATCGACATCCCGAACCTCGCCCGCCTGGGCACCGTGGGCGGCCGTGCTTTCAATGACCAGGCATTCCGCTTCGACGGGGTCGTCGACGGTCGGGACGGTGAGCTGCGAATA
>JAZBNZ010000080.1:0-61923 GCA_036350895.1 Woeseiaceae bacterium
GGCGCTGATCGCCGCGTGTGGCGGCGGTGGTCCCCCGCAGGGCGACCAGGTCCCGCCGGTGAACGTCGGCGTCGCCGAGGTCGTCGTCCGCGAGATCGTCGAGTGGGACGACTTCACGGGGCGTATCCAGGCCGTGAACACGGTTCGGCTGCAGCCGCGCATCTCCGGCTACATCGATGCCGTGCATTTCGAGGAAGGCGCCATCGTCGAGAAAGGCGACCTGCTGTTCACGATCGACGATCGGCAGTATCGTGCCGAAGTTGCCTCCCGCCGCGCCGATGTCGCCCGGGCCCGCACCCGGGTCGAACTGGCGGAGCAGGATCTCGAGCGCGCCGAACAGCTTGTCGAGGCCCGCGCGGTTTCGGCTGAAGAACTCGACGATCGTCGCGGCGAGCTCAAGCAGGCAAAGGCGGACCTCAACGCCGCGAGGGCATTGCTCGATGCCGCGGAGCTGAACCTCGAGTTCACGCGGATTACCGCAGCAATCGACGGGCGCGTCGGCGAAGCGCTGATCAAATCGGGCAACCTGGTATCGCCAGAGGGCTCGATACTGACGACGATCGTCTCCATCGACCCGGTGCACGTCGTTTTCGAGGGTGACGAGAACATCTATCTCAAGTACCAGGCGCAGGCGATGTCGGGCGAGCGGCCGAGTTCGCGGGACGCCCGCAACCCGGTACAGGTCGGCCTCGCCACCGACACCGAGTTTCCGTTTCGAGGCGAGATGGATTTTGTCGACAACCAGGTCGACCCGCAGACCGGGACGATCCAGGGTCGTGCCGTGATCCCGAATCCCGACGGCTACCTGATTCCCGGGTTGTTCGCGCGGGTCCGACTGCTCGGCAGCGGCGCGCACGAGGCCGTACTGATCCACGAGGCGGCCGTGCTCACCGACCAGGATCGCAAGTACGTCTATGTCGTCACCGCGGATAACCAGGCGGTGCGCCGCGATATCGAGCTCGGTCGCGAGGTGGACGGCCTGCGCGTCGTCGATGCGGGCCTCGAGCCCGGCGAACGCATCGTCGTCAACGGCGTGCGCAAGGTCTTCTTCTCCGGCGCACCGGTCAAACCGGAGAGCGTCGACATGAACAACCCGACCTCGGCGATCGGCGCCACTGACGGAGAAGGCGCCGCCGGATGAACATCTCGCATACATTCGTGAAGCGTCCGATTCTCGCGGGCGTGCTGTCGGTATTCGTCCTGATCGCCGGGCTGATCTCGATCCCGAACCTGCCGGTCGGTGAGTATCCGGACGTCGTCCCGCCGACCATCGAGGTCCGTGGCGCCTATCCCGGTGCCAACCCGAAGACGATCTCCGAGACCGTCGCCGCGCCGCTCGAAGAAGCGATCAACGGCGTCGAAAACATGATCTACATGAAGTCGGTCGCGAGTTCTGATGGTCAGCTGGTGGTGCAGGTGACCTTCAAGTCCGGCACCGACATCGACCTCGCGGCCGTGCAGGTACAGAATCGCGTCCAGACCGCGTTGCCGCGACTCCCCGAAGCCGTGCGGGCGCTCGGTGTCTCTACCGAGAAAGCCTCACCCAACCTGACGATGGTCGTACACCTGACGTCCCCGGACGCCGTTTACGACCAGACCTACCTGGCGAACTACGCCGATCTCAACGTCAAGGACGAAATCGCGAGGCTGCCCGGCGTTGGCCAGGTCCTGGTCTTCGGCGCCGGGACCTATTCCATGCGCATCTGGCTCGACCCGGCACGGATTGCCGCCCGGAACATGACGGCGGGTGACGTGATTGCGGCTATCCGTGACCAGAACATCCAGGTCTCTGCCGGGATCATCGGCGGCCCGCCACAGCCCGGCACGAGCCCCGTCCAGTATTCGCTGAGCGCGCAGGGCCGGCTCGAGACCGCCGAGGAATTCGAGAACATAGTCCTCAAGACCGGCGAGGCAGCAGGATCCGTAACGACCCTGGGCGACGTGGCCCGCGTCGAACTCGGTTCCCAGGCCTACTCGCTGCGCGCACTGCTCGACAACCAGCAGGCCGCCGCGCTGCCGATCTTCCAGAGTCCCGGTGCCAACGCGATCGAGCTCTCCGACGCCGTGCGCACGACGATGGAGCGGCTCGCCGGGGAGTTCCCGCCCGGCGTCGACTGGCAGATCGCGTATGACCCGACCGTATTCGTGCGCGAGTCGATCAAGTCGGTCATCCAGACGCTGCTCGAAGCCGTCCTGCTGGTCGTCATCGTCGTCGTGCTCTTCCTGCAGACCTGGCGTGCGTCGATCATTCCGTTGCTCGCAGTGCCCGTGTCGATCATCGGCGCGTTCGCGGTGCTGCTCCTGCTCGGCTTCTCGATCAACGTGCTGACCCTGTTCGGGCTGGTGCTCGCGATCGGCATCGTGGTCGATGACGCGATCGTCGTCGTCGAGAACGTCGAACGCCACATCGAGATGGGCAAGGCGCCGCGGGATGCGGCCGATGACGCAATGCGCGAGGTCTCCGGACCGATCGTCGCCATCACGCTGGTGCTGTCCGCCGTCTTCGTGCCGCTGGCTTTCCTGGACGGCGTCACCGGCGAGTTCTACCGGCAGTTCGCCGTATCGATCGCGGCGGCCGTCATCATCTCCGGCTTCAACTCGCTGACGCTGTCGCCGGCGATGGCCGCGGTGCTGCTCAAGCCGCGCGGGGCCCCGCTGCACAGGACCGGCAAGATCATCGACATCCTGTTCGGCTGGATCTTCCGGCCGTTCAACCGCGTGTTCGAGCGGGGTTCGAAGTACTACGGCCGGAGTACCCAGCGAAACCTCGGCCGCAGCGGGCGGCTGATAGTGATCTACCTGCTGCTGATGGGCGTTGCGGTCATGGGTTTCCGCGCCGTTCCGGGCGGTTTCGTGCCGACCCAGGACAAGCAGTACCTGTTCGGGGCCGCGTTGCTTCCCGAAGGCGCGACGATCGATCGTACCGACGCAATGGTCCAGGAGATGTCCGACATTGCGTTGGCAACGCCCGGCGTCACCAGCATCGTCGCGTTTCCGGGTCTCAACGCCGTCCAGTTCGTCAACACGCCGAATATCGGCACGCTGTTCATCGGGCTCGAATCGCCGCGCGATCGGGAGGCATCGGCAGAGGAGATCGCGGCGCAGCTGACCGGCGCCTACTCGCAGCTGGAGGAGGGCCTCGCCTTCGCCCTGATGCCGCCGCCCATCCTCGGCCTCGGCAACGCCTCCGGAGTCGAGATGTACATCCAGGACAAGCGCTCGCTCGGCTTCGGTGAGCTCAACCGGCAGACGCAGGCACTCGCCGGCAGCCTGCGACAGACGCCGGGCTTCGATCCGTATTCGGTGCTGAGTTCGTTCCAGTCGAACGTGCCGCAGCTCGAGGCGATCGTCGACCGCCGCAAGGTCAAGGAGCAGAAGCTCAACCTCACCGAGGTCTACGACGCTCTGCAGGTCTACCTGGGCTCGGCTTACGTGAACGACTTCAACCGCTTCGGCCGGACTTACGGGGTCTACGTCCAGGCCGACGCGCCGTTCCGCGACGAGGTGAGCGATGTCTCGGCGCTCAAGGTCCGCAATGCCGACGGCCGGATGATTCCCGTGACGAGCGTGCTGTCGATCGAGGAGAGCTTCGGTCCGGATCCGGTCATCCGCTACAACGGCTACCCGGCGGCGGACCTGTCCGCCGGCATCGATCCGGCCAGCATGTCGTCGCAGCAGGCGCTCCGCGTCGTCGACCGAATGGCGAGCTCGATGCTGCCGAAAGGCATGGGCTTCGAGTGGACCGGGCTCACCTACCAGGAAGCGACGCAGGGCAACGCGGCCCTGATCGTGTTTCCGCTGTGCATCCTGTTCGTGTTCCTGATCCTCGCAGCGCTGTACGAGAGCCTGTCGCTGCCGCTCGTCGTCATCCTGATCGTCCCGCTGTGCCTGTTATCCGCCATTGCCGGTATCTGGACGATCAACGAGCTGCGCGGGCTGGTCTTCGGGCTCTCCATCGCGTCGGGCGCAATCCCGCCGCCGCCGATGTCGGTCCCGCCGGTCGTCATCGACAACAACATCTTCACGCAGATCGGCCTTGTCGTGCTGATGGGCCTCGCCTGCAAGAACGCAATCCTTATCGTCGAGTTCGCGCGAGATCTCGAGATCGACGGCAAGAGCATCGTCGATGCCGCCGTAGAGGCGGCCCACATCCGGCTGCGTCCCATCCTGATGACGAGCTTCGCCTTCATTGCCGGCGTGATCCCGCTCGTGTTCGCGTCCGGCCCGGGCTTCGAGATCCGGCACGTGATGGGCGTGACGGTCTTCTTCGGAATGCTGGGCGTGACGTTCTTCGGCCTGGTATTCACGCCGGTTTTCTATGTCCTGATCCGGCAGTTCGAGGAACGGCGCCGGGCTCGCCGGGAGATGGCACATGGCCGGGCGTAGTTTCCTTGTCCTTGTTGCCATGGTGGCAGGCGGCTGCGCCGTCGGGCCCGATTACGAGCGCATTGAACCGGCACTGCCCGAGACCTTCACGGAGGCCGAGGGCCTCGGCGACCCGGATTCGACGCCGATCGAGGGGCTCTGGCAAAGCCTCGGCAATGCGGAGCTGACGCTCCTGATCGATCGTGCGCTCGCGAACAACACGACGATCGCGCAGGCGCTGGCGACACTGAACGAGACCCGAGCCCTGAGCGGCCTGTCGGTTTACAGCCTGCTGCCGACGGTCGGGGTCAGCGCTGACTACGAGCGGAGTCGATTCAGCGTCGACGACCCCCTGGCATTTCCCGGGCTGGGCGTGGTCGAGCGCTACCGCGCGGGCTTCGATGCTGCATGGGAGATCGACCTGTTCGGCTCGCTGCGGCGCCAGGCGGAAGGCTTCCGTTACCTGGTCGAGGCCGACGAGGCGACCGTATACGCCGTCGAACTCTCGATCGTGGCCGAGGTCGCGCAGACCTATTTCCAGTGGCAGGGGGAATCGCTCCGCCTCAGGATCCTCGAGGAAAACCTCGCGAACCAGGCGGACAGCGTCGCGATCCTCGAGGCCGGTCTCGAGGCCGGCCGCGGCACCGCGTTCGACGTGGCGCGGGCCCGGGCGGTCGAGCGCCAGATCGCCGCGGCCGTGCCGTTGGCCGAGGCGGCAATCGTCCGTGCCGAACAGCGTCTCGCCGTGCTTGCACGCTTGCCGGTCGACGAACTGCGGGCGGAGCTGAGCCCGCCGACCTCGTTGCCCGCACTGCCGCCGCTGGTGGCAGTCGGCACGCCCGAGGACTGGTTGCCGCGCCGTCCCGACGTGCGTGCCGCCGAGCGGAGGCTTGCCGCGGCGACTGCCGATATCGGCGTTGCGACGGCGGAGTTTTATCCGCAGCTGACGCTCGTCGGCGACTTCGGATGGACAGGCGTCACCTCTTCGGCAATCGGCAATTCGGACGCCGACCGCTGGCGGGTCGCCCCGGGCATATCCTGGCGCATCCTGGATGTGGGACGGGTTCGCCGCGAGGTGGCCGCCGCCGAGGCGCGCGCAGACGGCGCGCTCGCGGCATTCGAGGAAGCCTGGCTCGTAGCGCTGGAGGAAACCGAGAATGCGCTGGCGAACTACCGGGCAACCACCGAGCGGGCCGCGCGCCTTGAAGAAGCCGCGGCCGAGGCGAAGGAGGCCGCGCGCCTGGCGCGTCTGCGCTTCGACGTCGGCGTCGACAGTTTTCTCGCCGTACTGGATGCCGAACGGACGCGTATCGAGCTCGAAGACCTGCTCGCGCAGGCGCGTACCGATCGCGCCACCGCCCTGGCTGCCCTTTTCAAGGCGCTGGGCGGTGACTTCGCGATGGCCGACCGTACGCGCTGATCAGTTGACCTTGACCTGGACGAGTTCCTCGCCGTCCGGGTCCGTCACGTGGACCGCACAGGCAATGCACGGGTCGAAGCTGTGGATCGTCCGCAGGATTTCGAGCGGCTGCTTGGGATCGACCATCGTATGGCGGTCCTCGAGAGCCGCCTCGTACGCGCCCGGCTGACCTTTTGGATCGCGGGGGCCTGCGTTCCACGTGCTCGGTACGATCGCCTGGTAATTCGCGATCTTCTGGTTCTCGATCACGATCCAGTGCGAGAGTGCGCCGCGCGGCGCCTCCATCGTGCCGACGCCCTGGCAGCGGGTCGGCCAGCTAGATGGCTCCCACAGCGTTTCGTTGAAGGTCTTCGTCGAACCGTTGCGGATGTTGCCGATGAGTGTATCCAGCCAGCCCTGCATCTGGTCGGCGAGAATCGCCGTCTCGAGCGTGCGTGCCGCGGTGCGGCCGAGCGTGGAGTACAGTGCCTCGACCGGCGCGTCGAGCTGCTTCAGGACGCTGCCGACGAGATCGCGGGTCGGCTCGTGGCCCTTCGCATAGAGCATCAGGACGCGTGCCAGCGGGCCTACCTCCATCGCCTTGCCTTTCCAGCGCGGCGATTTCAGCCATGAGTACGACTGGTCGACGTCGAGATGCGTATACGGCGGCTCGGGTCCCGTGTAGTTGAGATTGGTCTCGCCCTGCCACGGATGGAGGCCTGCATCCTTGCCGTCGGAATAGTCGTACCACGAGTGCGACACGAATTCCTGGATACCGTCGGGGTCGGCCAGTTCGACGTCGTGAATCGTCGACAGGTCGCGATCGAGGATAATGCCGCGCGGGAAGAAGTAGGAGTCCGGGTCGTTCATGCTCCTGGACGGCAGATCGCCGACGCACAGGAAATTCCCGAGACCTTCCCCGCGTGCAAACCAGTCCTTGTAGAAGCTGGCTATGGCCAGCGTGTCCGGCACGTATACCTGCGACACGAAGGTCTTCATGCTGTTGATGATGTCCTGGACCTCGGACAGGCGCTTGCTGTTGATCGCCGAATCCGAGTTCAGGTCGATCGGGCACGGTACGCCGCCGACCAGGAAGTTCGGATGCGGGTTCTTGCCACCGAAGATGGCATGCAGCCGCGCGACGTCACGCTGCCATTCGAGCGCGTCGAGATAGTGCGCGACGGCCATCAGGTTCGCTTCCGGCGGTAGCCGGTACTCGGGGTGACCCCAGTAGCCGTTCGCGAAGATGCCGAGCTGCCCGGCATCGACGAAATCCCTGAGCTTCTTCCTGACGTCCGAGAAATAACCCGTCGACGAGCGCGGGTAATTACCGAGCGACTGCGCGAGCGAGGCCGTCGCGGCCGGGTCGGCCGACAGCGCCGAGACGACGTCTACCCAGTCCAGCGCGTGCAGGTGATAAAAGTGCATCACGTGATCATGGATATACTGCGCGCCGATCATGAGGTTGCGTATCAGTTCCGCGTTCTCGGGTACCTCGGTGCCCAGCGCATCCTCGACGGAGCGCACCGAGGCGAGCCCGTGCACGAGCGTGCAGACACCGCAAATGCGCTGCGCGAAGGCCCAGGCATCGCGCGGGTCGCGATCACGCAGGATGATTTCGATCCCGCGGACCATCGTGCCCGACGAATAGGCCTGGGCAATAGTGTTTCCGTCCATCTGCGCTTCGACGCGCAGGTGTCCCTCGATCCGGGTGATCGGGTCGACAACGACTCTGGCATTCATGCTGCTTCCTCCGCGAGGTTGTCGGCGACGAGCTCTAGCAGGCTATCCATCTTGTAGTCCCACTTGTAGTGAGCCTGGCCGTCGTCGAAAGTTTGCCGGCAGTTGGCGCAACTCGACACGAGCGCGTCGGCCTTCGTCGCTTCCACCTGCTCCATCTTGATCTTGAAGACTTTGTGGCGCAGTTCGTCGGCGCGCCGGATCGTGATGACCCCACCGCCGCCGCCGCAGCACCAGTTGTAGGCGCCGCCGTTCTCCATTTCACGGAAGTCGACGCCGAGGTGCTTGAGGACATCGCGCGGAGCCTGTGCTGCGCCACCGCGCCTGACGACCTGGCAAGGGTCATGGAAGGTCACGGACTTGTCGACCTTCTTCACTTTCAGCTTGCCGCTGTTGAGAACATCGGCCAGGTACTCGCTGATGTGCAGAACCTCGAAAGGCAACGGCTTGCCGTACATCTCGGCGCCCATCCACCGGAGTGCCATGTACGCGTGACCGCATTCCGGCAGCACCAGCTTTTTCGCGCCGAGCTTGATGGCCGCGTTGATGACCTTGAGACTGGCTTCCCTCTGCCACTCGAGGTTGCCTGAGAGCAGGCCGAAGTTCGTGGCCTCGAAGGCGTCCGAGCGGAACGTCCAGCTTTCGCCCGTCGCGTTCAGGATCTTCGCCGTTGCGGCCATGGCTGCAGGGTACTTCTGGATCTCGATCGAGGACATGATCGCGAAGACGTCGGCCTTGTCGAGATCGAGGTTGATGTCGACCTCGTGCTCGTCCGCCATCCACTCGATACGTTCCCTGAAGAGCTCCGGCGTCACGCCGAGCGGGCTGCCGTCTTTCCTGGCGCGCTCCGCAACGGCATGCAGTTCGTGCGGGATCAGCCCCGCCTTGTTCATGCCGTGGCGCGCCGTGCTGATGAGCGAGGCAATGTCGATGCCCATCGGGCAGATCAGCGAGCAGCGGCCGCAGACCGTGCAGCTGTCGTAGATGAGGTGCTGCCACTCCTCGAGTTCGTCGGCGGTGACTTTCTTCTTGAGCCCGAAGGTCCGGTACAGGATCGACAGCGGGCCGTATTCACGCTTGTAAGCCTGCTTGAACGGCTCGAGTTTCCAGATCGGCGTGTATTTGGGATCGCCGGTCGAGATGTAGTAGTGACAGGCGTCCGCGCACATGCCGCAGTGGATGCAGCTCTCGAGATAGGTCGCTGCGGCCGAGCCGAAGTCCTTGACGAAGTGCGCCATGGCCTTCTCGACCCGTTCCTTGTCACTCATGTCGCCCTGCTTGTCGAAGCGGGCAGACGGTTCCTTGACGCTCACGCGATGCGCGTCGTACTCGAATTCATGTTCCACGTTGGATGCACTCATGTCTGCGCCCCCTTGCGCTCGAACTGCACACCTTCGGTGCCGCGCGAAAAGAAGATCAGGAAAGAATGTGCAAGCTTGCTGAACGGTAGCCAGACCAGCAGCAGCGCGACACTCAGGATATGGACCGCCAGCAGCGTTTCGTAGCGGATGCCGAAGCGGATCGGCATGATGAGCCCGGTCAGGATCGGCAGGATCGTGACGAACCAGCTGAAGTAGTCATCGAAATTGGAGATCTGCTTCAAAACCGGGTTCGTCATCCGCCGGATGATCAGGACCAGCGCTGTGGCGACCGTGATCACGCCGAGGAAGTAGATCGCGCTGTTGGGCAGGCCTGGCCAGCCGATACCGAGGACGTCCTTGAAGATGACGATGTGCGGTATGAACAGGAAGATCACGGCAAACAGGCCGATGTGCATCGTATAACCGAGCACCTTCGGCAGTTTCGAGGTTTCCTTGAATGCCGGTGCCGTGAGCGACCTGGAAATGATCATCCGGGTAGCCGCCCCCACGCCGGCTTTTTTCCGTTCCCTGGAAAGCACCGGCTTGCGCTGCAGTAAAAGGATTCCGAACAGGCGCCAGAGCGTGCCGACGATGAAGACGTAAAGCGCGACCATCATGATCGGGCCACGTGCGAGTTCCAGTAGGTCCATGTCAGCCCTCCTTCGAAATCTTTTTCTGGCGATTGCGTGCCATTACGGCGGTCGCCGCGCCGATTGCGACACCGGCCGCCGCTGCGCCCGCGAGCGTGGCGCCGCTGCCGATATCGACCGTCGAGACCGGCCGGTAGAAGCCGCCCTTGTCCCAGAAATTGGGTTCTGAGCAACCGAGGCAGGGGTGCCCCGCTTCGATCGGGAAACTCGTGCCGGAATTCCACTTGACGGTCGCACAGGCGTTGTAGGTAATCGGTCCCTTGCAGCCGAGCTTGTACAGGCACCAGCCTTTCTTGGCGCCTTCGTCGTCGAAGCTTTCGGCGAAACGGCCCTGTTCGTAAAACGGCCGGCGATAGCAGCGGTCGTGGATCGTCTGGCCGAAGAACGCCGTCGGGCGGCCGTAGATATCGAGCTCCGGCAGCTGGCCGAAGGTCAAAAACTGGGCGAGCACGGCGGTGATGACCATGGGAATCGGCGGGCAGCCCGGTACGTTGACGACGGGCTTGTCCGTGACGAGATCCATGACCGAGACGGCACCGGTCGGGTTCGGGTTCGCGCCCGGGATACCGCCGAAGGCCGCGCAGCTGCCGATCGCGACGACGGCGGCGGCGCCCTTGATGGTCTCCTCGAGCATCTCGAGGTTGCTGATGCCGGCGATCGTCGAATAGCCGGGGTTACCGAGCGGGATCGAGCCGTCGACGAGTACCAGGTACTTGCCGTCGTTCTCTTTCATCGCGGTATGCCGCGCTTCCTCGGCGGCATCACCGGAGGCTGCCTGCAGCGTGTGGTGATAATCGAGCGAGATACTGTCGAAAATCAGGTTCTCGACCGTCGGGGATGCCGATCGCGTCAGCGACTCCGTGCAGCCTGTGCACTCCTGGAAGGAGAGCCAGATCACCGAAGGTCTGCGCGCGTTTTCGAGTGCTTGTGCAATGCGCGGAATCATGGATGGCGGCAATGCGAGTAGCGATGCGGTCGCGGCGCAATACTTCATGAATCCGCGCCGGGACACGCCACGCTCCCTCAAGATTTCGCCGAGCGTGCGATTGGTTTTCACGATACTGTCTCCCGATGGTTTGCCGGCAGATCGAGCCGGTCCGCCTGCGTTTCGTGCAGGCGATTGATTTTTTCCCGGAGTACGCCGCGGCCGGCCGAGATATCCACGTCCTGCGACCTGAGTATGTCCGGGCTGTACGTAACTTCTACGAAGCGGCCGACGATTTCGCCGGCGGCATTGCGGTGTTCGAGCCACCAGACGCCCGGGAAGGCGGTCTCGCGGATGATGCTTTCGCCGAGCGAATCGAGGCGTGCATTCAGCTCGCCTTCGCCGAGTTCCTCTTCGAGTTTCTCGAGTTCACCGGGCGAGAACGGCAGGCGCGCGAGGTCGATGACCGTAGGTTCGTTCAAGGTGACCAGGCGATCCAGCGCGTGCGCCACCTCGTTCAGGATCGGCTCGACGTTACCGCGCGGCACCGCGGAGGCGGCATTGAGTGGGTTGGTCGAATTCATGCGGCGGACTCCGTTGATTTTTCCTTGCGCCACTCCGCGAGCAGCGCGGCGATCGCGTCGACGGCATCGGTAACCCGGGCCGCGACGGGCGGGGTGGGTTCCGTCCCCCAGTCCACGGCTTCGGGTTCTATGCCGACGAGCGCACGGTACCGGGGCAGGTCGTCGGACAGGCGCAGCGCGTCCATCATGTCCGAGAGGCCGAGTTCGTGGACGCTGCCGTGGTGCTTGTTGAGATGCGCGTCCATGGCCGGGCCGGCGAGAACGGTCAGCGTGCCGGCGGGCTTGCCAAGCCGCATGGCATCCACGGCGATGATGCCGTCGAGGCCCGACAGGCGCGTCATCAGCGCCAGGCCGACCGTGCCGGCGTCGAGGCAGGCGACGTCGGGGTCGCGATTCTCGGCCGCGTAGGCATTGAGGACATGCACGCCGATGCCGTCGTCGGTCATCAGGCTGTTGCCGATGCCCAGGACTGCGTAGCTTGTCATGTAGACCCCCCCGGCATTGAGCCGTCAATTAATGCCGAACGGTACGTTGCGCCGGGGGACTGGCGCCATACTGGAATGTACCGACGGGCTTCGCGCAGGCGGTATTACTCGGCGTTTTTCGCGCTCGAGTAAGGGTTGGGCGGCAGAAGTTCGCGCGGGATCGGGGCTCTTCTCTGCTGTTCGCTGGGCGGATAGTTCTCGGCGAGATAGGTAATGATTCTCGTTTCCGTTTCGGGATCGAATTGCCACAGGTTCTGGCTCTTCTGCATCCAGCGAATCATCGCGAGCCACTGTTCCTGCGTACCGCGCTGCTGGGTGATCAGTTTCGCCGAGTGACAGGCGACACAGTTGTTGCGGACGAGCTCCCAGTCGCCGGTTTTCTTGAGCCCGGTGAAGGCGTCGAGTTCCGGCTCGTCGGCCGCGGCCGCGGCGATTGCGCCGGTGGCCAGGAGTCCGAGCAGCAGCGTGCGGGCGCCCATCAGACGGCCTGGACAGCGATGCGGTGGCATGCGTTGTTCAGGTAGCCTTTCGGGTTCCAGCCCGGCATCACCATCGGCTGCGCATGCCCCGATGCGTCGGTCGCGCGCGCCCAGACTTCGTAATACCCGGGCATCGGGAACTCGACGTCCGCCTGCCAGTGCTGCCAGGCGAGCCGGTTTGCCGGCCGCTCCAGGCGGGCCCTTTGCCAGGTTGCGCCGAAGTCGATCGAGATGTCCATGCGGCGGATGCGGTCGTCGCCGACCCACGCATGGCCGCGAACGGTCAGCGCTTCGCGGCTGTCGTGTTCGATACCCGATTTCGGGAACGTGATCAGCGATTTCACCGGCATGGCCTCGATGATGCACATGTCCTCGTCCGGGACCACCGTGCCCGGCGCGACGGGCCGGCAGGGGACGCGATAGGACGTGCCGGTCATCTTCGGGCCGTCATGCACGCGGTCGCGGACCACGATCTTCCTGAGCCACTTCCCGGAGACCGAAGCCGGCCAGCCGCCGCAGACGAGCCTGAGCGGGTGGCCGTTATGCAGCGGCATGTCTTCGCCGTTCATCGCCCACGCGATCAGCGATTCCTTTTCCATCGCCTTCGCAATCGGCACGCCGCGCGAAATCGGTACCTTCGACACGTCGCCGCTCGCATGCCGATCGGCGCCGTAATACGCTACGTAAACGGCATCCTCGCGGACGCCGACGTGTTCGAGCACGTCTTTCAGCCGAACGCCGGTCCAGACGGGGCAGCCGACGGCACCGGTCGACCACTGGTTGCCTGACGCGGGCGGCACGAATTCGCTGCGGCCGTTGCCGCCGCACTCGATCACCAGCTGGTAGCTGTATTCCCGGAATTTTTCCTTCAGGTCGGCGATCGTGAACGTCATCGTTCGCTCGGCAGACTCCCCGCCGATCTCGAGCGTCCACGCATCGACGTCGATCGACGCAGGGTTCGGCGGAATGCCGTTGTTGCGGACGAAGAGACGATCATTGGGCGTGACCCGGTCGTCCAGCAGGTGCGCCGGCGTCTCGGCATTCAGGGGCCGGTCGTTGAGGACGATCAGCCCGTTCTTGCCGGGGATTTCGAAGGCCTCGCTGGACTGTGCGAGCGCCGCGGGTATCAGTCCACCGGGCATCCACTCGGCGAACGGAATGCTTGCGCCGAGCGCCGCCGACATCGCGGCGAGCCCGCTTCCCTTGAGGAAGCCGCGTCGCGTCAGCGGGTCCGCCCTGCGGCCCCAGAGGGCCTCGTCCGCGGCTTCCCGGTTCGCGTTGTACAGTTCGTGGATACCGAGCCGGTTCGGAGTCTTGCCTTTCTCGTTTGCCACAATGGTCTCCGTAATCAATCTGTTGGAGCGCGTCCTGACGCGCGACCAATGTCGGAGTCTGCCGCTGTCGCCCGTCGGGACGGGCTAGAGCGACAATCCGGCTGTCAGTACAGCACGCTGATCAATGTCAGGCTGACGCCGCCGACGAGCAGCGCCGCTATGAGCCCCATGACCAGCGGTTTGAAACCGATCGATACCAGGCCGCGGATACTCGTGCCGAGCCCGACGGCTGCCATCGCGATGGCAAGGAACAGTTCCGCCACTTCCTTGACGTGGCCGACGATCGACTGCCACTGCTCGACCGGCAGGAAACCGAACGCCGGGTCGCCCATATCGCCGATCGTCCTGAGGGCGCTCATGGCGGCGAACCCGACGACGAACAGCGGAATCATGGTCCACCACTTGGGCGCCGATTCCCCTTCATCCGACTTGCGGTGATAGAGGATGGACATCAGCGGAATGACGGCGAGCATGCCGAGGTTGCGGACCAGCTTGGTCACCGTCGCCACGTCGAGAGCCTCCGCGTTACCGTAGTACTGCTGGTAGACGAGGCCCGAGCCGGCCACCTGCGCTGTCTCGTGCACCGACGTGCCGAGGAACAGGCCTGCCATGAACGCGTCTCCATCGAAGATGGCGTGCGCCGCGAACGGGTAAACCAGCATCGCGATCACGCCGAACAGCGTGACGCAGGCGACGGCGTAAGCGACTTCGTCGTCCTTGGCGGCAATCGTCGGCGCGGTCGCCACGATGGCCGTGGCGCCGCAGATACTCGTGCCGACGGCAAGCAGGGTCCCCAGCTTGCGGCTCAGGCCGAGCCGCCGGCTGAGATAGGTCACGATGATCAGCGCTGCAGCGACTGCGCCGATGATGATCGGCAGCGCCTTGGCGCCGATGGCACCGGCTTCCCCGAGCGACAGCCGTATGCCGAGCAGCACGATGCCGAGCCTCAGGATACGGACCAGGCCGAAGCGGATACCGGGTTGCAGGAACTCCGGCAATTTGAACAGGTTACGTATGAGTATGCCGAGCAGGATCGCCATCATGATTGCGCTGATCGGGCTCTTTGGCAGGCCCATCAACTCGATGCCGATGAAATCCGACAGGTATTGACCCGCGAGCGCCAGCACGAGCGCAAGCAGGAGTCCGGGAAGTATGTTCACGCTGGGTGTTTCCGTAAGACGTCGAAACGAAAAGGGCGCTGATGTTCAGCGCCCTTGGTTTTGTTTCGCTATGCCGCCGTGTGTTTGATAACGAACCGGTAGATCGAACCGTCTTCCGAGTGTTCGACCAGTTCGTTGCCGGTCTGTCGGCAGAATGCCTGGAAGTCGGCAACCGCACCGGGGTCCGTTGCCAGGATCTCCAGCGTGCCGCCGGCCGGCACCTCCTTAAGTGCCTTGCGCGCCTTCAGGATGGGCAGCGGGCAGTTCAGCCCTTTTGCGTCCAGTGTGTGGTCTGCCATGTCTTAGCTCCCTTGTCTAACTCAAAGCCCGAGTTCTAGATGAACAGGTTGATATCCGAATTTGTCGCGCACTCGATATACGTTGCGGCGCCGCCGAGTTCGATGCCGTCGATCATGTCGTCCATCGAGTACTCGAACAGATCCATCGTCATCTGGCAGGCGATCAGGCGAACCTCGGCATCGACCGCGAGTTCGCGCAGATCCTCGATCGAGGCAACACCTTTCTTGTTCATCAGGTTCTTCATCATCTTCGAGCAGGCTGCGTCGACGCCCGGGATTGCCGTCAGGAGATTGGGGAGTCCCATGTGACCGCCCATCATCGGCATCTTCATGGCCGGGTTGCCGGCGGCCGTCAGCTGCAGGTCGAGCTTCTTGAGCAAGAGCGGCAGGCCGTAGAAGGTGAAGAACAGCGTCACCGGCAGTCCCATCGCGGCGGCTGTCGTCGCGAGGATGAAGGGCGGGTAGGCCCAGTCCAGCGAGCCCTTCGTCACGATAATCGACATGCTCTTGGTTTCGGGGGCCGCAACCGGAGCTTCGCCTGCGGAACCTTGAATGTCGTTGGATACGACGGATGCATCACTGGCCATTGGTGTTACCTCTCGAACTCTCTCACCCGTGAATATTAGAATATCATAATTGTCTTTATTAGTGCGATGGAATACTCTCGGTTCATCTCACTGTAAGCAATCGGAATCCCTGTCCGGCGTGGCGCAAAACCTGTCCAACCCGACATCGCCAGCTGTCCCCTGCACGGGCCTGGCAACCCCGGCCCCGGTCTTTCTGGGCAGTGAGCTCTTTGGCCGCGCCGCCTTTACCGGTAATCATCCCCTGAACATCATCCGGCACGGATCGGTGCTGGATCTCATCCGTATCCTCGGCTGGCTCGACGACGACCACTATTGCGAAGTCGAACCTGCGCCTCGCGAACGCCTGCTCGAATTTCATGATCCGGCGTATATCGACGCGCTGCAATACGCAGACTCCGAAGGTCTCGTCGCCCGCGAAACCCGCGAGCGATTCAACATAGGCACGCTGGAAAACCCGCTGTTCCCCGGCGTCTATGCTCGCGCGGCGGCGACCGTCGCCGGCTCGATCGCCGCGGCCGAGCTGGCGCTGTCCGGGCACGTCGCCTTCCACCCGTCCGGCGGGACCCATCACGGCCGCCCCGACCGCGCGGTGGGCTTCTGCTACTTCAACGACCCCGTGTTCGCGATCCGGCGGCTGGCAGAGGGCGGCTGCGGCCGCATCGGCTACGTCGACCTCGACGCGCATCACGGCGACGGCGTCGAGGCGGCATTTGCCGACAACCCCGACGTGATCACGCTGTCGATCCACGAGGAGGGCCGATGGCCGCACTCCGGGCAGGCATCCGAGCCCCGGCGCGGGATCTACAACCTGCCGGTGCCGAAGGGCCTCAACGACTGTGAACTCGACTATCTCCTCGAGCGCGCCGTGCTGCCGCTGCTCGGGCGGGAGCGTGTCGACGCCCTCGTCGTGTGCTGCGGCGCCGATTGCCTCGCGGGCGATCCGCTGTCGTCGATGAACCTGTCGAACACGGCGCTGTGGCGCGCCGTGCGGGCGCTCCTGGACCTGGCCGTGCCGAGCGTCATCCTGGGCGGCGGGGGCTACAACCCGTGGACCCTGACCCGCTACTGGGCCGGGCTCTGGGCCGTGATCGCCGACATCCCGGTCCCGGTGGAACTCCCGGAGGCGGCGACGACCCTGCTGGCGGCGATGGAGTGCGACCTGGTCGACGAGGAGGACCGGGAGCCCGGCTGGCTCACGAGCATGGCGGATAGTCCGTATACAGGGCCTGTCCGCGACACCATAGAATCGATTGCCGCGTCCGTCGTCATGTGACCGTCGGGCGGGCGTTAATGGCAAGGGGAGGCACGACACGATGACCTGGCTCGACGCACTCGAATCCATCGAGGACCTGGAAGACGCCGAGTTCGACGCCGAACTCGTCCGCGACTTCGAACGCAACGCCGGCCGCGTGGCGAACCGGCCGATCCGGTTTTCGACGCCGACCTTCAAGGAATACGCGACCAGCGAACTGAAGGGCTGTGGCAAGAACAGCTTCCCGGCGTTTTCGATCACGGCCGGCGAGTGCGGCCTGAACTGCGACCACTGCCAGAAGAAGATTCTCGAGCCGATGATCCCGGCGACGAATCCCGCCATGCTCGACCGGAAGGTGCGTGACCTGGTTGCCAGCGAAGGTTTGAGCGGTTTCCTGCTGTCCGGCGGTTCGAACCGCCGCAACGAGATCAACTACGGGCGTTTCCTGCCGGTGGTCGAGGGCCTGAAGCGCGATTTCCCGGACCTGAAGATTGCCATTCACAGCGCGCTGCTCGACGAGCGGCGGGCGCAGGACATGGAGTCCGCCGGCGTCGACACCGTCATGATGGACGTGATCGGGGCGGACGAGACGATCCGCGAGGTCTACAACCTCGACCGGCCGGTCGAGGACTTCGAGGCGACCCTGGCCGCGCTCTGCACCACCGGCATGGAGGTGACGCCGCATATCGTGATCGGCCTGCATTACGGCCGCATCCTCGGCGAACCGCGGGCGCTCGAGATGGTCAGCCGCTATCCCGTCAACGCGCTGGTGCTGGTCGTCATCATGCCGTTCTATGCCAGGCCCGGCACCTTCGAGACGCCGGCGACGAGCGACGTCGGCCGCATCTTCGGCGAGGCGCGCGAGAAGCTGCCGGAGCAGCAGGTCCTGCTGGGCTGCGCAAGGCCCCCGGGTATGCACAAGCGGGTCACCGACGCCTACGCGATCATGGCCGGTCTCGACGGCATCGCGTTTCCCGCCGACGGCGCCGTGTCGGTGGCACATACGATCGGCCGGCCTTTCGTCCAGGCGCATTCCTGCTGCTCGATCAAGCTCGGCAGCGAGTCCTCACCGTCCATCGCCCGCTCCTGCGCGGCGTAACCAGACCACGGAGTCAGTATGAGTTGTATCGAGCAGAAGAAATCCCCGGCCGCGGGGGCAACCGACGGTGCCGATTTCAATCCGTTCGACGTGATGGTGCCGCGGCCGCCCGAACGGACGCCGGCGGAGCGCAGGAACGGCAAGCACGTGAAGGCGAACGACATCCCGCCCAAAGGCGTTTACCTGCCCAACGACAATTACCTCGCGCCGCACATGAAATCGCCCGAGTACGTGCAGCTGTCCACGGCGGCGGCGATCACGCTCGGCATCATGAGCGGGCGCATGTACGGCTGCGAATGCACGCGATGCCTGAACCTCCTCCTGACGTATCCCGAGGGCTGCCGGGCCAATTGCGCGTACTGCGGGCTCGCCCGGCACCGCGAAGCGGACCGGGATTACGCGGACCGGAATTTCATCCGCGTCGACTGGCCGGCGGTGCCGATGGCCGAAATCATCGACATCGTCGCGGCTGATCCCGAGGCCAGCCCGTTCCACCGGATGTGTATCTCGATGATCACCCACCCGCGTTCCGAGGACGATACGTTCACGGTCCTCGAGCAGTGGACCGATCGCATCGATCCCGACGCGATCCCGGTATCGATCCTCTCGAACCCGACCACGATGACGCGCGACGACGTTCAGAAGACCCGCGACCTCGGCGCCGATATCTTCACGGTCGCGCTCGATGCGGCGACGCCCGAGATCTTCGACCGGACGCGCGGCAAGGGCGTGCAGTCGCCGCACAAGTGGTCGAAATACTGGGAAATCCTCGAGGACGCCCGCGATATCTTTGGTGCCGGCAAGTTCGGCGCGCACATCATCGTCGGCATGGGCGAGACCGAGTTCGAGGTTCTCTCGCTGGTCCAGCGGCTCGTCGACCTGGGCGGCCACAGCCACATGTTCTGTTTCTTCCCGGAATCAGGGTCGCTGATGGATCACCTGCCGGCAACGCCGCGCGACCAGTGGCGTCGCGTCCAGCTGGCGCGCTACCTGATCGACTACCGCGACGTCCGCATCGATCACATGCGTTTCGACGAGTGCGGCCGCGTCACTGATTTCGGTATTCCCACAGGGGAGCTCGACCAGGTGATCCAGGACGGTATCGCCTTCCGGACCTCCGGCTGCCCGGGCAAGTTCCAGGACGACATCTCGGCCTGCGACCGGCCCTACGGCGATTCACCGCCGAGCGACATCGCGAGTTACCCGTTCCAGCCCGGCAAGAAGGACCTCAGGAAGATTCGCCGCCAGCTCGACATCCCGGTCAGCGTCGAATAGGGGGGGCGCGCGTCGATGGGCGATGCATTCCGCATCATTGACACGGGCGTGCGCGAGGGCCGCGCGAACATTGCGTTCGACGCGGCGCTGATCGAGGCCCGGCAGAACGGACTGGTGCCGGATACGATCCGGTTTCTCCGTTTTCCGCCGACCGCGCTGATCGGACGCCACCAGGACCTCCGCCGCGAGGTCGACCTCGAGTACTGCGCCGAACACGGTATCGGGCTGGTGCGCCGGATCACCGGCGGTGGCGCGATCTACCTCGACGAGAGCCAGCTCGGCTGGGAGCTGGTGTTCGACCGTCGTTCGCTCGGTGTCGCCACGCTGCCCGAGGTCACGGCGAAAATCTGCACCGCGGCGGCCGAGGGCCTGTCGAAGCTCGGCGTCGACGCACGCTTCCGGCCCCGCAACGACATCGAGGTGGACGGCCGCAAGATCAGCGGCACCGGCGGCTTCTACGACGGCGACATCCTGATCTACCAGGGTACGGTGCTCATCGATCTCGATGCCGAGCGGATGGTGCGGGCACTGAGGGTGCCCGACACGAAGCTCGGCAAGCGCAAGCTCGACTCGGCGGCGGGCCGCGTCGTTACCCTCGCCGACCTCCTGGGCAGTGGCCTGCCGACGCTCGACGAGGTGAAGTCCGCGCTCCTCGACGGATTCTGCGAGGGCCTCGGCCTCGAGGCCGACTGGGGCGACATCACCGATGACGAGGAGGCCCTGGCCCGCCACGCCTTCGACGAGGAGATCGGCACCGACGAGTACCTGCGGGAGATCGACGGCGCCGGCAGCGTGGCCGGCGTGCTCGCCGGCAGCCACACCAGCCCCGGCGGCACGATCGACGCGTTCGTCCGTCTCGACGGACCGACCGACCAGATCCTGCAGCGGGTACTGCTGACAGGCGATTTCTTCGTGACCCCGCCGCGTTTCGTACTCGACCTCGAGGCACACCTGGCCGGCACCCGCCTCGGCGACGTCGCTGCCGCGATCGACGACTTTTTCGCCAGCAACCGCACCGATACGCTGAGCGTCCAGCCGGCCGATTTCCGGCATGCGATCGAGGCGGCACTGGGAGAGCGAGTCAATGACGGGATGTAGCAAGGCCGACGACGCGTTTTCGCTGGCGCGCCGGGGTGAGGCCCCGATGAACGTCGTGGCAGTGATCCAGCACACCTCGGGCGAATACCTGGGCCTGATCGAAGACCATCTCGAGGGCCGCCGCATCCGCTTCCAGTATTTCCGGCCCTTCGCGGCCGGCGGCCTGCCGGATTCCGCCCTGCCGGCCGATGCAATGATCCTGCTCGGCGGCGGCCCCTGGGGCTCGGCTGGCAGCCGGGACCTGCCTACCCTCGAGGCGGAAATCGAGCTGACGCGGCAGCGCCTCGAGGAAGGCACGCCCGTGATCGGCTTCGGTCTCGGCGCCCAGATCCTGGCCCTGGCTGCCGGCGGTGGCTCGGAACCGGCGCCCTTCGAGTTCGCGATCCGCGAGGCGCGCCGGACTCGAGACGATGCGCTCAACGGCTTCCTGCCGGAGACGTTCCTGTCGGTGACCTACATGCGCGACCGGCCGGTGCTGCCGGCGACGGCAGAGGTCCTCGCCGAGGACGACGTCGGCAACGCAGCCGTATTCAGGGTCGGTGATAACGCGTATGGCTTTCTGGGAAATCCCGGGATTAAGCTGGGTATGGTCGAAGACCTGATTATGGAATTCGACGAGGTGCCCGACGGCGCGGCCGAGCGACTGGAAGCGTTCCGGCCGCTCCGGACCCGGATCGAGGACGATCTCGTTTCGATCATGACCGGGCTGGTGCAGTGCACCTCGCTGATGTCCTCGCCGCGGGCGGCAACGGCTGCTGCCGAGGGGCTGGACACGTAGGTATTTTAGTATATGCTAATTAACTGTTAGACGGCTCCAGCCGCCGTCCGACTTCTGGGGAGACATCGAATGGCTGAAAAACTGATCATCGTGATGGCGAATACCGATCCGCGCAACGGCGAGGAACTCGGGGCGCCCATTTTCCAGGCCACCGTGGCGGCCGCCATGGATTACGAGGTCGACGTCATCTGCACGGCCACGTCCGGCCGGCTCATGAAAAAAGGCGTCGCCGAGAACCTGTTCGTCAAGGAAGGCTCGCCGAAGAGCGTTTACAGCTTTATCCAGGACGCCCACGAGGCCGGGGTGAAGTTCTTCTGCTGCTCGCCGAACCTCGACCTGTTCGACATGACCCAGGACGACCTGATCCCCGAATGCGAAGGCATCGTCGGCGGCGCGCACCTCATCGAAGAAGTCATGGAAGGGGACTGCAAGGTCCTTTCCTACTAACGTCACGGAGACGAAGCTCATGTCGCATTCCGCCACCAGCCGAATACAGCACGTCATTGGCGACCCGGTGTCGGAGACACCGCCTGTCGAACGTGAACAGCTCGAAGAGATTTTCGAGGATATCCAGGCCGACCTTCGTTTCGACCACGAACTCAACGGCTGCCTGAACTGCGGTATCTGTACGGCCACCTGCCCTGCCGCTCACTACTACGACTTCAGCCCGCGCGAGATCGTGCAGCTCCTGTGGACCGAGAATCTCGAGGGCATCTACGACGCGATGCAGGAAAAGATCTGGTCCTGCGCCCAGTGCTATACCTGCGCCGCCCGCTGTCCGTTCGGCAACTCCCCGGGTGGCCTCGTCATGCTCATGCGGGAAACGGCGATCAAGCACGGCATGGAGTCCGCGAAGAGCGTGCTCCGGCCCTTCAGCCGCGTCATGCTCAAGCTGATTTCCACCGGCAACCAGCTGTCGCCGGACATGATCAACCCGGAAGGCTTTGCCGACTGGGGCCCCAACATCGCGAAGGTCGAAGCGCCGCTGACGACGCTCAGGAAGGCCATCCCGATGCCGACGCTGCACACGACCAAGACGGCCTGGGAGGTCAACCTGAAGACCTCGGTCGAGCTCTACACCATCTGGGAAGAGACCGGTGTACTCGACAGCCTCGAAACCATCGACGAGAACCTCTTCGACGTCATCAGCGACATCATGGATGAGAAGCGCGACGACTGGGAAGACTTTTTGGACGAACAGGACGACGACTGACGATCGTTTGCGCCCCCGGGCGCGCGCGTATCGATGCAATCGCAGGAGAGACCAGCATATGACAACAGGTAACGGCAACGGCGGCGAGCGCTTCACGGGTCACGGCCCCGAGTGGCAGGACGCCAAGCTCAGCAAGGAAGACGCGCACGTGGCGACGGTCTGGGTCGACCAGATCATCAACAAGCGCTCCATGCTGACCAACAAGGATCGCGTCGAAGACGTCCGCGACGTGATGTGGGAGCTCGAGAAAGACGGCGAGATTCTCGTGCACCGCGTGAAAGACGAGCACGAGCCCGCGATGGTCAAGACGCTGTACGGCTGGGACAAGAAGATCCCGACGACGCAGCTCTGGCACCACAAGTCCTGCGGCCAGTGCGGCAACATCCCGGGCTACCCGGCGTCGCTGCTGTGGCTCATGAACAAGATGGACATCCGCTATCTCGACGAGACCGACCAGACCTCGTGCACGGCGTGGAATTACCACGGCTCCGGGATCGGCAACATCGAGAGCCTGGCAGCCGTCTTCCTGCGCAATTTCCACCAGGCTTACGTCTCTGCGAAAGCCCAGGGCCTGCCCGAGGGGTATTACTACCCGCTGGTTCACTGCGGCACGTCCTTCGGTAACTACAAGGAAGTCCGCGGCTACCTGCTGCAGTCCGCCAAGCTGCGCGAGCGCGTCAAGACGATCCTCGGCAAGCTGGGCCGGCTCGTCGACGGCAAGCTCCTGATCCCGGAAGAGGTCGTGCACTACTCCGAGTGGCTGCACGTCATGCGGGACCGCATCAAGGAACACCAGGTCATCGACTGCGATCACATCCGCGCGACCGTGCACCCGGCCTGTCACGTCTACAAGATGGTCCCCGAAGACGCGATCTACGACGACGACGTCCTCGACGGTAACCGCGTTGCGGTCACGACGGGCCTGCTCGAAACCCTGGGCGCCCAGGTGATCGACTACTCGACCTGGTACGACTGCTGCGGTTTCGGCTTCCGGCACATCATTTCGGAACGCGAGTTCACCCGGTCGTTTGCGATCGACCGGAAGCTTCGCGTCGCCATAGAGGAAGCGCGGGCCGACGTGATGGTCGGCCACGATACCGGCTGTATCACGACGCTCGACAAGAACCAGTGGATCGGTGCCGCGGCTGGCAAGCCGGTCGACCTGCCGGTGCTTGCCGACTGCCAGCTCGCCGCGCTCGTCTGCGGCGCGCACCCTTACAAGATCGTCCAGTCACACTGGCATGCCTCGTCGACGGAAACGCTCATGGAGAAACTGGGCATCGACTGGCAGGCGAAGAAGGCCGAGTTCGAGGCGTATCTGAAGGACGTCGAGGCCGGCAAGGGCGAAACCCTGTATGACCCGCGGAAGATGATCACTTCCGGCCCCGGGTTCAAGCCCCTGGAGAAAGCGGAATGAGCAAACCAGTACTCGTCGTCGGCGGCGGCCCCGCCGGCCTTGCAGCAGCCCACAGTCTCGCGACTGTCGGCAAACCCTGCGTGCTCGTCGAGAAGGAAGAGCAGCTCGGTGGTGCACCGATCCTCTCCGGCTACGCCAAGCTCGTCCCCTCGGGCGAGTGGGCGAAGGATGCGATCGGCGGCATGGTGACGCGCGTCGAAAACGAGTCGCTCGTCGATATCCAGACCGGCACCGACGTGGCTTCCTTCGACGGCGAGCCCGGTGCCTTCAACGTCAAGCTCGGCAACGGCAAGGCTTTCGAAGCCGACGCCGCGATCCTGTGCACGGGGTTCACGCATTTCGACTCGGTCAACAAGCCCGAGTGGGGTTTCGGCACGTTCCCCGACGTCGTCACGACGACGCAGGTCGAGCAGATGATTTCGTCCGGCCAGGGCGTGCGCTGTCCCTCCGACGGCCGCAAGCCCGAGCGCGTCGCCATCCTCCTGTGCGTCGGTTCGCGCGACCGCCAGATCGGTCGCGAATGGTGTTCGAAGATCTGCTGCACGGTGTCGGCGAACATGGCGATGGAGATCCGCGAGGAACTTCCG
Organism: Woeseiaceae bacterium; assembly: GCA_036350895.1. GTDB lineage: Bacteria > Pseudomonadota > Gammaproteobacteria > Steroidobacterales > Woeseiaceae > UBA1847. Next base: position 24,088 of record JAZBNZ010000080.1, read on the forward strand.
AATTGCCACGTCTACATCTACTACATGGACATCCGCACCTTCGGGCTCTACGAGACGAAGTACTACTGGCGCAGCCAGGAGGAGTTCAAGGTCAAGTACATCAAGGCGCGTATCGCCGAAGTCACGTCCAACGGCGAGAAGCTCATCGTCAAGGGCGAAGATACGCTGGTGAAACGGCCAATCACGATTCCGTTCGACATGGTCGTCCACGCTATCGGCATGGATCCCAACGTCGACAATCCGCATATCGCGAGTACCTTCGGTATCGATCTCGAGGACCATGGCTACATCGGCGCCGCCAATCGCTACGGTGCGATGGGTGAGACGTCTCGTCCCGGTGTGTTCGTCGCCGGCGCGGCGACCGGCCCCGAGACGATCGACGATTCGATCGCGCAGGGTCACGCGGCGGCCATGGCAGCGCTCTCGTCGATGCGTGCGGCGATCGCGGAGACGGCCTGAGCGATGCGCTTTCCGTTCGCGACCAAGGTTGAGGAGATCGAGCGCCCGGTGCTCGATCTTTCGGCGGACGCGATTCGCGCTGCACTGCAGGCCATGACCGTCGGCGCGGAACCGCTCGGCGGTATCGAGCGCTACGTCGAGGCGGTCCAGCTCAAGAGTGCCGTGTTCCAGAAGGCGTTCGAGGGTGGTGCGGACCGCCTGGACATCGATTCCTTCAAGGGCCTCTGCACGTTCATGGCGACCGTCCGGCGTCGCGTCGGGCCGTGGCTCGTCGAGGGCCGGTTCGAGGCCGTCGCCGAAGCCATACCGAGCCTGTTCGACGACGCCGAGCCGGTCGATTCCCGGCTCGACGCCTTCGTCGCCCGCTTCCCAGAGGACAAGGCACATCGCTGGGTTCGCGATCTCGCCACCGAGCTCATGCACAACGTCGAACCGGAGCGCTACCCGCTGATGAATCGCTGGGTATGGGACGCGAAGGCCAACACGGGCGTCCTGCGCGAAATCTGGCACGGCGAGGACATCGATCACCGGACCCTCCCGGTCCCCGACGGTTACGGCACCTACGTGATGCTGCGCGAAGAGCTCTCCCGGTTCCTCTCGGACAACGGTTTTTTCCGCGACATGCTGCAGTATGTCGACATCCTCTGCGCCCAGATCTACGCGCAGTACATCTGCGAGCAGGGTGGCAGCTACCTCCGCACCGACTTCTCGGCACCCGAAGACCCGATGCAGCACACACGGCGGCTCCTGGGTCTGGACGGCGTCAAGCCCGGCAGCGGCCGCACCCGGCTCAAATCCATCGACGGCGAGGCCTTCGTAATCGAGGACGCCCCGTTACTTAGCGAGACCAAGCACTAATGCCCATACATGAGAAATCGCTGATTCGCCCCGAGAATCTCAAGACGCACGACGAACTCGTGCTCGACGGTATCGACGTCTCGGGCCACTGGAGCACCTTCATCGAGTCCCGCGTCGTGACCGACTACAACGAGGCGCTGCAGGACGAGATCGAGGCCTTGCCGGGCGGCGAAAATATCCATCGCTGCTGGCAATGCGGGTCCTGTACGAACTCGTGCACGGTCAATGCCATCAACCCGGACTTCAACCCCCGCTACTGGATTTACCTCATCCGCATGGGGATGGAATCCGAGCTCCTGCGCGACAAGGACATCATCTGGCAGTGCGTATCCTGCAACAAGTGCACCTACGCCTGCCCGCGCGACGTCTTTCCGGAGGGCGTCATGAAGGCGACCTCGCACTGGCTCGAGCTGAAGGGCCACACGCCGAAGTCGCCGTCGATGCATTTCGACGAAGTATTTACCGAGCAGATTCTCGCGACCGGCAAGATCGAGGAGAGCCGGACGATTCGGCGCTTCTTCGATCGCACCGGCCAGTCGCTGTTCCAGGACTGGATGATCGAGATGGTGAAGAAAATGCTGCGCGGCCTCCCGGTCGGGCTCTTGACCCGGATGGGCCTCGCGACCTTCATCGCGCCGAGGACCAGCGACTGGTCGAAAGCAGAGGCCGCGATGCAGGAGTACATCGACGAGCGACGCGAGCATCACTCTGAAGCCCTGAACCTCGCCGCGCTCGCGAAGCGAGTCGAAAAGGAGGCAGCCTGACATGGATACGCCCGTCAAGGACAAGAGCAAGTACAAGAAGGTCGCGTACTACCCGGGCTGCGCGCTCGAGGGTACGGGCCACGCCTACAACCGGTCGACCAAGGCCGTGGGCAAAGCGCTCGGTCTCGACCTCGTGGAGGTCAAGAACTGGAACTGCTGCGGCGCTATGGAGATCAAGAATATCGATCCCAAGCTGCAGACCTATCTTTCCTCGCGCGTGATGTCCGTCACGGCCAACGAGATGGACATGGACGTGGTGATGGCGCCCTGTAACGGCTGCTATCACAACCTCAAGAAGGCCGAATACGATCTCAAGCACGACGAGCAGTCGAAAGAAGTCGTCGACAAGCTGTCGAAGAAAGCCGGTCACAAGACCTACGAGGCGGGACAGGTCGAGACGATTCACGCGCTCGACTGGATCAAGGACACCATCGGCGAAGAGGGCCTCAAGGAGCGGGTCAAGAACTCACTGCAGGGTCTCAAGGTCGCGAACTACTACGGCTGCATGTACACGCGGCCGCGCCACATCTTCCCGGAGAAGGATGCCGGGCCGGGCAGCGAATCGACTTCGAAGCCGCATTTCATGGACGACCTCCTGGCCGCCGCCGGCGCGGAGAACGTCGAGTTCCCGCTCAAGACCGCGTGCTGCGGAGGCGCGCATACGCTCTCCGACAGCGACACGTCCACGCGCCTGGTGCTCAACATCCTCAAGACCGCCAGGCTCTCGGGCGCTGAGGTCATTGCCACCGAGTGCCCGACCTGCCATTCAGGCCTCGAAATGCACCAGATCCGCGCCGAGAAGGTCTTCGGCGAGAAGGTCGACGTCAAGATCGTCTACTTCACCCAGCTGATCGGGATGGCGCTCGGCCTGTCGTCACGCAAGGTCGGGCTGCACGAAAACCTGTCGGACTCGAAGCCGCTGTTGAAAGAAAAAGGCATCGCATGAGCTCGATCGACACGCTCGGGTCGGCGATCGGCGCGGTCGATACGACTGAACCCCGCGCCGCGGCCGAGGAGTTGCTGCGACTGTCCGAGGCAGTGCTCGAGAAATGGGTAGAAGCCCGTGGGGACGAGCCGACGACCGATACGCGCGAAGGCTTCCGGCTGCTGGCGCTGCATCGCCAGGGGGCGAAAGGCGAGCCGAGCTTCAATGCCTGTCGCGAGACCTGTCGCGAGATCGCTTATTACTACAACCTGGTCACGCTCGAGCCCGGGCATGCGGAAATTACGCATCGTGCACTTCTGATGCAGATGGTATCTACACATCTGCATCTGTTCATCTCAGGAAAACTCGAGGTCGCCGGACTGGGAGACTTCTGCTGTTCGGCGAAGCCTGTCCGGCTCGGGTCCGAGGACCCGTCCTCGATAAGATAGGAGGCTCAAGCCATGCCATCGGTACGCGGTTGCAACCTGCCCGACGATCTCCTCTACGACGTCGACAATCACATCTGGTTCAAGGAAGAGGGGGACGGCAACGTCAAGCTCGGGATGACGGCCGTTGCCACCGCCATGGCGGGCAAGCTTGTCGCCTACACGCCGAAGCGCGTCGGCCGCTCCGTTCGTGCCGGCAAGTCCTGCGGGACGCTCGAGTCCGGCAAGTGGGTCGGCCCGGCCAAGTCCCTGGCGGGCGGCGAAGTGGTCGCCGTCAACGACGATCTCGTTGCGAATCCGTCGCTCGCGAACGACGACCCGTACGACGCGGGCTGGCTGGTCGTCCTCAAGCCCGAGGACTGGGATTCGGTCAAGGGCTCGCTCGTACCGGGGTCCGACGTCAGCGCACCTTACGAAGCGAAGATGGACTCGGAAGGTTTCGCCGGCTGCGAATGACGGAATCGAAACCTGAATACACGGACGAGTCACCTGTGAGCCAACGATGAGCAGCAAGCCGGCGAAAACCGCCACACCCGAAGGCTTCCGTCAGCTGACCGAGCTGCACGACAAGGCGGCGCACGCCTGCGACCTGCTCAAGGCCATGGCCAACGAGTGGCGGCTGATCATCCTGTGCCAGCTTTCCGACGGCGAAAAAACGGTCAGTGAACTGCAGGCGATGCTCGGTCTGAGCCAGTCCGCCCTGTCACAGCACCTTGCGGTGCTGCGACGCGAAAAGGTCGTCAAGGCCAGGAAGCACGGCCAGTCCGTGAGCTATTCGCTGGAAGGTGACGAGGCGACTCGCGTGATGCAGACCCTGCACGACGTGTTCTGTGGCAGCGCCGATCCTGGCGGCTGAAGATTTTATTAACCTGGTGGCAAGCGGGGGGTCCCAGCCACTCAGCATCGGCGGCGCCTGTTGCAGCCGCCTGGGGAGAAGGGAATGAAAACCAGAACCATCCGAATGACGTCGTCGCTGATCGCGGCCGGCATGCTCGCCGCGAGCGCCCCGGCGATGGCGACCAACGGCTACTTCACGCACGGCGTGGGCACGCAGTCCAAGGGTATGGCCGGTACCGGTATCGGTTCCAACTCCGACATGGGTGCCATCATGTCGGCCAGCAATCCGGCGCTCGGCGCGTTCGTCAGCGACCAGTGGGAAATCGGGCTGTCGGTATTCAGCCCGCGGCGGAGTTACACGGCCGGCGAGAGCCAGCTCAACGGCTCGCTGATCGACCTCGGCAACGGCAATTTCCTGCCCTCGCACACGATCACGCCGGGCAAGATCGACAGCAGCAGCGAGTACTTCCCGATCCCCTACGTTGCCAAGAACTGGAGCCTCGCCAACGATCGAAACCTGACGTTTGCGTTTTACGGCCGCGGCGGCATGAACACGGACTGGGACGATACGAACTCGTCGGCAACGTCCTATTTCTGCGGCGGCGATCCGCAGCAGGGCGAACCGCCGGCCACGGGCCAGGGCCCGTATTGTGCCGGCGAAGCCGGCGTCGACCTGTCGCAGGCCTTCGTCAGCTTCAACTACGCGGCCAAGGTCGGTGATAACTTTGCGTGGGGCATCGGCCCCGTGTTCGCCTTCCAGATGTTCGAGGCGAAGGGTGTATCGACCTTCATACCCATCACCGAGACCTTTGCCGCTTCCGGCGGCACCGAGCTGCCGACGTCCCTGAGCGACAATGGCCGTGACACGTCTTACGGTTTCGGTCTTGCCCTCGGGCTCTGGTGGGGCGTCACCGACCGCGTCAGCCTCGGGCTTGCCTACCAATCCCGCATGGAGATGAGCGAGTTCGATGATTATTCGGACCTGTTCGCGGAGCAGGGCGGCTTCGACATACCGCCGAGCCTGAAGGCCGGCCTGTCGTTCCTGGCGAGCGAAACGCTGCGCATCAACTTCGACGTCGAACACACGGCCTACAGTGACGTCGACTCGATCGGCAACCCGATGTCGAACATGCTGCCGTGCCCGACGCTGCCCTTCGGCGGGACGAGCCTCGCCAATTGCCTGGGCGGTGATCTCGGTGCCGGTTTCGGCTGGGAGGACATGACGACCTACAAGCTCGGTTTCGAGTGGGCGTCGGACAGCAACAATATCTGGCGTTTCGGTTACAGCTACGGTGAGCAGCCGATCCAGGCCGCCGACGTACTCTTCAATATCCTGGCGCCGGGCGTCATGGAGCAGCACTTCACCCTGGGGTGGACGCATCTGCGCGACAACGGCGGCATGTGGAACGTGTCCTTCATGTACGCGCCGGAAAACACCGTATCCGGCCCGAGCCTGTTCGACCCGACCCAGAACATCGACCTCAAGATGAGCCAGTTCGAGTTCGAGGTTTCGTACCGGTTCTGATCCCGTACGGGCTGGCCGGCCACGGCCGGCCAGCCCGGCAACCCCGTTCCGCAGTCTCCGCGCGACCCGGCAGGTGGCTCGCCGGACGCACCGTCGCCGTCTTCCGGCGGCCCAAACGGGCGCATCGCGGCTCACGTCCGCCCCCATCGCATCGATAACCCGGACCGTCGCGCCGGTGGTAAGCACGAATTGACGCCGGGTCGGCGTCACGCTGAACTGGTACTCCGACAGGCGGACCCGGCTGTCCGGCCGGAGGGCAGTATCGCGCCGTTGTCGGCGGAGGGCTGATCGATGCAGACCGACATGTCCACAATGCACGGGGATCCGATCGCGCCGGTCATCCTCGGTGTGACGACGATACTCGCATTCGCAGTCGTCGGACGCCTCGGCGCGAGAAAGCTGCGGCAGCCCACCGTGCTCGGCGAGCTGCTGATGGGCATCCTGCTCGGCAACCTCGGCTACTGGCTCGGCCTCGACCTGATCGTCGTGCTCCGCGAGGGGCCACGGGTATTCGACCTGGTGGGCGAGATCGTGACCGGCGTCCCGGTTGCCGGGGCCGCCGCGGCGCTGTTCGGCCCCGAGACCGGTGCCGAACTGACCGGCGTGCTGACCGGCCCCACCGGTGCCGAGGTGATGCATATCGCCCAGTCTGTCGACCTGTTCTCTCGTTACGGGATCATCTTCCTGCTCTTCATGGTCGGTTTGAGTACCGACATCAAGGAAATGCGGGATGTCGGCGGCGACTCGATCCGCGTTGCGCTGATCGGTGTCTTCGCCCCGGTGCTGCTCGGCCTGGGCGCTGGCTACCTGCTGCAACCCGGGGTGAGTTTCGGCGCGCACATGTTCGTCGCCGCAACTCTGGCTGCGACCAGCATCGGTATTTCGGCGAAAGTGCTCGAGGAGATGAACTGTCTCGAGGTGCGTGAATGCCACGTCATACTCGGTGCAGCCGTGATCGACGACATCCTGGGTCTCATACTGCTTGCGATCGTCTCCGGTATCGTCGTGAGCGGCAGTGTCGACGTGCCGAACATCATGCTGACCATTGTGCTATCGATGGTCTTTATCATCGGAGCTTTTGTCGCAGGGCCGCACATCGTCCGCTTTGCGGCGAAAGCCATGGCACGGCTCGACGTCGTCGAGGCGAAGATGTTCACGTCCTACCTGTTCGTGATGGTGCTCGCCTGGATGGCCAACCTCGTCGGTCTTGCGACCATCGTCGGCGCGTTCGCGGCTGGCGTAATCTTGAGCGACAGCTTCTTCGAACGTCACAACGACAATGGAGATGAAAAAGTGCTGACGATCCGCGAGCTCATCATGCCGCTCGAGGTGATTCTCGTCCCGATCTTCTTCATCCTGATGGGCATGCAGGTTAAGCTCGAGTCGCTGACCTCGCCCGAAGTGCTGTACCTTGCCGGTGGCCTGCTCGTCGCCGCGACGATCGGTAAACTCATCGCCGGCCTCGGCATGAAGGAGCCGGCCAACCAGCTCGTCGTCGGAATCGGCATGCTGCCGCGCGGCGAGGTCGGCCTTGTATTCGCGGCGATCGGCCGCACGTTGGGAGTTATCGATGACGCCGTATTTTCGGCAATCGTGCTCATGGTGATGATCACGACGCTGGTCGCGCCGTCGTGGCTGAAGTTGGCGCTTGCAAAACAGCAAGCACTGTCAAAGAGCCCCTGATTCTTCCGCAAGACGCGGCACCCATTAACGTAAACAGGTTAAGGAGAGACACGTGGAGACAAAATTCGGTTTCGGCAAAGAGGTATCGACCGATTTCGATACGACGATCGACAAGGTAACCGCAGCGCTGGACAAGGAAGGTTTCGGCATACTGACCGAGATCGATGTGTCGGCAACTTTGAAGAAGAAGCTCAACGTCGACATGCCGCGCTACCGCATACTCGGAGCCTGCAATCCGCCGCTCGCTCACCAGGCCGTCTCCGCCGTTCCTGAAATCGGGCTGCTGCTGCCGTGCAACGTACTCGTCAGGGAAGATGACGCGGGCAAGGTGCACGTAAGCTTCATGGATCCGCAGTCGGTCCTCGGTATGGTCGACAATCCCGATGTCGAGCCGCTGGCCCTCAAGGTTCGCGAAAAGCTCGAGCAGGCAATGGCTGAGCTCGACTGACGAAACCTCGACTGGCGAAACAATTTGTCACAAGCGGAATCATTGCGATAACGCAACGATTGTGATAGTGTTTAAGCACTTTCACAGCAAGGAGGACTTGTGACACAGAGCGTTTTGCAAAACGAGATCACTGAACTCACCCCGAAATCATTCGTCGACGCCGATCAGCGGCGGAAAATCGCCGACAAGCTGGCCGACACGCTGGCGGACGAGTACCGTATCCGTCTGAATACGCAGGGCCTGCACTGGAACGTCGAGGGTCCGCTGTTTTACAGCGTGCACAAGCTGACGGAAGGGCAGTACGAGGAACTGGCCGATTCGATCGACGCGGTCGCGGAGCGCATCCGCGCACTCGGACTGCCGGCACCGCAAACCTTCGCCGAGTTCGAAAAGCGGTCTGCCATCGATGATCTGCCGGAAAAGGTCGAGCTCAAGGGCCGTATCGAGCGCCTGGTCACCGACTACGAGGCCGCGGCACGACGTGCCGCCGAGACGGTCAAAATCGCCGAATCCTATGGCGATATCAAGACCGCCGACCTGCTGACCGATCGCATCGGTGTCTACGACGACAACGCCTGGATGCTCCGCGCGACGATCGCGACGTCATAAAGAGCACGAGGACGTAGCGACCGACAGTCGCGAGGCCCCGCAGTCTCACTGCGGGGCCTTTTTTGATTGCGTGCCCGCAACTGTTTACACTACGGGAAGATTCCGCTAACAGGGCAACCCCATGGCAGAACTGAATGCCGACGAGGTGGCAGAGCTTTATGCGCTCGATCAGGCGCTGCGCTTCGCCCGGTCGCAACTGACGGCCGACGTGACCGCTCAGCGTTTGCTGATTCTGCTGTGCGTATTTTTCAACCAGGGGCTGAGCCAGCGTGAATTGCTCACGAAGCTCGATTCCACTTCCATCACTGCACTGTCGAGAAATCTCGCTGACCTCTCGTCCTGGACGACCAGGAAGACCGAGGGCCCCGGGTTGATCGAGCTGAGGAACGATCCGATGAATCTTCGCATAAAGCGCGTCTACCTGACGCGAAAGGGTGAGCGCTTCGTGCGCAAATGGGCCCAGGCCGCCGTCCGTGAAGTACCGGAATCTGCCGACCGTTCCCGGTCTGTGCGATAGCGACGACCGCCGACGTGTATACCCAGGAAATCGTCCTGCTCGGGACCATCGCCGTCGCGGGCTTCGCATGCAACTGGCTCGCCTGGCGCCTGCACCTGCCCGCAATCCTGTTCCTGCTCCTTGCCGGCGTGCTTGCAGGACCCGTGACGGGTCTGCTCAGGCCGGATGAACTGTTCGCCGGCCTGCTGACACCAATGGTCTCGGTGGCAGTTGCGATCATACTGTTCGAGGGCAGCCTGACACTCAGGCTGCGCGAAATCCGCGGACACGGCACGGTCGTCAGCAATCTCGTCAGTTTCGGGGTTGCCGTCACCTGGCTGGCAAGCGGCCTGACGGCCTACTACGTCCTTGGCTGGGACCCGCTGCTGGCGGCGCTGTTCGGTGCGATCGTAACCGTCAGCGGCCCCACGGTGACGATGCCGATCCTGCGCGCAATACGCCCGTCCTCCAACGTCTCCAGCGTCCTGCGCTGGGAATCGATCCTGATCGACCCGCTCGGCGCGATCCTGGCCCTGATCGTGTTCGACATCATCATTACGCTGCAATCGAACAGCAGCCTGACCCATGTCGCCCAGATACTCGGCCTCATCATAGTCGTCGGCTTCGTCCTGGGCGCGCTGGGGGGCTGGCTGTACGGCTTGCTGCTGCGGCATCGACAGATCCCAGACCTGCTCCGCGAGTACTCCGCGCTCGCCGCTGTCATGGCGGTCTTTTCGCTGGCGGAATACCTGCAGAGCGAATCCGGGTTCCTCGCCGTCACGGTCATGGGAATCTGGCTAGCCAACATGAAGAACGTCGAGATCGGCGACATCCTGAGTTTCAAGGAGAGCCTGACCCTGGTCCTGATCGGCGGGCTGTTCATCCTGCTTGCGGCACGGCTGGACATCGACAAGCTGGTCGACATCGGTTTCGGCGCCGTCGTCGTGGTGCTGACCCTGCAATTCGTCGCCGGCCCGCTGCGCGCGTGGATCAGCTCCATCGGGAGCCCGCTCGACTGGCGCGAGAAGCTGTTCGTGGGCTGGCTGTTCCCCCGCGGTATCGTGGCTGCGGCCGTATCCGCGCTCTTCGCCATTCGCCTGGAGGAAATGGGATACCCCGACGCCGATCAGCTGGTCCCGCTGGTTTTCAGCGTGATTATCGGTACGGTCACGATCCAGTCACTGACGAGTCGCAGGCTCGCCCGCGTCCTCAAGGTAGCCGAACCCGAACCCACCGGGGTGCTGGTCGTCGGCGCGAACCCGCTCGGTCGCGGCATTGCCAAGGCGCTCCAGGACAGTGGCCGCGACGTCAGGGTGACGGACTCGCACTGGGCCAGCATTCGCCGCGCCCGCATGGCAGGCCTGCCGGTCTTCTATGGCAGCCCGATATCGAGTTACGCCGAGGACCACCTCGACCTTGCAGGCCTCGGGACGCTGGTCGCCGTCTCCCGGCAGCCCGGCCTCAACGAGCTGTCCTGCATTCGCTTCGCAGACGACTTCGGCCGCGACCGCGTCTTCACGATGAATACCCGCCGCGAAAGCGGGCACGAGAAACACAACGTGACGGGCCAGCTCGGCGGGCGCATGATCTGTAACGGCGAGAAGACCGTCGACGAGCTGGTCCGGATGCTCCGCGCCGGAGCCGCGGTCAAGCGCGGCGAGATTACCGAGTCGTATCCGTACACGGCGTTTCGTGAGCAGTATCCCGACGCGATCGTGCTGTTCGGTATCGACAAGGAGGATAATCTCCGCTTCCCGGTCGCCGACGAAGAGTTCGAACCGGTTGCCGGCTGGGAGATCGCGGCAATCCTGGAGTCCCGGCAGGCGAACGGCGCTGATGCCTCCGGCGGCAAGCAAACGGAAGAAGACGCGTGACGACAGCGAAGACCAACACCCCGATCGAGATAGGCGATGTCGTGGTGCGGCCGGGAGAGCGGGCGAACATCAACCTGCCGGTCGCCGATCTCTACACGTCCACCTCTATCGGGATGCCGGTCCAGGTCATCTGCGGCCGCCGGGCGGGGCCTGTGCTGTTCGTCTCGGCGGCGGTTCACGGCGACGAACTCAACGGCGTCGAGATCATTCGCCGGCTCCTGAAGCGAAAGACGCTGAATTCGCTGCGCGGCACGCTCCTGGCGGTACCGATCGTCAATGTGCACGGCTTCCTCGACCAGTCGCGATACCTTCCCGACCGGCGGGATCTCAATCGCTCTTTCCCGGGCAGCCGCAAGGGCTCCATCGCAGCGCGTCTCGCGAACCTGTTCATCCGCGAGATCGTCGACAAGGCCGACTACGGCATCGACCTGCACACCGGCGCCATCAATCGCAGTAACCTGCCGCAGATTCGCGCCCATGTGGACGATGCGAAGACCCTGGAACTCGCCCGGGTGTTCGGCGCACCGGTCGTCATCAACTCGGATATACGCGACGGCTCCCTGCGCGAGTGTGCCGCCGAAATGGGACTGCCGGTGCTGCTTTACGAATGTGGCGAGGCGCTGCGCTTCGATGAACTCGGCATACGGGCCGGTCTCCGCGGTATCCTGAACGTGATGCGTCACCTCGGGATGCTGCCGGCATCGCGCAAGACGCGCGAGGTCTCCCCGGTCATCGCGCGGACCACGCGCTGGGCACGGGCCGGCGCGAGCGGCATCGTGACCCACAAGGCCGACCTCGGCGATCGAGTAGCTGAAGGTCAGCGGCTGGCGACGATCTCCGACCCGCTCGGCGGCGAGGAGAGCCATATACGGTCGCCGTTCGACGGGATTGTCATTGGCCGCTCGAACCTGCCGCTCGCACATGAGGGAGATGCGCTGTTCCATGTCGCGTCGTTTCAGAACGTGCCGAGAGCCGAGGACGTCGTGGAAAGCTTCGCCCAGTCGCACGCACCGGACGACTAGGCCGCGCGGTCCCGAAGACCCGGCCCCGGTATTCGTCGAGTCCGAATTCACGAATTAGCCAGAGGAAAGCAATGAAGATCGCAGTACTTTCGACCAACAAGGAACTCTATTCGACCCGCCGTCTCGTCGCAGCCGGTGAAGAGCGTGGCCACGATATGGTCGTGATCAATCACCGGCAGTGCTACATGAACATCACCAGTCACAACCCGAGCATTCACCTCAAGGGCCAGCAGATCACTGGCGTGGATGCGATCATTCCGCGTATCGGTGCCTCAGTGTCGTTCTACGGCACCGCCGTCGTCCGGCAGTTCGAGATGATGGGTGTGTATTCGGTTAACGAATCTGTTGCGATCACGCGGTCTCGCGACAAGCTGCGGGCACTCCAGCTGTTGTCACGGAAAGGTATCGGGCTGCCCGTCACCGGCTTCGCGAACCGGCCCGGCGACACCGAGGATCTCCTGAAAATGGTCGGCGGTGCACCGCTCGTGATCAAGCTGCTGGAGGGCACCCAGGGCGTCGGCGTCGTGCTGGCGGAGACGGACAAGGCGGCGTCGAGCGTGGTCGAGGCGTTCCGGGGGCTCAACGCCCACTTCATGGTGCAGGAGTTCATCGCGGAGGCCAAGGGTGCCGACATCCGCTGCTTCGTCGTCGGCGACAAGGTCGTCGCGGCGATGGAGCGGCAGGGGAAAGAGGGCGAATTTCGTTCTAACCTGCATCGCGGCGGCACGGCGAAGCTGATCCGGATCACGCCGGAAGAGCGCTCGACGGCCGTGCGTTCCGCCAAGGTAATGGGGCTCAATGTGGCGGGCGTCGACCTGCTGCGCTCGAATCACGGACCGGTCGTTATGGAAGTCAACTCGAGTCCGGGGCTCGAAGGCATCGAAACCGCGACGAGCAAGGACGTCGCCGGCTTGATTATCGAATTTATCGAGAAAAACGCGCGCAAGGGCCGCACGCGCACGCGCGGGAAGGGCTAGGGGCGTGCGAGTCTCAGCGTCCGGTTTCCGCGGTCAGCCGATCTCCATGCCGATCCTGCTCACGACGTAGACGACATACAGCACCACGAGAAAAATACCGGCGCCGCGGGTCAGGTTGGCCTTGCCGATGATAAAAAACGGAACAAGCAGCGCGACCAGCGCCCACGACACGAGCAGGTCCGTGACGCCGCCTTTCGGCACGGCTACCTCGGAGATGAGCGCGGTCGTCGGCAGCACGATCAGGCTGTTGAAGATGTTCGAGCCGATCACGTTGCCCAGCGCAAGGTCCGGTTCCTTCTTGACGGCCGCGACAATGGTCGTGGCAAATTCGGGCATGCTGGTGCCCACGGCCACGACGAACAGGCCGACCAGCGTCGCGGATACGCCGAGCGCGGCGGCGAGCGACATGCCGTTGCGTATCGTCAGTTCACCGCCGATGAACAGCAGCACGAAGCCTGCGACGATGAACAGCCAGCGGAAACGCGATACCTTGATGCTCTCGAGGATCGGGTTCTCGTGTATGTCGATCGATATCCGGTCGCCCCGCCTGACTTGCAGGATGTCCATCGTGTGGACGTAGAAAAAGATGCAGAAAAGCAGTAGCAGGACCACGCCGTCCGAGCGCGAAATGTAGGCGGCTTCGCCGTCGAGCAGACCGTCGAGCGCCATGACCGTCATGATTGTCGTCACGAGGATCAGCAAGGGCACTTCGCGCCTGATGACCTGGCTCTCTATCGTAATCGGCAGAATGATCGCGGCCGTCCCGAGTACGAGCCCGATATTCGAAATGTTCGAGCCGACGACGTTACCGAAGGCGAGGTCGGTGACGCCTCGCAGGGCGCCGAAGATGTTGACCATGAGTTCCGGCGAACTCGTGCCGAAGCCGACGATGGTCAGGCCGACGATCAGCGGCGATACGCCGAAGCTGGCGGCGACTTCGGAGGCGCCGCGCACCAGGAGGCTGCCGCCGAGTATCAGCAGTAAGATGCCGGCTGCAAGTCCTACGAACGACAGGAACACATGGAATCTCCTCGTGGGCTTCGACTAGGGTAACCTTGACTGGCCGGAAATTCGATTCGGGAGCAAACTGCATGGCGACTCAGGACGCGGAAGGCATTCTCTATAGCCGCTTGCTCGATCGTCGCGGCGGTGCCCGTCCAGTTGATCCGTCGGCGGTAGGCACCGTAACGCCCGAAGAGGGCGTCCTGTGGATTCACCTCGACGTGAAGTCCGGGGAATCGTGGGATTGGCTCAGAAATTCCAGCGGCCTCGACGAAACGACGCTCGACGCGCTACTCGCCGGCGAGACACGGCCGCGCTACGTCCCGGGCGAGCGCGGCATGCTGATCGTCCTGCGCGGCGTCAACACCAACCCGGGCGCCGATCCGGAAGACATGGTGTCCATTCGCCTTTGGCTCGAGCGGGACCGGATCATATCGACACGGCGCCGCAAGCTGCTGACCATCGTCGATATCCGCGAGTCCCTCGAAGCCGGGAACGGCCCGCGCAGCAGCGGCGAATTCCTGACGACGCTGGTCAGCGGGCTCGCCGACCGTATCGGCGATTTCGTCGAGACGATCGAAGACGACATCGGCGCAGCCGAAAGCAACCTGGAGGGCAGCGACGTGCCGCCCGAGGCCGGCAGCGCGGTCGCGACGCTGCGGCGAGAAATCGCCAGCGTGCGGCGCTTCCTGGCGCCGCAGCGTGATGCACTCGATCGGCTGTACAGGAATCCGCCGGACATCCTGACGAAAGACGAAACCGAGGAGCTGCGCGAAGAGGCCGACCGCATAACGCGGTACCTTGAAGACCTCGACCTCGCCAGGGAGCGGGCCATGGTGCTGCGCGAAGAATATCTGGCGCAGATCGCCCAGCAGCAGAACGCCCGCATGTACGTGTTGTCGATCGTTGCTGCGATCTTCCTGCCGCTGTCGTTCCTGACCGGACTGCTCGGGATGAACGTCGGCGGTCTTCCCGGGCTCGAGAGCCCGCGGGGATTCATGGTCTCGGTCATCGTTATGGTGATTTCTGCAGCCGCACTGCTCGGCTACTTCCGATTCAGGAAATGGCTCTAGTCGGCGGCTGACGGCACTCGAGGACGTGCCCGGCACGAGTCCGGCGGGTCAGTCGATATCGTCGTCGGACGGCTCGGCCCAGTCGGCCCAGTCGCGGCGCGACTTGCGCTTGTACGGCGCGTGCCTGCCTCGACGGACGTCGTTATCGCCGTATCGGTCGCGTGGCTGACCGCGATCCGCGTCCCCGTCGAAACGGTGGTCCCGGTGACGGTCCTGGTCGTGAGTACGCATGGGAGTTTCTCTGCTCGTCAGGGTATGGCGGGAGCCGTCCCGGGCGAGTTGGATGGAAGAACGGCTACTGCGTCTGCAGGTAGTCGTCCCAGTAGTCCCAGTCTGCGGTCTGGTCCCGCAGCCAGGCCATCTCGCGGCGATGCTCGATCTTTTGCCAGGCGGTCAGCAACTTCTCGCCCTGAGCATCAGCTTCAGCCTGTGCATCGAGGTCGAATTCTTCGTCGCCGGGCAGAAAGTCCGCATCGAAGTCGTCGAAATCGTCGTAGCTGTCATCGTTCTTGCTGGCCATCTGTACCTCCGGATGGAAAACACCGCTGCCTGCAGGCGCCGGGAAAACGTTACAAGCACAAACCACCGTCAATTTTTGCGAAATATGAGCCTGTTTTTGTTTGCAGTCAACAAAAATAAAACAATGATAAACAGCAGGTTACGGGATTATTAAGGCGCCGCCGCGACACCTGGCGAGAGCATCGAAGCACTTGCTACCCGGCAGCGGCGCATGCACATTGGACGCTGTTCAACGGCTAGGGACTACCCATGGCAGAAGCTGCAACCGAACTCCGCCCCTGGGAGTTGCTCCGCGATTGTCTCGATCGCGAGGATCGGGCAGGCGCCGAGCTGATTCTCTCCTCGCTGCGGCCGGAGGAGACGGTGCGTGTCTTGTTCCGGCTGTCCTCGGATGACCAGCAGCGATTACTTGCGTTGATCCCACCCGAGAACGCGGCCGAACTACTCTACGAATTCCCCGACAAGCACGCGGCGGACCTGATCGACAACCTCGGGACGGAGCAGGCTGCGCACATCGTCGACGAAATGCCCAGCGACGAGGGCGCCGACCTGCTGGGTTCTCTCGACCGGGCGCATGCCGAAGCCATCCTGCTGGAGATGGACCCCGAGGCGGCCGGTGACGTCCGCGAGCTGATCGACTATCCCGCCGACGCAGCCGGCGGCCTGATGGGCCTCGAGCAGTTCGCGTACCCGCAATGGATCCGCACACGCGATTTCATCCGCGATGTCCGCGAGCGGCGCGAGGAGATCGAGAAGCTGCCGAGCCGCCTTCTGCTGATTGACCGCAAGGGCAGGCTGACGGGTGCCGTTCGCATCGAAGACGTCCTGCTCGCCGACCCGGATCAGCCGCTCGGCAGTGCTGCCCGAGATGTGATCTCGATGCCGGTAACCGCGACGCTGGACGAGCTGGACGAGTACTTCTTCGAGCACGAAACCTTCGGTGTGCCGATCGTCACGGCCGATGGTCGCCTCGTCGGGCGAGTCCGGCACACGTCCGTCCAGGAGGCGCTCGCGGAGCGCGCGTCGAGCGACCAGTTGAAGGTCCAGGGTATCGTCAGCGGCGAGGAAATCCGCGCAATGCCCCTGACGACTCGATCGCGGCGCCGGCTGTCGTGGCTCAGTGTCAATATCCTGCTCAACATCGTTGCCGCGAGCGTCATCGCGATGTTCCAGGACACACTGGCGGCCGTGATTGCACTCGCGGTGTTCCTGCCGATCGTCTCGGACATGAGCGGCTGCTCGGGCAACCAGGCGGTTGCGGTCAGCATGCGGGAGCTCACGCTCGGTATCGTGCAGCCCCGCGACTTCCTGCGTGTCTGGTGGCAGGAGGTCTCGGTCGGCCTGATCAACGGTGCCGCGCTGGGCTCGCTGCTCGCGCTGGCGGCCTGGCTCTGGCAGGGCAACGCCGTGCTCGGGCTGGTCGTCGGGCTCGCGCTCGCGATCAATACCGTCGTCGCGGTATCGATCGGCGGTACCGTGCCGTTGCTGCTGAAGCGATTCAACGTGGATCCCGCCGTGGCTTCGGGGCCGGTACTCACGACGGTGACCGATATGTGCGGTTTCTTTCTCGTGCTGGGTTTCGCGACCGTTGCGCTGCCTTACCTCACCTGACTGAATGTCGGCGGTCGAACGCCAGCTGAACGATTTAGCTAATGTGTTGCGTCGATCAGTTGAAACTGCAACCCTGAGCGCACATGGGAGGTGAGATGATTTGGAGGTGATATGACTCGACGGAATCTCGCGATCTTTTTCGCTGCGGCTCTCACGTTACTGTATTCCTATGAGATTCTCACGGCCGTCCTCAACAACACCCCGGCCAACGGCCTGCACTTCGTCGGACTGGTCTGCGCGTCAGGATTGTTAACGATCGAGCTTCGTTCAACCAAGAAGGCGGACGACCGCTAATGGCCGTTCTTGGCCGGTGACCCAGAGGAATCTCGACGGCTTATATGTGCCTGTAAGCCGCCAGTCGAAATATTTGAGATCCAGTTTCGTCCCTCGCGATCGAGGCTTACTCAAGATCACCAAATGTCAGGGCAGCCAGGTGAATCCAGGTCCTCCTTGCACCTTTGCCTGGTCGGCCAGTCCGGAACGTTCATATGCGCTACGACCTTAATAGCGTGATTCTGATACTTGCGCTTCTGACGACGGGGTGTGGCACGAATTCCGCTCCTGCCGAATCGAAAGGCTATTTCGCGGTTGAGGATTATCGATTGGCTTACGTCTGTGCCGGAACAGGCAGCCCGGCCATTTTCCTGGAAACCCCTTCCGGTCTCACGGCAGAACAGTCTTTCGGATTGATATTCGATCAGATCGCCGCGACAAACAAAGTTTGCCGCTTTGACCGATTGGGTATGGGTGACAGCGATCCAGTACCGCGAGGTCTGAATCAGACGGCGAGTGACTATGCTCATGAACTGGCAGAGCTAATCGAGCTGAAATCGGCAGGCGACGACATTGTCCTGGTCGGATATTCGTTCGGGGGGCTCGTAGCCAGATATTTTGCAGCGTACTCCCCGGAACACGTTAAAGGCATACTCCTGATTGATGCTGCGCATGAAGACTGGATTCGAGAGATGAAGGAGCAGATGTCGGCAGCGGACTGGCAGAAAATTCAGGACATCCTCGATTGGTTTCTCGAAAACCTGGGTCACAATTATTGGGACAGCCAATTCGAAGTTGAACGTGCTCCGCCGCTCGACGAAACGCTGCCTGTTCGCATCATTTCACGGGGCAAGGATTTCCAGAGAATCCGAAAAGCCGGTATCTCCGAGGAAGGGTTTCGCATTTACAACGACCTGCACGACAAATACCAGGCGGCGCAAGAATCACTGTCGCGAAATACAAGCCGGATAATCGCCGGGAAGAGCGAGCATTACATTCCGGAATCAGAGCCGGACCTGGTCCTGGCTGAATTGCGGAAACTGTTGTTGCAGGTTAACTCACCCGAGTAAGGCCGGCTATTGGCGGTGAGGCGGCGGCTGGGTGGAATTCGGCGGCGGCGCGGTTTCTATCCCGGAGCAGTCTGTCGTAGCAAAGCAGGGGCGAGTTGATGCATTTCAGGCGTGGTCGCCATGACTAAGGATCTACGCTCACTGAGCCGACGCGGCCGATTAGCCTACGGGCTGGGCTGCATAGCGCCAGGCTGTTATCCCATTGGCACAAGCCTTTTCTTTGTCCCGATCGAAGAGTCCGGATCATCAGTTCCCCCGTGGGTTATTGCGGGAGCCGGGTTCATGATCCTGTTGGCTCACCATTCCAGGGCCAATGATCTATTGGCTGGCGTCGTGCTGATGGTCTTCGGAATTATAGGTGCCCGGGTTTCCCTGTTCAGCTCGAGCGACGGCTTTTCGGGCAGGCTGCCGTTCTTGTCTCGAGGGCTGAATACCTTTGTCGGCCGCTGGATGTTCGAGCTTGTCCAGGTCGTTCGCACGGCCGACCGTTAGTGGCCGTCAGACAGTGGCCGCGAGCGTCAGGCTATAATTTTCGTTTCCGGCTTGTTGCAGACATGCGAGGCGCCCCGTGGACTTGAATCAGGTGACGGTTCCATGCACTGACTACGATGCTTCGGTTGCGTTTTACGAGGCGCTCGGCCTTCGTCTGATTGTCGATAGTCCGCCTCGGTACGCTCGGTTCGAGACAGAGCGCGGCACGACATTCTCCATACACGCGACCGGTACTGCTCTGGCCAATTCCGATGCCGTCATCTATTTTGAAGTGGATGATGTCGACCAGGCCGTCGGTCAGCTGAAAGATAAAGGGCTTGCCTTCGACAAGGAGCCTGCCGATCAATCGTGGCTTTGGCGGGAGGCCTATTTGCGAGATCCTTCCGGAAACGTGATCTGCATTTACCATGCTGGCGAGAACAGGCGCTATCCTCCATGGAGGCTCGACGACAAGACCGTCTGACTGCGCGACAAATTGCACTCTTCGCTTGGATTGCAGCCATAGGCCGGTCGAGCAGTAACGGGCATCGTGCTGCTGTTGCTGGAGGATTTATGCTCAAGTTTCCATTCCGATCAGGCATCAGATGGCTGATCCTCGGGCTGACAGGCACCGGGATTGCCGGGATGCTGTTGGGAAGCATCCTGGTAATCACGACGCAAAGCGCGGAGGTAGTAAGGTTGATCCTGATCGGGCTTGTTGTGGCGGGCGGCGGATTCATCGTAACGGGAATTGCAGCCCCGGCGCCCAGCATGGAGCACTACCAACGGACGGGTTTGTACCTGATTCCGGCCAAGAACGGGCCGATAGAGACGTCGTCGAAAACGGGTATGTGGATGGGAGTACTGGCGCTGCTTCTTCTCGGCGCTTTGCTGTCCGGTCTGGGTATCTACGGACTTGCAAAGACGCGAACGGTGACGAGCACAGACGCACCGGTCGCTGCGAGCACGCTTGACGCGAGGTCGAGGAACGACTCGGTGAGCACGTAGTTCGACACTCATTAGCCGCGGCCGGAGCCGAAAAAGATCGGTCGGTTGGCTGGTGTATCGTTGGCCTGCTCGGTCGCCTCGAGACAGCGGTCTACGAACTCGTCAACGCATCCCGCTAGCTGCATTGGCCGCACGGGCCGGATCCGTCATCGAGAGGCCCCGGTCTCTCTGCGCTTCAGCGCTAGCCGGCGGCAAGTGCGCCGAGATTCATTCGAATGACCAGTTGACTGGTCAGCAGCGCTGACGCATAGATAATCAGTATCAGCGCATGGGCTTTGCGGGTCGACACGAAGAGTCCGATGCCTATCAAGCTTATCAATGCAGCCTGGAAAGCGCGGTAGGGGTGCACCAGGGGCGCGCCGATGAACGCCCACGTGGTCAGGGTCCCGACGGCCATTGTGAGCAGCAGGATAAGGTAGAACGATCGCGCGATCTTTGCGAAATGCGCTTGCCAGTCGGTTTCGTTGCCGCGTGCCGCCGGAACAAGCATATGGGCCAGCACGAACCAGCCGATCGGCACGGAGAGTACCGTCAGGTAGCCCACGAACGTCCAGGCCTCGACCTTCGTAAGATCCCAGTAGGCCCACCAGGTCTGGATCACGAGAAAGGCGATCACGGCTGTCCAGGCGCTGTGTATCCAGCAAGACTTGTCGCTGTCCGGAATCTCCGTCAGCGCTCGCAGCAATTGAGCTAACGCAAGCGCCAGGATCACCGAGACCATGACCATGATGAATTCGAAAATGCTCATCGCCGAAGTATCTCAGCGTATCTCGCGTAACGCACCCGGGTTATTCCATTCGCTTGCCGTCGGCGACGCGAGCGCTTCAATCCGTGGACTCGGTGTCCTCGGTCAATTCGACGAGCAGGTCGCCTTCCCTGACCTGGTCACCCGGCCCGAAAAAGATTCGCTGGACCTCACCGTCGACCGGTGCGTGCACCTGGTGCTCCATCTTCATGGCCTCGAGCACCAGCAGGGTCTCCCCGGCCTTCACCGTGTCACCTTCGCTGACGTTGATTGCCACGATGACGCCCGGCATGGGGGCCTCGAGAGAGCCCTCGGCCGATCGGTGCTCTCCGGCGGTTGAGACGAGGTCCACGAATTCGACGTCGGCATAGTCGGCACCGAGCCAGACTCGGGACCGGGCCTTGTGATCAGCGACGACAGCGTGTCGTTGCTCGCCGCCGATCGAGAGCTGCAGATCGCCGCCGGCGGCGGTCGTGACGGTTCCGGCGAGGACCACGCTGTCACCGGCAGCGGCGTTGTGGCGCCTGTCGCCGGCCGAGGCAGCCGTTTCGATCGTCGCCGAGAAACATTCGCCGGCGCGATGCAGCTCGATCACGTCGATACTCGAACCGTTGCGAGCGCCGAAGGTGAGCAGGCTTGCGCCGTTCGAACGCCAGCCGACCAGTGCATCCCACGGGTCCTTCGCTGCCGTTCCATCGCCGGATACGGCGAGCGCCGCGGCTAACAGCGGAACATGCCCGAGATCGGGATGCGCAAAGAGTGCCTCCCTGTGATCGTCTATAAACCGTGTCGAGATCTCGCCGGCGACGAAGTCGGGCTCGATACAGAGCGAGTGCAGGAAACGCGTATTCGTCTCTAGCCCCGCGATACGCGTCGCGGCCAGGGCATCCGTCATGCGATCCAGTGCCTCCTCCCGGTCGACACCGTGCGTAATCACCTTGGCGATCATCGGGTCGTAATGCGGCGAGATCGACTGGCCGGCCTCGACGCCGCTGTCGATGCGCGCCGACGCGGGGAACTCGAGGTGCGTGATCGTGCCGATCGACGGCGCGAAGTCGCGATCGGGGTCTTCCGCGTAGATCCGGGACTCGAACGCATGTCCCAGCTCGCGTATCTCCTCCTGCGCGAGCGGGAGGCCGTTGCCAGCCGCGATGTCGAGCTGCCACTCGACGAAGTCGAGTCCGGAGATGGCCTCGGAGACCGGGTGCTCTACCTGGAGGCGCGTGTTCATTTCCATGAAATAGACGCCGTCACGGCCGTCGTAAAGAAACTCGACCGTACCGGCGCCGCGGTAATCGATCGCTTCGCCCGCGCGCACGCCGGCGGCCAGGAGAGACTGGCGGACGTCGGCCGGAAGGTTCGGCGCGGGCGCCTCCTCGATGATTTTCTGGTGGCGGCGCTGTACCGAGCAGTCGCGCTCGAATACGTGCACGACCTCCCCTCGACCGTCGCCGAAGATCTGCACCTCGACATGCCGCGGTGCGGCTAAAAACTTCTCGACGATGAAACGCTCGTCCCCGAACGAGGCCTTCGCCTCGCGCCGCGCCGAGACGAGAGCGGCCTCGAGATCATCCGGTCGCTCGACGAGCCGCATGCCCTTGCCGCCACCGCCGGCGGCCGCCTTCAACAGGACCGGGTAGCCGATCTTCTCCGCTTCGGCAAGGAAGGTCTCGACCGACTGGTCGTCTCCCTGGTAGCCGGGCAGCACCGGCACGCCGGCCTCGGTCATCAGGTTCTTTGCCGCGGCCTTCGAGCCCATCGCGCGGATCGTGTCCGCCGTAGGGCCGATAAAGACGATGCCGGCCGCGTCGAGGGCATCGGCAAACTCCGCGTTCTCGGACAGGAATCCGTAGCCCGGGTGGATGGCCTCGGCGCGGGTCGCTTTGGCTGCCGCGATGATGCGGTCCATCCGCAGGTAGCTGTCGGCGGCCGCGGCGGGTCCGATATTCACCGCCTCGTCTGCAATACGCACGTGCGGAGCATCGGCATCGGCATCGGAATAGACGGCGACCACGGCGATGCCGAGTCGCCGGGCCGTCCGGGCCACGCGTATCGCGATCTCGCCGCGGTTCGCTATCAGTATCTTCGAGAACACGATTACATCCTGAACAGGCCGAAGCGCGTCGGCTCTATCGGTGCGTTGAGGCTCGCCGAGATCGCGAGGCCGAGCACGTTGCGGGTCTCGGCAGGGTCGATGATGCCGTCGTCCCAGAGTCGCGCGGTTGCGTAGTAGGGATTCCCCTGCGTTTCGTAACGTTCGCGCGTCTCGGCCTTGAAGGCTTCCTCGTCCTCCGCGGACCACGTCCCGCCCCTCGCTTCCGTCGCATCGCGGCGGACCGTCGCGAGCACGTTGGCGGCCTGTTCGCCGCCCATCACCGAGATGCGCGAGTTCGGCCAGGTGAACAGGAAGCGCGGTCCGTAGGCGCGGCCGCACATGCCGTAGTTCCCTGCGCCGTAGGAGCCGCCGATGATGACCGTGAACTTGGGTACGTTCGCGGTCGAGACCGCCGTGACGAGCTTCGCACCGTCCTTTGCGATGCCGCCGGCCTCGGCGGACTGGCCGACCATGAACCCGGTGATGTTTTGCAGGAACACGAGCGGAATCTTGCGCTGGCAGCAGAGCTCGATGAAGTGCGCGCCTTTTTTCGAACTCTCGGAGAACAGGATGCCGTTGTTCGCGAGTATGCCGACGGGGAAGCCGTGAATATGCGCGAAGCCCGTCACGAGCGTCGCGCCGTAAAGCGGTTTGAACTCATCGAACACCGACGCATCGACGATGCGGGCGATGATCTCCCGGACGTCCCAGGGCTTGCGGCTGTCGGCCTCGACGATGCCGTAGATCTCGGTGGGATCGTAGGCCGGTGGCTCGGGAGCGCGCTGCGTCAGCCGGCCCTGCTTCTCCCAGTTCAGGTTCGCGACGATGCGCCGCGCGATGCCGAGCGCGTGGTCGTCGTCGTCGGCCAGGTAATCGGCGACGCCGGACTTGCGCGTGTGCAGGTCGCCGCCACCGAGGTCCTCGGCATCAACGACCTCGCCGGTAGCGGCTTTCACCAGCGGCGGCCCGGCCAGGAAGATCGTGCCCTGGTTCTTGACGATCACGGTCTCGTCGGACATCGCCGGCACGTAAGCACCGCCGGCCGTGCAGGAACCGTGGACCACCGCGATCTGCGGGATGCCGGCGGCAGACAGCCGTGCCTGGTTGTAGAAGATGCGTCCGAAGTGCTGCTCGTCCGGGAAGATCTCGTCCTGCATCGGCAGGAACGCGCCGCCGGATTCGACGAGGTAGATACAGGGCAGGCGGTTCTCGAGTGCAATCGTCTGGGCCCTTAAGTGCTTCTTGACGGTGATCGGATGATAGGTGCCGCCCTTGACCGTGGGGTCGTTGGCGACGATGACGCATTCGATGCCCTCGACCCGACCGATACCCGCGACGACGCCCGCCGAGTTGAGGTCGCCCGAATACATCTCCCAGGCGGCCAGCTGGCCGATCTCGAGGAACGGGGAGCCCGCGTCGAGGAGCCGGTTTACGCGCTCCCTCGCCAGCAGCTTGCCGCGTGCCTTGTGACGTGTCGCGTAACGCTCGCCGCCGTGTTGCCGCACGGTAGCGGCACGCGCGGCCAGCTCGTCGACGAGCGCCTGCATCGCGCTGCGGTTCGCGGCGAAGCCGGCCGATGTCGTGTCGATGGACGAGGTGTATCCGGGCGGGCGTTGTTGCGGCATCGCGAGACCTGGCTGTGACAGTTGAAGCATCCTACGGAAAGCGTCGTTCACGGGTACATACCATAAGGGACATATCCAAATGGCCATACGGCTATGACACATTGCCGACTGCGCTTCGTACAGCGAATTTAACAAAAAAGCGACTTCGGATTACTTATGCGACGAACAGGCCCCGGATTAACGATGAATTTCGGTCTCCCCGAGGAGATCGAGGAGATGCGCGACATGATTGCGCGCTGGGTAGCGGACCGGCTCGAGCCTCGCGCCGACGAGATCGACCGGAGCAACGAGTTTCCGCGCGATCTCTGGCCGGAGCTCGGCGAGCTGGGATTGCTCGGCATTACGGCCCCCGAGGAATACGGCGGCAGTGGCCTCGGTTATCTCGCCCACTGCGTCGCCATGGAAGAAATCTCCCGCGGCTCGGGATCGGTCGGCCTGTCGTACTCGGCGCACTCCAACCTGTGCGTCAACCAGATCAAGCTCAACGGCAGCGACGCGCAGAAGGCGAAATACCTGCCGAAGCTGTGCAGCGGCGAATACTTAGGGGCGCTGGCGATGTCCGAGACCGGCTCGGGATCGGACGTCGTTTCGATGCGCCTGTCCGCGAAGCGCAACGGTGACCACTACGTCCTCAACGGCAACAAGATGTGGATCACGAACGGCCCGACCGCCGACGTGCTGGTGGTCTATGCCAAGACGGATATGGACGCCGGGTCGCGCGGCATAACCGCCTTCCTCATCGAGAAGGGCTTCGAGGGTTTCTCGACCGCGCAGAAGCTCGACAAGCTCGGCATGCGCGGCTCGGACACCTGTGAGCTGGTCTTCGAGGACTGCGTCGTCCCTGTCGAGAACGTCATGGGTGCGGAGGGCGAGGGCGTACGCATCCTGATGAGCGGGCTCGACTACGAGCGCGCCGTTCTCGCGGCCGGGCCGGTCGGCATCATGGAGGCCTGCCTCGATACCGTGATCCCGTACGTGCACGACCGCAAGCAGTTCGGCTCGCCGATCGGCGAGTTCCAGCTCGTGCAGGGCAAGATCGCCGACATGTACTCGACGATGAACGCCAGCAAGGCCTATGTCTACGCCGTCGGCGCCGCCTGCGATCGGGGTGAGACGACGCGCCAGGACGCGGCCGCGTGCATCCTGTACGCCGCCGAGAAGGCCACCCAGGTAGCGCTGGACGCGATCCAGCTCCTCGGCGGCAACGGCTACATCAACGAGTACCCGACCGGGCGCTTCCTGCGCGACGCCAAGCTCTACGAGATCGGCGCTGGTACCAGCGAGATACGGCGCATGCTGATCGGCCGCGAGCTGTTCAAGAACAGCGCGACGGCCTGATCGTATAATCGATCCGGACGAGGGCAGGAGACACTGTTATGGCGGGACTGTATTTCGAGGAGTTCGAGGTCGGGCAGGAGTTCGTCCACGGCATCCGCCGCACGGTGACCGAGACCGACAATCTCCTGTTCACGACGATGACGCACAACCCGGCGGCGCTGCACCTCGACGCCGAGTACTGCAAGGAGACCGAGTTCGGGCAAATCCTCGTCAACAGCCTGTTCACGCTGTCGCTGGTCGTCGGCATCTCGGTCAACGACACGACGCTCGGTACGACGGTCGCCAACCTCGGCTTCGGCTCGATCACGTTCCCGAAACCGGTGTTTATCGGCGATACCCTGACCGTGAAAACGGTAGTCAAGGCGCTCAGGCCCTCGAAGTCGCGCCCGGGCCAGGGCATCGTGAGCTTCGAGCACTCGGCGACCAACCAGCGTGGCGAGACCGTCGTCGTCGCCGAGCGCAGCGCGCTGATGCTCGGCAGGGACAGCTGACGGGTTATTCGCTCGGCGGGGGCCTTGCGCGCGCCTCCCGGCTAGTCGAGATCGGCCTCGTCGCTGACGATGGTGACGGGATACGGTGCAACGTAGTCCCTGCGCTGGATCGCGCGCATCTCGGGCACCATGGCCTGGAGCCTTTCCTGCCGGTTGCCGGGTGACGGATGCGTGCTGAGGAACTCGGCGGGCGCCGAACCGCCGGCTTTCGCCATCTTCTGCCATAGCGTCACTGCCGCTTGCGGGTCGTAACCGGCCTTCGCCGCGATCTCGATGCCCATCTGGTCCGCCTCCGACTCGGACGTTCGGCTGTTCGGGAGCTCGATGGCCAGCTTGGCGGCAAGCGCCGCGCCGGCAAGGGCGGTCGCGTTATTGTCGGCTGCGACGCCTGCCGCGATGACCCCGGCCGTCGTCGCCATGGCGACCGACATGCGCTCCGCCGTGTGGTTGGCGAGCGCGTGCGAGATTTCATGCCCCATGATTTGCGCGAACTCGGCATCCGTCAGGTCGAGCTGATCGATCAGGCCGGAATAGACGGCCATGCGGCCACCGGCCATGCACCAGGCGTTGACCGTGTCCGGACCATCGATCAAAGCCACGCTCCATTCCCAGTCCCGCGTGTTCGGGTACTCCTGGACGGCGACGGCAACCAGCCGCCCGGTTATGACCTGCACCCGGTCTGCGAGCGCCGGGTCATTGAGTAACTTGTTCTCTGCGCCGAGTTGCTGGACGGTGCTGATATAGGCTTTGCGAGACTCGACGACGGCAGCTTCAGGCGATACCAGCAGCAGCTGGCTGCGTCCGGTCGGGCTGGTTGCGCAGCCGGGCAGGACGGCGGCCGCCGTGTAGAGAGTGATGATGAGTGTCAGTATGCGTCGCACGCTCGTCTCCGCGAGGAATTTGCACCGTTTTAGCGCCATGAACTCGCGCTTGCAACAGGTGGCGATACGGGCGGGTATGGCTGTCGGGTTTTCAGGAAGAAATACACGGCCGCGGTTGTCGATGCGCAGGATGGCTGCCGGTCCGTTCGCGGCGAAGGAGGCCAGGCACGGTCTTTCGCGACACGGCGGTCAGACTGGTCTATCCTTGTTGCCAAGAGGGGCGATAACCCTCAATATTTCAAGGGGGTACGCGCATGGCGGTAGAAGCCACCCACGCGATCGATGACGCGGCCGCGTCGCCGAAGGCGGGCCATCGTGCCTGGGTCCGGACGTGTCACTGGGTCGGCGTGCTGAGTTTCCTGGCGCTCGTGTATTCGGGCGTCTTCATATTCGCCGTGCACCCGCGCCTCTACTGGGGCGAGGTGGGCAACAGCCTGACGCCGGCGCTCCTCGAGATCCCGATCACGGCGAATCACCGGCCGGACGGCTGGGAGCGGACCGCAACCTTCCCGGTCGGCGACGGCGACGTGTTCACTGCGTCGAGGACCTACGAAATCTTCAACCAGAACGCCTGGGCGCGCAGCCTGCACTTTCTCGCAGCCTGGCTGCTGGTCGTGACAGGACTCGTGTATGTCCTGACGGGCTTCGGGTCGGGCCACGCCCGGAAGAACCTGCTGCCGCCACTGCGCGAGCTCAAATCCGGTGCGCCGCTCGCCGACGCGAGGCAGTATCTCAAGGGTAAATTCGGGCCATCGGGGGGCGGGCCGCCTTACGGCGCGCTGCAGCGGCTCAGTTACTCGGTCGTGATCTTCGTGCTGTTCCCGCTGATGGTGATGACCGGCATGACGATGGCGCCGGCGATTACGGCGGCGTGGCCATTCCTCCTGGACCTGTTCGGCGGCTACCAGTCGGCGCGGACGATCCACTTCTTCTGCTTTGCAATCCTCCTGCTGTTCCTGCTCGTCCACGTTGCGATGGTCCTGATGACGGGCGCGGGCCGGCAGCTGCGGGCAATGATCCTGGGGCGCTGATATGACCAACAAGATCGACAGCCGGCAACGCCGCACGCTCCTGAAGGGGCTCGTTGCAACTGCCGGTGCGAGCCTGGCCGGCTGCGGCGAGACTGTGCCGCCCACCTACGGCAATATCCTCCGCATGGGCGACTGGCTCACGTTCAAGTCGCACCGGCTGTTGCTGCCCGAGCAATCGATGGCACGCGAATACGAGCTCTCGGACATTTCGCCAGCGCCCGCGATCGGTACGACGAACCCGGCCGATCCCGACAAGGGTGGGGTGCACCCCGAGTACGCCCCGGAATACGCCGGCTACCTGAAGACCGGCTTCGCGAATTACGGCCTGCGGGTCGAGGGACTCGTATCCCGGCCGGGCCTGTATTCGCTCGCCGACCTGAAACGCCTGCCGTCACGCACGCAGATCACGCGCCACACCTGCGAGGAGGGCTGGTCGGCGATCGCACAGTGGACCGGCGTGCCGCTGCGAGCGCTACTCGAGGCGGCGGGCATCCTGCCGAACGCGCGCTATGTGCAGTTTCATGCCTTCGACGGCTGGTCGGACAGCGTCGACATGCCGGATGCGCTGCATCCGCAGACGATCCTCGCCTATGGCATGAACGGCCGCGACCTGCCGGTGCCGCACGGTGCGCCGGTGCGCCTGCGCGTCGAGCGCCAGGTCGGCTACAAGAACATGAAGTTCCTGCGCAGCATCGTCGTGGCCGACGAGTTCGACGACTTCGGCTTCCCCGGCGACATGAAGAACGGCTGGGCCTGGTACGTCGGGATCTGACAGACCCGGCCGCGCCCGCGGCATCACGCCCGCTTGTCCTTCGGTGACGACAGGCAGATGTGCGAGGTGATGCTGTTGACGTTCGGCAGGGCGCCGAGCACGTCGGTGTGGAATGCCTTGTAGGCTGCGAGGTCGGTGACCTCGACGCGCAGCAGGTACTCGATGGCGCCGGTCACGTTGTGACATTCCCTGACTTCGTCGGCGCGAGCGACGGCCCGCTCGAATGCCTCGGCCGACGCGCGGCCCTGGTCGCCGAGCCCCACGGTCACGAAGATCGTGATGCCACCCCCGACGGCCGTACGGTCGATGCTCGCGCGGTAGCCGCGGATGATGCCGGCGTTCTCGAGCGCCTGCACGCGGCGCAGGCAGGCGGACGGCGACAAGCCGACGCGTTCGGCGAGCTGCGCGTTAGGGAGCCGGCCGTCTGCCTCCAGCAGTTGCAATATCTGCCTGTCTATTCGGTCCATAGAGCAATTATATTGCTAAAAAGGGGGCAATAAGTAGCAGGTTTCGCGTAAATATTGCGATCAAACACAATTAAGATGATCTCTCTGACACGCTGTGTTACGGGAGCTCATTATGCAACTGCGCCCACTCGAGGCTTACGACGTATCCGCCGACCGCGGTTTTCTCTGCAAATACGATGCGGCCAGGGTAGCCCTGCCGGACAGCCTGGATACCGTCCGGCATTTCGCCATGTCGCTGCCGGACCGGATCGTGACCGGCCGGGCCCGTCACGACATCGACCGGCTGGAAGAAGTACCGGCCGCGACACTCGAGGCCATTGCCGACGATGCCATACTGCGTGCGGCACTCGTGCACTACGCCTTCCTGGCCCAGGCTTACGTGTGGTGCGAGGACGAGGTGCCGGCGAAGCTGCCCCGCGCTATCGCACGCCCGCTGTGGGCGCTCGCCGGGCGCGTCGGCCAGCCGCCGATACTGACCTATTCGCAGTACGTGCTGGACAACTGGTCGTGCATCGACCAGGCCGGCCCCGTCGACCTCGGTAACACGCGCATGGTCCAGCCCTTCATCGCCGGCCAGGACGAGGCCTGGTTCGTCCTGGTCCACGTTGCAATCGAAGCGGCCGCCGGACGCATGCTCGCGCGCATTCCCGCGGCTATCGCAGCCGCCGGCGCCGGCGCCACCGATAACCTGACGGCCGAGCTCGAAGCGATGCTCGGTGTCTGGGACGAGATGCAGGCCGCGTTCAATCGCATGCCGGAGCGCTGCGATCCGTACATCTACTTCCAGCGGGTACGGCCGTGGATCCACGGCTGGAAGGACAATCCGGCGATGCCCGACGGCATCGTCTACGAAGGCGTCGAGGAAGCCGGTGGCCGGCCGCAGAGTTTCCGCGGCCAGACCGGGTCGCAGTCGTCGATTGTGCCCGTGATGGATGCCCTGCTGGCCATCGGTCATGGCCACGACCCGCTGCGCGGTTATCTCGACGAACTCCACGTCTACCGGCCACCGGGACATCGTGCCTTCATCGATGAAGTGCGTGCGGCGAGCAGCGTCCGCGAGACGGTCGCCCGCGTCCGGGACCCTTCGCTCACGGAGGCCTACAACGACTGCCTCGAGCGCCTGACACGCTTTCGAACGCGGCATCTCGAGTACGCGGCGAGCTACATCCACAAGCAGTCCCGCGGCACGGCCGGCAACGCGACCGACGTCGGCACCGGTGGCACGCCGTTCATGAAGTACCTGAAGAAACACCGCGACGAGGCGAACGCTCACCGCCTCTAGTCGAACGCCTGACGCCGTGCCCGAGGCGGTGCTACGCTCGACCGAACGGTCGAGCCGGAGGACAGCCGTGGATCGTCGTGCACTACTCAAGCTCATGGGCGCCGCCGCGCTGGCGGGCCTGCCGCTCAGGCCGGCGAATGCCAGCGGGCTGCGCGTCGTCGTGGCCGGCGCCGGCATCATCGGCGCCTCGATCGCGTGGCATCTCACCCGTGCGGGTGCCGACGTCACCGTCATCGACAAGCTCGGTCCGGCAACGCACGCGAGCCGAGGTACCTTCGCCTGGATCAACGCGACCTGGGCGAAGCAGCCGCGCCACTACCATCGCCTGAACCAGGACGGGCTCAGTAACTGGAAACGCCTGCAGGGCGAACTCGACATCCCGATCCGCTGGGGCGGTTCGCTCGAGTGGTTCGCGGCGCCGGAGCGGCAGGCCGAGCTCGAAGTGCAGCTCGCCGAGCAGGTCGAGTGGGGCGAGCCCGCCCGGATGGTCACAGCGGAGGAACTCGCCGGGCTGGAGCCCGCCGTCGATTTCGGCACCGCCGAATCGGCCGCGTTTTCGCCGAACGACGGTGCCGTCGACCCGGTGCTCGCGACGCTGCGGCTGCTGGAAGACGCCAGCGACTTCGGCGCGACGCTCGTCCATCCTGCCGAACTGACCGGTGTCGAGTTCGGTGCGGGCGGCCTCGAGGCCGTCGTGACGAGTCGCGGCCGTATCGCGGCAGACAGGCTGGTGCTCGCCACGGGCGCGGCGCCGGATGCTCCGGGCCGTTTCGCCGGTATCGATATCCCGCAGCGCTCGACGCCCGGCGTCATCGTGATTACCGAGCCGCTGGAACCCGTGCTGAACCGCATCGTCGTGGCGCCGGGTATTCACATGCACCAGCGCGAGGACGGCCGGGTCGTGCTGGGCGAGCAGGACGGGGCACCGGATACGCACCAGGCCCGGCTGCGCGGGCGGCCGAACGAGTTTCCCGATCCGGAGACCGCCGCTGCCCACGCCGCTCGCCTGGTCGAGACCGCGGCCGGCTTCGTTCCCCCGATAGCGGGTGCCGGCATCGACGGCGTCTACATCGGCTGGCGGCCGCTGCCACTCGACGGCCATCCGGTACTCGGCGCGGCGCCCGGGCGGCCCGACGTGTACCTTGCGATCACGCACAGCGGCGTGTCCCTGGCGCCGATCGTCGGCCAGTTCGCTGCCAACGAGATCGTCAGCGGGGAGACGCTGCCGCGGCTCGACGTTTATCGGCCGGACCGGGACTTCGAGCTGGTTCGTCGCTATTGACCGGCCGGGGCGGCTGAGTCGCGGCGCTCAGCGGTCGTCTTCGAGGAAGGGGAGCGATTTCAGCGCGATGCCGTAGTAGGAAATGATGCCGACGACCTTGTGGTTCCCGTCGATGACGGGCGCGTGGCCAATGCCGAACTTCTCGAAAAGGCGGGCGCAGTAGCGGATGTCCATCTCGGGACGTACCCAGACGACAGGCTTCGCCATGATTTCGTAGACGTTCACGCGATCCGGCGCGCGGTCCTTGCCGATGACGTGCTTGGCAATGTCGGAAAACAGCAGCATGCCGTACTCGTCTTTCTCGTGGCGGCGCTTGACGATCAGCGACGTGGCTTCCACGTCGTGCATGATCCTGAGCGCTTCGAGTACGGTGATGTTGCCGTCGATCTCGGTCACGTCCTTGTGCATTACCTCGCTGACGGCGACCCAGCGTCTTTCAGCCATGATGGTTTCTCCTCTTGATGAGCGGTTGGTTGATCTCGCCGTTTCTCATAGCTCTTCGTCGACGAGTTCGGTCAGTTTTTTGGCCTGTTTCGAGATGCCGACAGCGTCCTCGACGTCGACCTGGATGGCGATGCCCGCCCCCGGCTTGGCGTCGAATTCACC
Organism: Woeseiaceae bacterium; assembly: GCA_036350895.1. Classification (GTDB taxonomy): domain Bacteria; phylum Pseudomonadota; class Gammaproteobacteria; order Steroidobacterales; family Woeseiaceae; genus UBA1847. Next base: position 56,653 of record JAZBNZ010000080.1, read on the forward strand.
GACCTCGGCAATGTGCTCGAGGATATGGCGACTCAAATGCTGTTCGACGAGCAGCAGGACGATGTCCCGTTGCGTCGACAGCGTCAGCCCGAAAAACGTCTTGTGGGCCTTGAGGCCTTCGCCGCGGGCATTGTTGATGACCGTACAGCCGGTCGCGCCGGCTTCGCGGGCTGCCTGCATGATGGCGTCGGTTTTTTCGTCTTCGACGAACGCGATGATCAGCTTGAAATGCATCGTTTCAGTCCTCTTCGGTTTGACCGCCGCTGGCTGCTGCCGCGGCCGGTAAAGTATCGTCTTCGGTTTCCGTGGTCTTTCTGCGGTCGCGGTACGCCGATAGCTGCGCATAGGCGAGCACGCACATGATCGGGAACAGGCTCGCGAATGCGACGAGACCGAAGCCGTCCAGGAGGGGGCTGCGGCCCGGCACCGACTCGGCGAGTCCGAGCCCCAGTGCCGTTACCAGCGGCACCGTGACCGTGGAGGTCGTGACCCCGCCGGAATCGTAGGCGAGCGGGATGATGATCTTGGGCGCGATGAAGGTCTGCACGATGACGACGACGTAGCCTGCCATGATGTAGTAGTGCAGCGGAGTGCCGGTGACGATCCGGAAGCATCCCAATGCCACGCCGATGGCAACGCCGAGCGCGACGGCGACGCGCAATCCCCAGGGATGGATCGCGCCGCCGGATACGTCGCGTGCTTTCAGCGCGACGGCCAGCAGCGACGGTTCCGCGAGCGTCGTCGCGAAACCGATGCAGAAGGCAAACGCGTATACCCAGAGGTAGTTGGTCCAGCGTATCTCCTCGATCGCGCTGCCGACGGTGCCGATGAATTCCGGCGCCGTCAGCTGCTCTGCCATGAGGCGGCCGAGCGGGAACAGGGCCTGCTCGAGGCCGATCAGGAAACAGCCGAGGCCGGCGATGACCAGCACGAAGCCTGCGATGATCTTCCTGCCATCGGGCATGCGTCCCCCGATCACGAACCACTGGAACAGGAACAGGAACAGTGCGATCGGCAGCACGTCGAGCGCCGTCGACCCAAGTGTTTGCAGGCTGAAGACGATCAGATCCACTGGATCAGCATCCCGTAGCCCATGACGAAGATCATCGGCGTCAGTGAGGCGAAGGCGATCAGGCCGAAACCGTCCAGCATCGGGTTCCTGCCCTTGAGCGACGAGGCGAGGCCGACGCCGAGCGCGGCAACCAGCGGGACGGTGACGGTCGAGGTCGTCACGCCGCCCGAGTCGTAGGCGATGCCGACGATGTTGTCCGGCGCGAACGAGGTCATCACGACCACGAGGACATAACCGCCGATGATCATCGCGGGCAGGGACCAGCCGGCGACGATGCGCACGACACCCAGGATCAGCGCAATGCCGACCGCGATGGCGACCGTGAAGCGAAGCCCGTTGGAGTAGCTGGCCTGGGCTTCCGGCGTGCCGGCAATGACGCCGGCGGCGGCAGCGATCTCGCCGGCCTCGTCGGCGACCGCGATCAGTGCGGGTTCGGCGACCGTCGTACCGAAGCCCAGGGAGAACGCGAACGCAATGAGCCAGAACACGCTGCCTTTCTTCGCGAGGGAGTGTGCGAGGTTCTCGCCGACCGGGAACAGGGCGAGCTTCAGCCCGTAAATGAACAGGGTGAGCCCCACGACGACCAGGCCAATTCCACCCGCGAGCGGCGCGAGCGTAGCGATCGGCTGCTGCAGAACGAGCAACTCGAAGATCGCGATGACGATGACGATAGGCGCCAGGTCGCGAAGGCTGTCCAGGAGGTCGCCGCCCAGGGCCCGGAGGACGCTGATCATGAGGCTGGCGACATTCCCTGGCTGGGTTTGGCTCTAATCATGGTCAATTCCAGGGGAGACATTCGGTTGTACCTGTGCGCCCGCGCCCGGGCTATCCGTAATGACCGACACCCGGCGTGGCCGCGTGCCGTGACGCCCGTCCCGGCCTGCTATGCTTCGTGCGACACGTTGCCCGGAAACACGCCCATGACTGCCACTCGCCGCCTGATTGCTCTCGGTGCATTGCTCGTGGCGGGCTGCGACCAGAAGGTCGCGGCGCCGCCGCCCGATCTCGTCGAGGCGACGATCGCCGGACTCCAGGCCGCCATCATCGCGGGCGAGACGAGCTGCCGCGCGGTCGTGGACGGCTACCTGGCGCGCATCGAGGCTTACGACCAGCCGCGGGGCATCAACGCGATCACGGTCACGAACCCGCGTGCGCCGGCTCGCGCCGACGAGATCGACGCGGCGATTGCTCGCGGCGACGAAATGCCGGTGCTGTTCTGTGCGCCGATCCTCGTCAAGGACAATTTCGATACCCACGACCTTGTGACGACGGCGGGATCGATTGCGCTCGTCGACAGCCTGCCGCCGGACGATGCCTTCATGGTCCGTAAGCTTCGCGAGGCAGGCGCGATCGTGATCGCCAAGACCAACATGGCCGAGTGGGCGTTCAGCCCGCGGCAGACCGTTTCGTCGTCGTTCGGCCGCACGGCGAATGCGTATGACACGGCGTACGTGCCGGCCGGTTCGTCCGGCGGAACGGCGTCGGGCGTCGCGGCGAGTTTTGGCGTTGCGGGGCTCGGCAGCGACACCGGTAACTCGATACGGGGGCCGTCGTCGCATCTCGCATTGTTCGGTATCCGCTCGACGCTGGGCCTCACGAGCCGCGACGGCGTGGTGCCGCTGATCTTCGACCGTGACGTCGCCGGGCCAATGACGCGGACGGTCGAGGACGGCGTGCGCCTGTTCGACGCGATCGCGGGTCACGACCCGGCCGATCCGCTCAGCGTGCCGGGCAAGCGTGAAGCGGACTACCGCGCCTTCCTGAAGAAGGGCGGGCTGGCCGGCAAGCGTATCGGGGTTTTTCGACGGCTCGTCGATCACGAGGACGCCGACCCGGAGATCCTGCGCCTTTTCGACGCCGCGCTCGCCGATCTCGAGGCGGGCGGTGCGACGATCGTGGACGCGGTCGCCATCGATGGCTTCGATGAACTGACCGAGGCGATCGGTTTCTGCGGCCGGTTCCGGCACGATCTCAGGGTCTACCTGGAGACGCTCGGGTCGCCGCCGTTCCACGACGTCAACGATCTCCTCGAGGCCGGCGACTTCGCGCCGGAGTCCCGGGAGGCGATGGAGTGGTTCTCAGGTTTCCCGCTCGATGGTCCGCCGGACGACTGGGACGAACCGTGCCCGACCTGGCCGCACGATCCGAACCGCAAAGAGCTGCTCGCGAACACGATTGCGGCCATGGACGACGCCAGCGTCGATGCGCTCGTCTACCCGACCTGGTCGAACCCGCCTGCGCCCATCGACGACGCCGTCGCGCAGTACAAGGGCGACAACAGCCAGCTGCTGGTGCCCGACGCCGGGCTGCCGGCCGTCACCGTGCCAATGGGCTTCTGGCAGGACCGGCTGCCGGCGGGGCTGCAGTTCGCCGGGCGGCCTTACGCGGAAGGGACGCTCATCGAACTGGCCTACGGCTACGAGCAGCGCACCCGGCACCGGCGCCCGCCGGCAGGGTTCGAGGCACTCCGGTAGACCGGACCGGGCTACTCGTCGGGAGCGAGGATTGCGTACACCAGCGCGACGCTGAACCAGGTCCCGATCAGGAGTCCGGTGCCCGCCAGCGCGGTGATCAGGCCGCGCTCGCCCCTGGCCAGGAGATCGACGATAAGGATGAACTGGGCACCGCCGATGACGACGGCGGCCGTGGACGCCTTCTGCAACCGACGCGCCGTCCAGTCGAAGAGGCCGATGGACAGGACGAGGTAGAGAAGGACGGCAACGGGCGCCGGCCAGGGCGCGGACGGCACATCGGCAGCGGCGATCGGCCGGAAGAAAAACGCGACGCCCACGAACGTTACGAGGGCCATCGTGATGAATGCGGCGACGATCGGTTTGAAGCGCTGGATCAAAGTTTTCTCCTCAACGGGCGACAGACGTGCCTGAGCTGTACGGCACTTTTGCTTTATCATCGAGCTTAGCAACCCGGGAGACACAAGTGGACCTCGACAAGCTCCAGCGCCTGCGTGACATCTACGAAGACGCCGACGGCACCGACTACTTCACCGACAAGTTTCGCCGCGTCGGCGAGAAGATGGCCGATCGGCAGCATGCGGCGACCAAGCCGTATTCGGGCGTGCCGACGTTTCTCGACCTGCCGCATCGCGAGGACTTTGAGGGGCTCGACGTGGCGCTGATCGGCGTGCCGATGGACCTCGGCGTGACGAACCGTTCCGGGGCGCGATTCGGGCCGCGGGCCGTGCGGACGATGGAGCGGGTCGGGCCGTATTCACACGCGCTCGACGAAGTGCCGCGCGCGGTGCTGAAAGCGGCCGACGTCGGCGACGTGCCGATGCGCTCGCGCTTCAGCTTGAACGACTCGATCGAGGACATCGAGGCTTACTACAAGCGCGTCGTCGCCGCCGGCGTGATCCCGCTGTCGGTCGGCGGCGACCACTCGATCACCTATCCGATCCTGAAGGCGATCGGCGAAAAGGAGCCCGTCGGGATGGTGCACATCGATGCGCACATGGACACCGGCGGACCCTACGACGGCGAGAAGTTCTTCCACGGGGGGCCGTTCCGCCAGGCCGTGCTGGCCGGCGTGCTGGACCCGGATCGCTGTGTGCAGATCGGCATCCGCGGCGCGGCCGAGTTCTCGGGCGAGTTTTCCTACGAGGCCGGGATGACCGTTATCCACGTCGAGGAGGTCGAGAAGCAGGGCATCGACAAGGTCATCGAAACCGCCCGCCGTGTCGTCGGCGACGAGCCCTTCTACATCACGATCGACGTCGACGGCATCGACCCGGCCTACTGTCCCGGCACCGGGACCCCCGAGGTCGGCGGGCTCACGCCGCTGCAGGTCCAGATGATCCTGCGCGGCGTCCGGAGCCCGCACATCGTCGGCGGCGACGTCGTCGAGGTCGCACCGCAGTACGACCCGACGACGAACACCGCGCACGTCGCTGCGCAGCTGCTGTTCGAGCTGTTTACGCTGATTGCCGTGAAGTAGGCTCGGCCACGCCAGCCTCGACCGAGCGATAGCGCCGGTTGAGTACGTTGATGGCGACGGTGCCGACCACCGGTGCGACGATCCACGCAAGTACCTGCCATTGCCCCGGCAGCAGGCCGCCGAGAAAGCGCGCGCCGCCGAAGGCGAAGAAGGCCGTGTAAGCGCCGATGCCCGAACCGATCAATCCGCCGAGATGGGCGATCGTGCGTTCGCTTCGCGTGAGTCGCTCGGGCAGTGTCTCGCGGAAC
>JAZBNZ010000081.1:0-9495 GCA_036350895.1 Woeseiaceae bacterium
TCGACGGTGCCGACGCGGATGTTCTCGTCGATGCTGCGCTCGGCCAGCCGACCGATCAGTCCCGGCGAGACGAGGATCAGCACGGCGAGGCCCACAAGGAGGGCGACGATGCCTTTTTTCATGAAACGTACCGATTAAGGAGGGAACGCGATCCCGGGATGCTAGCATGCGGTCTCACGGCGCCTGCACGGTCATCTGGAAATCCGCGGCAAGTGCCTCTACCATAGCGCCGGGTGCCTCGGGCATACCGGCGGCTTCCGGCTGCAAAGTCTTTGAATCTCAATTGGTTATTGTCATGAATTCTGCTTTTCGATGGGCAACCCTGATTGTCCTTGGCGCACTCGCGCTGCCGGCCTCAGCCGAAGGTGACGTGGAACGGGGCGAAACCCTCGCGTACACCTGCCTCGGGTGTCACGGTATCGAGGGTTATCGTAATGCGTATCCCTCCTTCCGCGTGCCGAAGCTCGGTGGGCAGAAAGCGGAATACATTGCCGCGGCGCTTCGCGGCTACCGTGCCGGCGAGCGCAAGCACGGCACGATGCAGGGCCAGGCCGTCAGCCTGAGCGACGAGGAGATCGACGATCTCGCCGCCTACTTCGGCGGTTTCGAGAACGCAACGATCGCGGCGGGCGGCGACGATGCGCCGCCGTTCGACAAGACCGCCACCTGCGTCGCGTGCCATGGCGCGAACGGCATCGGCGCCCAGCCGACCTGGCCTACGCTGGCCGGTCAGTATGAGTCGTACCTGGAGCACGCGCTGAAACAGTATCGTGCCGGCGTGCGCAAGAACGCGCTGATGATGCCGCAGGCCGCGAACCTGACCGACGCCGACATCAAGGCGCTTGCCGCCTACTACGCCAGCCTCGACGGGCTCGAGACCACGATCCCCGAAGACTGATCGACAAGGGCAGGCCGCGGCGCAAGCCGACCTGCCCCGGTGATGTCCTTCGCGGGCGGCTTCTACGGAGACGCAAGACCATGACGGGCAACGACACGTTTCGCGCGTTTCGCATAACCGACAGTGACGGCAAGGTAAGCGCGGCCTTCACCGAGCTCACGATCGAGGACCTGACGCCGGGCGACGTCGTCATCCGCGTGAGCCACTCGACGATCAACTACAAGGACGCCCTCGCCGCGACCGGCGCGGGCCGCATCCTCCGGAAATCGCCGCTCAACGGCGGTATCGACCTGGCCGGCACGGTGGTGACCTCTACCGACGTCGGGCTGGAGCCCGGCACGCGGGTGGTCGTGAACGGCTGCGGACTGTCCGAGACCGTCGACGGGGGTTACGCCGAGTTCGCACGTGTCCCTGCCGCCGCCTGCGTGCCGCTGCCGGACGAGCTCAGCAACTTCGAGGCGATGCAGATCGGTACCGCGGGCTACACGGCGGCGCTGGCCATCCACCGCATGGAGCAGAACGACCAGCGCCCCGAGAACGGGCCGATCGTCGTGACGGGCGCCACGGGCGGTGTCGGCAGCCTCGCGATCGACATGCTCGACGGCCGCGGTTACGAGACCGTCGCCGTGACCGGCAAGGCCGACCAGGCCGACTACCTTCGCTCGATCGGCGCGCGCGACGTGCTGCTGCGTGACGACATCGATCTCGGCAAGCGGCCGATGGAAAAGGCGCGCTGGGCAGGCGCCATCGACAACCTCGGCGGCGACATCCTGACCTGGCTCACGCGCACGACGGACTACGGCGGCAACATCGCGAGTATCGGTCTCGCGGCGAGCCCCAAGCTCAACACGACCGTGCTGCCCTTCATCCTGCGCGCCGTTTGCCTGCTCGGGATCAATTCCGTCGATACACCGCGCGGCCTGCGGCTCGCCGTCTGGTCGCGCATTGCGGGCGACCTCAGGCCGGCGCGGCTGGCCGAGATCGGCCACACCGAGATTGGCTTCGACGATCTGCCCGATGCCTTCCAGGCCTACCTCGACGGCGCCATCACGGGCCGCACCGTCGTCAGGATCGGCGCCGACGAGGGCTGAGCGCCGGGGCTACGGCGCGTCGTCGCTGGCGACGAATACGCGCTCGCCGTCGATGACGGTTTCGACGACCGCGAGCTCGGGAATCCGTTCCGGCGCGATGCGGCGCGGATCGGCCGCCAGCACGACGAGGTCCGCACGTTTGCCGACCTCGAGCGTGCCGCCCTCTGACTCCTCGAAGACCGCATAGGCGTTGTTCCGTGTGTAGGCGGCGAGCGCCTGCTCGACCGTGATCTTCTCCTGCGGCTGCCAGCCGTCCGGGTAGGCGTCGTCGATCGTGCGCCGGGTCACGGCGGCGTAGACGCCCTTGAGCGGCGACAGCGGCGCGACGGGCCAGTCGGAGCCGAAGGTCAGGATTCCGCCCGTGTCGAGGATCGAGCGGAACGCGTAGGTCGTACGTGCGCGTTCCGCGCCGATGTAGTCCTCGAGCCAGCGGCCGTCATCGATTGCGTGGTAAGGCTGCGCCGAGGCGATGATGCCGGCATCCGCCGTTGCCTCGATGGCCGCGCGGGTCGGGTGCTGGTAGTGCTCGATGCGAAAGCGCCGGTCCGCCACGTCGTCGCCCGCGATCTCGCGCATGTCGGCGACGAGCTGGTCGATCGCGCGGTCTCCGATCGCGTGGATGGCAAGCCTTCGCCCCGCGGCATCGGCGTTCTCGATCAGCTCGCGGAGCCGCTCAGGCTCGGTCAGGGGAAAGCCGCTGTTATCGGGATCGTTCAGGAAGGGCTCGCGGAACCAGGCCGTCGCCGAGCCCAGCGAGCCGTCGACGAAGCCCTTGAGGCCGCCCCAGCGCAGGCGGTCGTCGCCGTGGCCCTCGCGCGCGACGTACTCGGTCATCCAGGCCCAGTGCTCGAGCGGCATGTAGGCGTGGATGCGAAGCTTCATCAGCCCCCGCTCCCGCGCGAGCCGGAAGTAGTCAAGATGGCTGCGTTCGCTCGGGCTGCCGGTCATCGCGTGCACCTGGGTCAGGCCCAGCGACAACGCATGATTCTGCGCGAGCTCGAACAGCTCGAGCATTTCGGCCTCCGACGGCGGCGGGATGACGGCGTTGAGCAGGCTCATCGCGTTGTCCTTCAGGATCCCGGTCGGCTCGCCGCTGTCGTCGCGGACGATCTCGCCACCGGCCGGCGACTCGGTGGCCGCGGTGATCCCGGCCAGCGCCAGCGCCGCCGAGTTCGCGAGGCCCATGTGCCCGTCCAGGCGCATGACGAAGACCGGCGTGTCGCCCGTGCCCTCGTCGATCCAATCCTTGCGCGGCAGTTCGCCGCCCCAGAGCTGGTGGTCCCAGTTGCCGCTCTGCACCCAGCGGCCTTCCGGCAGCGTCGCGGCGTAGTCGACGATGCGCGCCGCGAACTCGTCCGGCGTGGCCGCATCGCGAAGATCGACGCTTGCGAGCGCGGTGCCGCCCCAGAAGAAATGGACGTGATTGTCGATGAAACCGGGCATCAGGAAGCGCCCGCCGAGGTCGATACGCCGCGCGGGATCGACGTCGAATTCGACGCCCTGGCCGTCACCGACGTAGACGATGTCCCCGTCCCGGACCGCGAGCACCGCGGCGTCGGCCGCGCCGGGAACTCCCGTCCAGACGGTGCCGTTGACGTAGACGCGGTCGGCGTCTATCGGCCGGGCGCCCGTGTCCGTTTCCGGCGGCGGTTCGTTACAGGCAGCGACGAACGTCAGCGCGGCGCCGAGCAGGAGCATCATTTTCGTGCTCATTCGGTAGTCCTCATAGTGAAGCCGCGGCAAACGTGTCACACGCCGACACGCTGCCGCTCTCGAGACCGCGGCGGAACCAGCGCTGGCGCTGCGCCGACGTGCCGTGCGTGAAGGATTCGGGGACGACGCGGCCCTGGCTTTGCCGCTGGAGGCGGTCGTCGCCTATGGCGCTCGCCGCGTTGAGAGCCTCCTCGACGTCTCCTGCCTCGAGGATGTTACGTGCCCGGTCGGCACGGTTGGCCCAGACGCCCGCGAAGCAATCGGCCTGCAGCTCGAGGCGTACCGACAGGCTATTCGCCTCGGCCTGGCCGAGCCCCTGCTGCCGGCGGCGCATCTCGGCGGAGATGCCCAGCAGGTTCTGCACGTGGTGACCGACTTCGTGCGCGATGACGTAGGCCTGCGCAAAGTCCCCGGGGGCCCGAAAACGCGTGCGCATATCGTCATAGAAGCTGAGATCGATATACGCCTTTTCGTCGGCGGGACAGTAGAACGGCCCCATGGCCGATTGCCCGAGTCCGCAGGCCGATCGGGTCGCGCCGGAGAACAGGACGAGCGTGGGTTCACGGTACTCGAGTCCCGCCTCCGCAAAGATCGCGCTCCACGCGTCCTCCGTATCGGCAACCACCACCGCCACCATGTCGGCGAGCGGGTCGGCGCCCGGTTCCAGCGGCGTCGGCCGGGTCGATGCGGGGGTGCTCGCGGACTCCAGTCCCTGCAGCAATGGCGTCGGATCGATACCGAAATAAAGGGCTGCGAGGATGATCACGATCGTCCCTATCCCGCCTCCCAGCACCTTGCCACCCGGCCGTGCGCCACGCCGGTCCTCGATGTTGCTGCTGCGTCGTCCGCCTCGCCAGCGCATGCCTGCCTCCCGTACCGTTCCCGGGGTGCATTATGGCACCGTGGCCGCGCCCTGCGCTGCCCGCTTGCGCCAACGTTTCGGGGCGGCAGCATTTGGGAAAGGGCCCGCCACTGGTTTAGAATCGCGCCCCCGCCGGTTTTAACGGCCGTTAAAATCGGTCCAGGTGCCCACCCCCGCCAGGGCACGCAATCCGGGGCCGGCAGCACGGCGCACCGGCCCTCTAGACGAGGACATCACGATGAGTGCTGGACAACGTTTCCGGACCGCGCTCGAGACCGAGCGCCCCCTGAAGATCGTCGGCACGATCAATGCCTACACGGCGCTCCTGGCCGAGAGGGCGGGCCACAAGGCCATCTATCTCTCCGGTGCCGGCGTCGCCAACGCGTCCTTCGGACTGCCGGATCTCGCGATGACGACGCTGAACGACGTTTGCGAGGACATCCGCCGTATCGCCGGCGCGACCGACGTGCCGCTGCTGGTCGATGCCGACACGGGCTGGGGCAGTGCCTTCATGATCGGCAGGACGATCCGGGAGATGACCCGGGCGGGCGCGGCCGGCTGTCACATCGAGGACCAGGTCGCCGTCAAGCGCTGCGGTCATCGTCCCGGCAAGGCGCTGGTCGAAAGCGCCGAGATGTGCGACCGGATCAAGGCGGCCGTCGACGGCCGCACGGACGACGCCTTCGTGATCATGGCGCGCACCGATGCGCACGCGGTGGAGGGCCAGCAGGCGGCGCTCGACCGGGCCGCTGCCTACGTCGAGGCCGGCGCCGACATGATCTTTGCCGAGGCGCTGACGACGCTGGATGAGTACCGGCAGTTCACCGACGCCGTGAAAGCCCCCGTGCTCGCGAACCTGACCGAGTTCGGCAAGACGCCGCTGTTCCCGGCCAGCGAACTCGCCGCGGTTGGCGTTGCGATGACGCTGTACCCGCTGTCTGCGTTCCGGGCCATGTCGAAAGCCGCCCTGACGGTCTACGAGGCGATCGCCGGCCAGGAAACCCAGGAGGGCGTCGTCGACATGATGCAGACGCGCATGGAACTCTACGACGTGCTCGGCTACCAGGCCTACGAAGACAAGCTCGACGATCTGTTCGCGGAAAAAGGGCTGAAGACAGGACAATGAAGCGGCGGGTCAAGACGCGATCCGCGCAGGGAGAAAACTGATGGGAGACACGAAAAAGACCGGCGGACTCGCCGGCGTCACGGCCGGGGCGAGCGCCCTGTGCACCGTCGGCAAGGAAGGTGCCGGGCTGACCTACCGCGGCTACGACATCCACGATCTCGCGGGTAACGCGACCTTCATGGAGGTCGCCTACCTGCTGTTGAAGGGCAAGCTGCCGACGCGCGCCGAACTCGACGCCTACGTCGCCAAGATCAAGTCCAACCGGGGATTGCCCGACGCGCTGAAGAGCGTGCTCGAGATGATCCCGGCGGATGCGCACCCGATGGACGTGCTGCGTACCGGTGTCTCGTTCCTCGGCAACATCGAGCCCGAGGGCGATTTCTCCAACCAGGACGACGTCGCCGACCGGCTGTTCGCGTGCCTGCCGTCGATCATGGTCTATTGGCACCGCTTCCATGCCGACGGCGTCCGCATCGACACCGAGACGGACGATGACAGCATCTCCGGTCACATCCTGCACATGCTGCACGACAAGGCGCCGTCGGAGCTCTTCCAGAAATCGCTGGACACGACGCTGATCCTCTACGCCGAGCACGAGTTCAACGCCTCGACGTTCACGGCGCGGGTGATTGCCGCCACGCTGTCCGACATGCACTCGGCGATCACCGGTGCGATCGGCGCGCTACGCGGACCGCTGCACGGCGGTGCCAACGAGGCCGCGATGGCGATGATCCGGAAATTCGACTCGGTCGAGGCCGCGGACGAAGGCATCCGCCGGATGCTCGAGAACAAGGAGCTCATCATGGGCTTCGGCCACCGGGTCTACACGACGTCCGATCCGCGCAACGAGATCAACAAGCGCATGTCGAAACGGCTCGCCGAGGAGGCCGGCGACACGCTGCTCTTCCCGGTCTCCGAGACGATCGAGAAGATCATGTGGGACGAGAAGAAGCTGTTCGCCAACGCCGACTTCTACGCCGCGACCGTGTACCACTTCATGGGCGTGCCGACGTACCTGTTCACGCCGATCTTCGTCTGTTCGCGCGTTACCGGCTGGGCTGCGCACGTCATGGAGCAGCGCGCCAACAACAAGCTCATCCGCCCGGCTGCCGACTACACCGGTCCGAGTCTACAACCCTGGGTGCCGATCGAGGAGCGTTCGTAACGCGAGCCCGCATCTACCGCGCTGGCCCGGCACTTGCGGGCCGGCCGTAACCCTTACTGGAGAAAGCCATCATGTCAGGAGCTGATATCCGCTCTGCCGTTCGTCCCGACTGGGATCCCGTTCTGACCGACATCGCCGACTACGTCTGCAGCGTCGACATCGACAGCGACCTCGCCTACGAAACCGCGCACTATTGCCTGCTCGACACGCTCGCGTGCGGCTTCCAGGCGCTGGACTACCCGGCGTGCACCAAGCTTCTCGGCCCGGTCGTGCCAGGCGCGACGCTGCCGGGCGGTGCCCGCGTACCGGGCACGTCTTACGAGCTCGAGCCCGTGATGGCGGCCTTCAACATCGGCGCGATGAACCGCTGGCTCGATTTCAACGACACCTGGCTGGCCGCAGAGTGGGGTCACCCGTCCGACAACCTCGGCGGCATCCTCGCCGTCGCCGACTATCTCAGCCGCAAGGCGCGTGCCGAGGGCGGCACGCCGCTGACGATGCGGGACGTCCTCTCGGCGGCAATCAAGGCGCACGAGATCCAGGGCGTGCTGGCACTGGAGAACAGCTACAACCGCGTAGGCCTCGACCATGTGCTGCTCGTCCGCATCGCGTCTACCGCGGTGATTACCCGCATGCTCGGCGGCGACCGCGAGAAGGTACTCAACGCCGTCTCCAACGCCTGGATCGACGGCGGCGCACTGCGGACCTACCGTCACGCACCCAACACGGGTTCGCGCAAGAGCTGGGCGGCCGGCGACGCGACGAGCCGGGCCGTGCGCCTCGCCCTGATCGCGATGACCGGTGAGATGGGCTATCCCTCGGCGCTGTCGGCGAAGACGTGGGGCTTCTACGACGTGCTCTTCAAGGGGAACGAGTTCCGGTTCCAGCGCGGCTACGGCAGTTACGTGATGGAGAACGTGCTGTTCAAGATTTCCTACCCGGCCGAGTTCCACTCGCAGACGGCGGTCGAGGCCGGCATGACGCTGCACCCGATCGTGAAGGACCGTATCGACGACATCGAGAAGATCGTCATCGAGACCCAGGAAGCCGGCGTGCGCATCATCGACAAGACCGGCCCGCTGGACAACCCGGCCGACCGCGACCACTGCATCCAGTACATGGTGGCCGTGCCGCTGATCTTCGGCCGGCTCACCGCTGCGGACTACGAAGACGACGTGGCCGGCGACCCGCGCATCGACGCGCTGCGCGAGAAGATGGAAGTGCGCGAGAACGAACAGTTCACGAAGGACTACTTCGATGCCGAGAAGCGCTACATCGGCAACGCCGTGCAGGTCTTCTTCAAGGATGGCACGAGCACCGACCGGATCGAGGTGCACTTCCCGATCGGTCATCGCGAGCGCCGCGAGGAGGGAATCCCGGTGCTGATGCAGAAGTTCGTGGACAGCGTGTCGCCGAAGCTCGGGGCCGAGCAGTGGGAGGCACTCAACGCACTCTCGACGGACCGGGACAAGCTCGCCGCAACGACCGTGGACGACTTCATGGCGCTGCTGGTCGCCTGATGACCGCTACCCGAGGAGTGAACGAAGCGATGCGACACCTGACACTGATCCTGTTCTGCCTGGCTGCCGCCACCCCCGTGCTGGCCGACGTCGAGCGCCGCGTCGCGAACAACGGCAACCTCGTCATGGAGGACGTCCCCGAGATTCCCGGGGAGATCGTGGACAGCCTCAACCGCTACCAGAACGTGCGCCAGGCGGCGTTCCGGGCATGGTCCGGCGACGGCGAGAGCCTGTTCGTGAGCACGCGCTTCGGGGACGTCGACCAGATTCACCGGGTCGACATGCCCGGCGGGGCGCGCCAGCAGGTCACCTACTACCGCGAGCCGATCGGGCAGGTGGCCCGGCGGCCCGGCACGTCAGAGCTCCTTTTCACCCGGGATGCCGGCGGCAGCGAGTTCGCACAGCTGTTCCTGCTCGACCCGGCGGTCGGCGATGCGCGGCTGTTGACCGACGGCGAATCGCGCAACGGCAGCGTCGCCTGGGACCGCGACGGCCGGCGTGTCGCTTTCCAGAGCACGCGCCGCAACGGTGCGTCGAACGACGTGTGGATGATGGATCCCGAGGACCCGGAGTCGGCGGAGATGGTTCTGGAGGCGCCCGATGGCAGCTTATGGGCCCCCGTCGAGTTCTCGGCGAGCGGCAGCAAGGTCCTCGTCGTCAACTACGTGAGCATCACCGACTCGCGCGTCAATCTGCTCGATCTCGACACGGGCAGGGTCACGGTCCTCGCCGGCGGCGGCGAGACGCCGAGCGTGAACCAGCCGATCGGATTCGACGACGACAATGACGGCTTCTGGTTCATCACGGACCGGGCCGGCGAATTCAACGTGCTCGCCTGGCAGTCACTCGCGCCCGGCGCCGAGCCCGAGTACGTGACGGCCGACATCCCGTGGAGCGTCGACGGCGGCACGATCAGCGAGGACCGCCGGCGCGCCGCGTTCACGGTCAACGAGGGCGGACGGACCGCGCTCTACCTGCTCGACCCGCGCAGCCGTAAGTACCGTCGCGTCGAGGGCCTGCCGACGGGCGTCATCTACGGGATCGACTTCAGCCCGGACAGCCGGCGCCTCGCGCTGACGATCAACACGGCGCGCTCGCCGAGCGACACCTACGTGCTCGA
>JAZBNZ010000082.1:0-3712 GCA_036350895.1 Woeseiaceae bacterium
CAAGGCGCGACTGCGATACCGCCGGCGGTAACCATATTGCTCAATCGCGTGCCGATTCAGATTCCCCGACTGGATCGCTATCTCACGCACAGGCGCGGAACCTCGAGCTTGTCGCGGTCGCGGCTTGAAGAGCCGCTCCTGCAGTCCACGATTGAGGTCATGGCGAAAGATTCTGCTGTAGGAGCGCCTCTTCAAGGCGCGACAGCGATACCGCCGGCGGTAACCATATTGCTCAATCGCGTGCCGATTCGGATTCCCCGACTGGATCGATATCTCACGCGCAGGCGTGGAACTTCGAGCTTGTCGCAGTCGCGGCTTGAAGAGCCGCTCCTGCAGCGTGCCGATCAGACAGTCGAGGAACCGGTTATCAATGTGCCTTGCAGGAGGTGCTGTCGCGCGCCTCGCTGGCGCCTCCCTGTTCGCGACCGGGCTGGTAGCGACCCGAAGTATTCGCAGGCCTTATCGGCGCCCCAGGTCTCCCGGAGTCAGTTCGAGCAGATCCCTGTTCCACGGAACGCTGAAGGTCAGGAACTCGTCGTTATCATTCCTCATGGCGATCACTGCGGTCCGCGCCGGATCTCGCACGGTCTCGTCTGGCTTGACAGATACGACCCAGCGCCAGGGTAGGACGACCGGCTTGAAATTACGCCGGTCGAGTATGAGCCCCTGCTCCGTGATGGTTGCCGCCGCGAAGTACTGGCTGCCGGTAAAGTCAACCACGCCGAAGGCAATCAGCTCCTGGTGCGGCGTGTCCGTCGGCGCCTCGTCGACTGCGAAATGCCGGACCATGAAGAACCATGACTTGTTGTGGTGATAGTACTGCAGCGGCAGGAGCACGAGCCCGATAGCCCAGTAGAAGTACAGGTAGCCATAACTCCGGCCGAGGGTGTCCGAGTAATACGAACCGTTCCAGAAATCCTTCAGCAGCCAGATAACGCCGACCAGGAAAAACGGGAATACCCCGTAGTAGGCAATGAGCAAGAGTGCGGGCGTAAACTCGGACACGGCAATCCCGGCGCCGGCCAGGACCATGACGATGGTCCAGATTTCCCCGACATCGCCGCGTAGCCACAAACCTGCCGCCACGATGGCGGCACCGACCAGGAAACGAAACAATCCGATGAGGCGGAAGATACGGCGCATCCGGAATTCATCCTCTCTCGAACGGAACCGCAATCAGCGGGCCGCAGTCAGTCACCAGGGCCACCGAACGCCGCACGCAGCGCCTTCTTGCCCTCACTCGATATGTCGCCCCAGTGGATGCCCGCCGGGAAGACACCGAAGAGCTTCACGCTGTAGGTCAGCGCATCGGGCCCGGCCGGCCGGGCCTTGAAGCGGAAGGTGAACCGGTTGATCCCCTTGCTGATAACCAGCATCTCGTCGGTGTTGCACAGGACTTTCATGTCGGCCACGGCGCCTTCCAACGGGGTCGTCATAAAAGTATCGAAAGCGGGCCACATCTCGTAATGGAGCTCACCCGCCTTCTCATAGAGGCGCGAGGTTGCGAAGCCCAGCGGGATGTCCGCCACGGTGTTGTGTCGGCGAAAGAGGTCCATAGGGTCAGAGTACCGTATGTGAAGAGCCTCGTGGTCGCGGCTTGAAGAGCCGCTCCTGCAGTCCGCGATTCATCGACGGCGAAAAGTTCTGCTGTAGGAGCGCCTCTTCAAGGCGCGACTGCGGCACCGCTGACGATAAAGATATGGCTCAATCGCGCGCCGATTCGGATTCCGCGACTGGATCGCTATCTCGCGCGCAGGCGCGGAACCTCGGGCTTGCCGCGGACGCGGCTTGAAGAGCCGCTCCTACAGTCCGCGATTCATCGATGGCGAAAGGTTCTGCTGTAGGAGCGCCTCTTCAAGGCGCGACTGCGGCACCGCTGAAGGACCGCCCGCATCGGGCGGCCCTCCTCGTCGCTGCGAGTTCGATCTCACTCCTTGATCGTGCCGGTGACGAACCCTTCCGGTACTTCTTCAAGCGCCGGAATCCCGAGGGCCTCGTACGGAAGCGGAAACGGGGTATACGTGGTAATCAGCTCGATGCCCTTGAAGTGCAGGCCGTCGATAATACCCCCGTTGCCTCTGCCGACGAGATCGAGATCGCCGACCCAGGTGGGAACACCCATGTCAACGTAGAACAGGCGCTTGCCTTGCCAGGTACCGCTCCAGTACATGGTCGAAGCCTGCACCTGGTCAGCGGGATAAGGCCCGCTCTTGTCACAGTCTACCGTCGGATAAATCGTCCATTTTCCCCAGACCGGGCCGCTGGAGTCCGCATCGAAGTTGCCGTTGATCGTGAAAAGACCGACGCCGCTGATGGGCGGCTCATCGACAGCAGCGATGCAGGACCACAGGACGGCGTCGCGAATATGCAAACGCCCGGTGGACGACTCACCGCAAAACGGCATGCCGGATTGATCGAGCATCAAAACGCCGCCGGGACAGGTGACCGTTCCAGGCGACAGCGGATTATCCGGCCATGCCCAGTCATCGAAACCCTCGATCTGGATTCGATTAACGCCGGCATCCGCAGGCGGATCGGCCAGCGCGGGAAGTGACAACAAGATCAAGCCGATACTCAAGAGAAAAACAACTTTGGTTTTCATGACAACCTCCTCAACTGCGTGACGCAACGCGTTGCTCGCACGTTGCGTGGAAACGGCCAGTGATTCAGTCAGGCCGGTGCGGCAGCCCGGCGATCTTGGGGTCCTTCATGGCGTACGAACGTCGCGGAGGAGGCGAGGACCCGTGGCTTTGCGTCCCGGACTTTCGCCCGGTTTGCCTTTGTCGCAGGATTCATGATCCTCCGAAGGCAGATTTTGTCAATTCGGGGAACTACCGAGCCAGGCGCGTTGGCGGGGTGTCTTCGAGCGCCCGCGAATTACGTGCGATGCCGGGCAGTATCGCAGTCGCGGCTTGAAGAGCCGCTCCTACAGTCCACGATTAAGGTCATGGCGAAAGATTCTGCTGTAGGAGCGCCTCTTCAAGGCGCGACCGCGACACCGCCAGCGGTAACCGTATTGCTCAATCGCGTGCCAATTCGGATTCCCCGGCTTAAACGCTATCTCACGCACGGGCGCGGAACGTCGAGCTAGTCGCGGTCGCGGCTTGAAGAACCGCTCCTGCAGTCCACGAAGCGAACCTGCCACGGTGGCGAAAGGTCACGCATCAGGCACCGACAAATTACCCACAAAACGGAGCGGCGTCGCGGCCGCTCGTTATGCCTTTGCCGCATCGCCGGGCGCGTTTTGCAGCACCTCACCGGTCAGTTCTTACTCTGACCCCAATCTCGCCAATCTCGGGGATGTGGTCTGCGACGGCCGCGCGGATGGCCGCCTGCTCCGTTCCGATGATGAAGTGCCCGCCAGTCTCGAAGCGTACTAGCTCGGCGTCCGGAATCGTCTTCGCGGCGAACTCGGCGTTATGGAAGAGCTGCAGGCCGTCGTCCGCCGCGTGCAGGATGAGCGTCGGGGCCGTGATGGCGGCAATCCGTTCGCCGGGCATAGTGGCACGGTTGTCGAAGGCGGCGCCGGCCGAGCGCAGCGACACCGGGTTCATCTCGTCGATGAAACGTTCCGCCAGCCGTCGCTGCTCGTCGCTCAGCCGGGCGTAAACGTCCCGGCTCACGCCGATCAGCTCCATCAGCTGCGCGCGAAAGAACGTCGCGATCGCCCAGTAGAGGACGTCGTGCTCGAAGATCGTGACGAGCCGCTCAC
>JAZBNZ010000083.1:0-2013 GCA_036350895.1 Woeseiaceae bacterium
CAGTAACAGCAGCCAGGTTGCGGCACCGCCGCTGCCAGCATTGGGGGGTGGCAGCGGCGGACCGCATCTGCCGACATTGCAGGGTCGGCGCTCGACCAGTGCGGCCTGCCTGCCGATTTGCCGTTGCCTGCAGAGCTTTGTATATATTCGGCTCGACCGAGGTTAAGTGACGTTCCAAACGGATTTTCCTTACCGTGATTTCATGCGAGAGTGAACCCTGTTTCAGACGCTACAGGTATGGCCAGTAGCGGGATGCGCAACGGGGCGTATCCGGACTGGCCCCGGGCGGTCTGCAAGGAGGTGATCATCATGTCTCGCAAGCCTTCACCCGAACGTCCTCGGAACCCGGCAGGCGCTGGGCGCTTGAATCGGCCGGGAGGCGACTGGCGCACCCCGTGCCTGGTACTCGCGATGACCCTGTTCGTTCCTGCCGCAGCGGCGGAGAACCTCGGGATGGAGCTGCTCTCCACCGGCATCACGTCGGCCACGCTCAATGACGAGCCTGTTGACTCGATCGACGAGATCGTCGTACTCGGCGTTCGTGAGAAGGACGATGCGGAACGGACGCGGCGACTGCTCGAAGACCCGCTCCTCCAGCACATACTCCGCGATTTCGAATTGCGTCAGCAACTCGAACGCGAGCCCGGCCATGGGGAAGAGGCAGCCGGGATCGGGCCGTCGTCACCCCGCCTTCGCGTCGGCTACGAGCCGCCTGATGAATCGCGCGAACCCGGCCGCGAAGAGCCATCCAGGCTGCCACTTGATCTCGTGAAACCGGCTATCGTTATCGAATTCGATTTCTGATGATATTCGGGGTCAGAGTAAAAACCCGGGGGAGCCCCGGGTTTTTACTCTGACCCCGAATTATACGCTCGCCCGTGCCGTGTTGTTGAAGAAGTCGATGTTGTTGAAGCTGAACGGCGTACCGACGAATCGACCTTCGATATACGCGGCGCCGCCGCTGCCGCCCGCGCTGTTGCCGTCGAACGTCAGGTCATCGAGGTAGATACCCTCGACGGCCGGCGACCGAATATAGACCGCGCCGCCGTTGCCGTCGGCGGCGTTGTCGTAGAACTCGCTCCCGGTCACGAAGTTGATCGTGGCAAACACGTCGGGCTGGTTGGCGTCGTCCATGACGATCGACAGCGCGCCGCCCTCGGCAGGCGTGCCGAGGGCGTTGCCGTTGCGGAAGGTCATGTTGCGTACTTCGACGAACACTCCGGCGTCGTCGGTGACGGCCGTCGTGTCGATACGAAGTATCGGCAGCTGGGAGCCGCCGTTCAACGCCACCTCGAAGGAATCATTGCCATCGATGACGAGGGAGAAATTCTCTGTGGAGACCGCCGTGTAGCTCAGGGTGGCGGTCAGGTTGTAGGTCCCGGGAGAGACGCTGATCGAATCGGACTCGCCATTGGACTGCGCGGTCGTCAGAGCGCCCTGGAATTCGGCCGGGGTAGTAACCGTGAATGTGGCAGCCCCCGCTATCGACGCCGCCGTCGCGACGAGTATCGCGACGAGAGTTTTCTAGACGTTCATGGCTCGCTCCGAATCGTGGTTAAGGTACTCCCTCGGCCCGAGGGTCCCTCCGCGATCCGGTCCCGATCCTTGGAATTCCGGGCCAGATGTACTCCGTGTGGGTTTGGCACGGCATTTCTTAAACAAGTGCGATCACGTATTGCGCTCCGTTTGATCCTATATGGAATAGAGGGGGCCTCGGTTTTGCCTCATAATTGTCCGGGGCAGACCGGCCGGCGGGGTTCGGCACAGTGAGGAGTCGCGGCTTATGAAGCAGGATTATTTGCAAATGCGTGTCCTACCGCTCGCGGACGAAGTCTACTCGACCGGGCAGGTGTTCGAGCGGGACCTGGAACTCCTCGCGAAGCAGGGCGTCAAGTGCATCGTCAACAACCGGTTCGATGACGAGGTACCCGGCCAACCCGCCTCCGCGGATCTCGAGAAGGCCGCCGGGGAGTTCGGGATCACCTACGTGCATTTCCCGGTAGAGCCGAAATC
>JAZBNZ010000084.1:0-2320 GCA_036350895.1 Woeseiaceae bacterium
GAGGAGGGCTTCGTCGAATTCCTGCCGGGCGCCGAGGCGATCATCCTCGACGAGGCGCACCAGGTGCCCGACCTCGCCGTGCAGTTCTTCGGCGTCGCGATCGGCACCCGGGAGCTTACGCGCCTGCTCGACGAGACGCGGACGGCGACCCTGCCTTACGGCCAGGCAGAGCTGAATCGCCGCGTCGATGCCTTCGAAACCGCGATCCGCATGCTTCGGGCCGAGGCACCGCGCGACGAGGGTCGGCACGAACTCGACGACGTGCTGCCGTCACTCCGGGAACCGCTCGGCGCGCTCGGCACGGCAATTGCCGGCATGGTCGACAGCCTGACCGAGCTTGCGGATGCCGCCGACGAGATCGAGAAGCTCGCCGAGCAGTTCGTCGTCGCGGCCGAGCGTCTCGCCGTGCTGGTCGACGACTCTTCCTGGGACGGGCTGCGCTGGCTCGAGGTCAACCCGCGGAGCCTGCGCCTGCACCTGACGCCGCTCGACGTCTCCGCCAAGCTCGCCGGCCTGATGAACGCCCACAAGCAGGCCTGGATCTTCACCTCGGCGACGCTCGCCGTGGGCGAGGATTTCTCGCATTTCACGTCGCGCCTCGGCCTCGGCGACGCGCGCTGCCTGTCTTTCCCGAGTCCCTTCGATCTCCGGGGCAACGGCCTCGTCTACCTGCCGCGGCCGCTGCCGGCGCCGTCCGACCGGGACCACACCGGCGCCGTGCTCGAGGCGCTGGTCCCGCTCCTCGACATGACGAACGGCGGGGGGTTCTGCCTGTTTACGAGTCACCGCGCGCTGAACAACGCGCGCTACTGGTTCCGGCAGCGACGATCGGTGCTCGACGGTCGCAAGCTGCTGGTGCAGGGGACGGCGCCCCGGGACGACCTGACGCGCCGCTTCCGCGACGCCGGCAACGCGGTCCTCCTCGGGACGGGCAGTTTCTGGGAGGGCATCGACGTGCGCGGCGAGGCGCTGACCGTGGTCATGATCGACAAGCTGCCCTTCGCCTCGCCCGGGGACCCGCTGACGATGGCGCGCCTCGAGTACCTGCGCCGCGAGGGCTGCAACGGTTTCATGCAGCACCAGCTGCCGCAGGCCGTGCTCGCGCTGAAGCAGGGCGCCGGGCGGCTCCTGCGCAGCGAGACCGACTACGGCGTCATCCTGATCGGCGATCCGCGCGTGACCGGCAAGCGTTACGGGCAGCTGTTCCTCGACAGCCTGGCGCCGATGCCGCAGACCTCGGAACTCGCCGAGGTTGCCGCCTTTTTCGCGGCTCACCGGGAGGCGATCGCGTGAGGCTGCTGGCGCTCGACACGTCCTCGGATGCGTGCACGGTGGCCGTCAAGGACGGCGACGGGCTGTTCTGTCACCACGAGACGGCCGGCCGCACGCACACCTCGAGGCTGATGCCGATGATCCGGGCGACGCTCGAGGAGGCCGGGCTCGGCTTCGGCGATCTCGATGCCGTCGTGCTCGGCAACGGTCCCGGATCGTTCATCGGCATGCGCATCGCGGCCTCGGTGGCCCAGGGCATCGCGTTCGCCGCGGGCCTGCCGGTCGTGCCGGTGTCGTCGATGGCGGCGCTGGCGGTCGAGGTCTTCGATAGGACCGACGCGGCGTTTGCAGCGATCGCCCAGGATGCGCACATGCAGGAAGTCTATTTCGGGCTCTACCGGCGCTCGCCGACAGCGCTGGCGGAACCCGTGGCGCCGGAGCGACTGGCTGCCCAGGCGGCCCTTGCCGAACTCGAGGGCCTCGACCCGGATGAGACCGTGGCGGCCGGTGCCGGCTGGCAGCGCTACCCGGAGCTTGCGGCACGGAATGCGGCCCACGTTCGGGTCGACGAGGCGCTGGTCGTCCCCAATGCGAGCCACGTCGTTCGTCTCGGCGCGATCGCGTTCCGCGAGGGGTGCACGATCGCGCCCGAGGCGGTGGATCCGGCCTACCTGCGGCAGAAAGTCGCGTCGGTGCCGACGGCGAAATCGACGTAACTCTCCTGTAATATAGCGCTGATGTAATGAGCGGGATCCGGCCCGGTCGCGGCCGGCAAGCCGCCCGCTCGCATGGGCCACCCGTAAGGTACCGCCATGGCTGCCAGCAAGATTCTGATCGTCGAGGACGAGGCCCCGATCCGCGAGATGATCTCGTTTCACCTGGTCCGCGCCGGGTACGAGACCATCGAAGCCAGTGACTGCCGGAGCGCGCGTCAGCTGCTTGCCGACGAGCGGCCCGATCTCGCGCTCGTGGACTGGATGCTGCCCGACATGAGCGGCCTCGAACTCACGCGCCTCTTGAAGCGCGACGAAGACAACGAGGATCTCGC
>JAZBNZ010000085.1:0-2282 GCA_036350895.1 Woeseiaceae bacterium
CATGAATGCGGCGTCCCGGTATTCCTCTACCCAGATGTCATTGACATCGAAAGCGATTGGCAAGACGTGCGATCCATGCATGTGGCTTGTCAACGGAGCCTGAGCGCCGTCATCGGGATAAACGAAAGACGATTGGACTGCGACCGGATGTCCATCATCGCCGACACGGCTCGTATATTCCTCAAACGGATACACTCCATGCCACGCTTGCCCGTCCGGTTGATATCCGAAGCCGATCTCGCCCGACGCAGCATAAGCAACGAAGCCCGAAACGGCTTGCGTCAAGTGCCTCCAGTTGCCGAACGGATCTGAGAGCACGTCAGGATCAGGCGCGGTGTCTACTCGGAACAGATTCGATGAGTTGCCTTCATCAAAGAGCGAGTACCAGAACGCCCGCTCCACGCCGTACGACTCGAAGACGTCGAGGACCTGGTAGGGATACGCGCGAGCGCCCCTGACACTGAACACCTTTTCGCCGCCGGTGTTGACCTCGCGAGCGAACTCGGTGATCCAGACTGGCTTCGGCGGGTCCGGTCTCAGGCTTGCATGAACCTCGTGGTAGATCTTCAGTCTTTCTCGTGCAGTCCCATTGTATGTATGCAGTGCAATGGCGTCGCAGATATCGTAGATGCCGGTGACGGGGTCCAAGAGCGATTCGAGATATGATCGGTAGATCGACGGCTTGCAAGCCAGGCCTGCTGGCGCGACCGGTATCGACGGATCGATGCTCTTGATAGCGCTATGCGCTTGCCGGTATAGTTCAAGGTACTCCGCGATCGAACCACGAAAGAAGCCTTTGTAGCTATTCTCTTCGGATGGTTCGCCATGCAGGACGCCGATTTCGTCTGGCTCATTCCATACCTCGGCTCCATCGATGTACGAACCGAATCTGGTGACAACATCCGTCACATACTTCTCCCAGTACGTCATTTCCGGATCGCTAGAGAAAGCACCCAAAGGGGGCATAGACCTGACGGGACCACAGAACGACGGTGCAGATCCGCATCCGGCAGTTTGATATGAGTCGTACTGATCCGGGAGATTACACGCCCCGTAGGCGAGAAGAAGAGTAACCGTAACCCCAGCGGCATCGCACTTCTGGAAGAACACGTCGTAGTTATCGACTCGCTCGTCTTCGCCATCGAGGTAGTTCTCAAGCCATAGGGCCGCGGAGACCGGCTCTCTCAGGTGGCCGATTCCGTTAGACGTCAATGAATCCAGAACAGCGTCAACAACGGGCCAGTTCCCGCCCTCGATGTGCCACCGGAGTCCTTGCGTTCCGATCTCTAAAGAATGCACGGGTGTTGCAGAAAGCACACAAGCCAATAATGCTACAAATAAAGTAATGGTGCGCACTACAGCCCTCCTTCTATTGTGGCAACCGCAGTCACGCGATGGCACTCTAGGGTATAGGCATTTCAACCGCATCGTCCCGCCTCCCGAACCAGCGCCCCAGACCGTCGTCTCCGGTGATTCTAACAGGTATGTAGTTCGAGGAGTAGACGAGCCTTGAACGTAAACGTCCCGGTATTCCCAGCAGGACTCATCGTGAATGCGAGCCCATTCGGATCATCAGCCGCGATCTCCATCGACCACCCAGCATGGGCAGCGCTGGACACCAGTGTCAGGTACACTCCGAGAACTACCCAGAACTTCACTCTAACACCTTCATGCAGGATCACGGCAGCCGGCTTCATGGTTCGCCCCCTCCGGGAACAGGGTTTTCAGGCGCGGCGCGAGCGCGCCGCTGTTACCCCAGGAACGGCCCAGCAGGATCTTTGGAAGAAAAATGTTTCTCGCCGCCGGCCGGCGGACAGGCCGGCCGCCTATCGCCGCCGCGTCACCGAGGCCGACGCGACCGCCACGAGGACAATCTCCAGAGAGTGAGGGAGGAGAAAGGCCAGGGGATTTCTCGTCTCGAGTATGCGACGAGCCTCGGCTCGACTCGCGTTGTTGGCGCGAGATCGCACCGTATGGACAGAATCATGTGCGCGGACGACCGCGCGGCGATCAGTCTGATCGACCGTCGACCATGCCTCTTCCCTCCGATCATCGGTCGCAAGACGAAAGCCCCGGCCGCAAGCGGCCGGGGCCAAGGGATGGGCTTGTCTCTACTTGACTAGCCGCTCCATATCACTTGATGAGCGTCAGCTTGCGCGTGCCCACCTGGCCGGCGATCTCCAGCCGGGCCATGTAGACCCCGCTGGAGAGGACCTCGCCCGCGTCGCCGCGGCCGTCCCAAGTGAAGCTGTGCGGACCGGCCTGGAAGGCGCCCTGGTGCA
>JAZBNZ010000086.1:0-7983 GCA_036350895.1 Woeseiaceae bacterium
TCCCGACTCCCCGCTGGCCGCCGACGTCGACGTGCTGCTGCCTTGCCGCGTCATCGAGGACACCAGCGTCTACACCCCGATGAGTTCGCGACTGGCGCAGCTCGCCCTGCTCGATGCACTGCAGATCGGGCTCGCCCTGGCGATCGGTGAAAACGCGGTCACGCGGCTGCGCGATGCCAAGCGCGCACTGGCAGAGGTCAAGGCGAAACCGGCCTAGTGTCCTGTCCGCTCAGCGACGTCAATCCACCTCGGCCTGGAGCCGGTCCAGCTCGCGCATCAGTCTGACGTTGTTCACCGGGGCGTCGAACAAGAGGACACGCACGCCGTGCGGCGGGACCGGCACGACCAGGGACGGGTCGTCATGCCTGACCCGGATGGTCTCGCCGGTAAACGCATCCCGCCACGTACCGCTGCTCAGCCAGCGGGTGACGGCGATCTCCTCCAAAGCGTCACTCTTGTTGAGGAGCACGAGCGCCGTCTGGCGCATGAAGTAGTCCTGGTACACACGATAGAAGGCTGCCGTATCGTCGGTGAATTCGACGTTGGCCTGCAGGCCGCGCTGCAGGGCGATCGAGTGCTTGCGCACGTTGGCGATCCGCCTGAGCGCCCCGTGGATACGGTGCGACCTGGCCCGTTCGATGTTGTCCCGGCCGAAGTAATCGCGATTGCCGCCGTACTGAGCGGTGCCGGCCCGAAAGCCGATTTCCGAGCCGTAGTAAACGACCGGTATGCCGCGGCTCGTGAACAGCCAGTTGTGGACATCGACGAACCCGTCCTCGTCCGCGTCGAGCCTCGGCATGTCGTGGTTGTCGTAGAAGGTCAGCAGCTCGTAGGGATTCTGGTAGACGCCGGTGTCGAGATGCAGCACGCGTTCGAGTTCACTGTACGGCGCATCGTCCGCGAACACCGCCGCCATCGCGCGCTGCCCCGGGAAATCGAGTACGCGAATGCTGCCGTTCTCGGGCCGGGTGTGCTCTGCGATCTCCTCGGCCGAGAACGAGAAAGCCTCCCCGAACATGAAGAAGCCCGGGCTGTATTCCCGCATGCGAGCGGCGAACTTCGCCCAGTATGCATGCGGCATGTGCCTGATCGTGTCGATGC
Organism: Woeseiaceae bacterium; assembly: GCA_036350895.1. Taxonomy (GTDB): domain Bacteria; phylum Pseudomonadota; class Gammaproteobacteria; order Steroidobacterales; family Woeseiaceae; genus UBA1847. Next base: position 1,102 of record JAZBNZ010000086.1, read on the forward strand.
GAAATGCGGCCGCGCCACGGTCGATCCACTGCGTGTAGGCATCGACGAAGTATTCGAGCACGGCAGGATTGTCCGGATCGACATCGCCCAGCTCGGCCAGGTCGGGCTCGCGGCTGTAGAAGGCGTGGAGCGGGTTGTCGGGATCGAGCTCGCCCGGGCGCAGGTTCTGGTGATCGGCAACGAGATTGCCGTCGCGATCGTAGATCTCGCCAAACATCGGCTGGTCTTCGGGCATCGTGTACGAGGGCGAGCCGTGATTACAGACGATGTCCAGCACGACCTTGAGATCGTGGCCGGCACCGAGTGAGCGGGTCAGGTCCTCGAAATGCATGCCCGGCGACACCAGGTGCTCGTCCTCGACGAAGAAGTTGACACCCCAGTAACCGTGGTACCCCGTCTTGCCGCGATCGGTGATGAGACCCTCGCCCGGACGCAGGCCGCCGGTGAACGCCTCGTTCGGGTTGTCGACGATCGGCGTCAGCCAGACCGCGGTAAAGCCCATGTCGGCAAGATAGCCGGCGTGATCGGCGATGCCCTTGAAGTCCCCGCCCAGGTAGCCGATGTTCGCCGGCCGCTTGCCCTCGAGCTTGATGGGCCGGTCGAAGGTCCCGCGCTCGGCGCCGCCCTGCTCCTCGTGGTTGTTTGCGAGATCGCCGTCCACGAAGCGGTCGGTCAGCAGGAAATACACCGCCTCACTGGCGAACGGCAGCCCGGTTCCCGAGTAGGCGCGCTCGACGGGGGGCATCTCGACTCGCGGTACCGGTTCCGGCGGCGAGATGCTGCATGCAGCGAGTCCGGACACGGCGAGCGGGAGCACGATTCTGCGTGCCGTGACCTTCATGCCGCCAGCGCCGCTTACGCGCCGACGGGCGGCGGATGTGGCCGTGAAATCCTGCTGCATCGACAAGCGTCCTTACTTTACCGGTCTGAAGCGGATCGCTGCGCCGCCCCCGGGCGCGAGCTTCAGTTCGAGCGTGTCGCTCGGCGTGTATTCGCGGGTCGTGATGTCGATCGCGCCGGGTTTGACCTGCCAGTCGGCATTGGCGCCGTCGGCGTAAATTTCGGCGACATAGGCGACGCCCGGGTCGAGAAAGTCCAGCGGCACGGACAGGCGTCGGGCATGCGCGTCGGTGACGGCGCCGAGGTACCAGTCGTCGCCGTCGCGTTCCTTCCGCGCCATCACGATGTATTCGCCGACGGCGCCCGCCAGCGCGATGCTCTCCTCCCAGTCGGTCGGCACGTCGACGATGAAGCGAAAGGCCCGGGGCCGCTCCGAGTAGTTCTCGGGCCGGTCCGCCAGCCCCTGGACCGGGCTGTACAGCACCACGTAGAGCGCCAGCTGTTTCGCCAGCGTGCTCCTTACACGCCGCGGCTCCGCGTCGAGGTCGAAGATGCCGGGCGAGTAATCCATCGGTCCCGCCAGCATCCGCGTGAACGCCAGCATCGCTTCGTGCCCGGCCGGGGTCGGGGTCTCGCCGCGGGCGGCGAACGCCATGCCGCGCAACCCGTTTCGGGTCAGCCAGTTCGGCCAGGTTCGCCTGAGTCCGGTGTCCTTGACGGGTTCGTCAGTGTCGATCGCGATCCGCTGCCGCGCGGCCGCCTCCACGACACGCTGGTAATGATTGACGGCGAACTGGCCGTCGTGCCATTCGAAGCGGGTCTCGCCGTTCGCCATCTCGCGCTGTAGCGTGCTGGCCTTGCCAGCATGGTCGATCTCGACCTGCCGGACGCCCAGCGCCTCGCAGGAGGCGAAGGCTTCATCCATCCGCGACTCGTAGGCGGCGGCGCGGCCACCGATCTCGTGATGCCCGATCAGCCGCACGCCGCGCTCCCGCGCATAGGCCGAGACGGCGTCGAGATCGAGGTCGGGGTATGGCTCGATGCAGGAGAGGCGGGGCTGGCCCACACCGTCCCCGCCGCGATTCCGGCCATCGACCAGCACGCCGTCGAAGCCGTGCGCCGCGGCAAAATCGATGTACCGCCGGGCTTCGGCGGTGGTGGGACCGCGCCGGTCGCCGCCCGATCCGGCCTTGTAACCACGCTGCGCTGACCGCGCTGCCCCGACGTACTTGCCCGGTTCGATCCACGACGTGTCCTCGAGCACACCGGGCTCGTTGAGGTTGAGGATCAGCGACGAGTTGACGAGACCCACCGCGTTGTCCGCCACCTGCACGGTGCGCCACGGCGTCACGAACGGCACCGTGAGCGCGGCACGGTAGCCCTCCGACGACGGCCGCAGACGGGTCCGGAAGATGCTGTCGACATCGAACTCCAGGCTGCAGGCCGGGTAGTCGACCAGCGCCGCCTCGTGGATTGCGAGATGCACGCCGGATTCGAGCCTGAGCGTCAGCGGCGTGGATACGAGGTCCAGGACGCCGACCGGGCTCTCGGCGTACGATTGCCCGTCGCGCAGGTCGCCGTTAGCCGGCTGCGAGAAGGCGCGCGCGTCGCGGCTCACCCGGAACTCCGTGCGTTCGCCGACGAGACGAACCTGGGAATATGCATCCTGCTCCGGTACTTCGTAACGGAAGCCCACGCCGTCATCGAAGACGCGAAAGCGAAGATCGAGCCGCCTGTCCGGGGTCCGGGCCGACAGCCGGATCAACAGTTCGTTGTGCCGGTCCGAGACCAGGCGGCGCTCGCCCCACGGCTGTTCCCAGGTCGTGTCGACGGACCGGCGCTCGACACCGGTCACCCGGAAGCCCGTGACGAGATCGATACGCGACTGGAACCAGAGACCGAGAAGCGACGGCTCGACGACCTCGGCCCCGTCCAGCGATACGGCGTAGCGAGGCACGCCATCCTGGTCCAGCGAGACGACCAGGACGAGTCGCTCGTTCGGAGAAGCCACGGTGTAGATTTCGGGAATCTCGGCGGCCGGCAGGAAGCCGGGCACGAGTAACGCCGCCGCGCAAAGCAACAGCGCTGCCGCATATAGCCTGGGTCGGGATAGCTTGCTTACGACTCTGCCCTCGTGCCGGCAACGCCCGGGCTCAACGACCGGACGGCGCCTTTGTGAATGAGAAGGTCTGCGGATGGTACGGCCCCCGGACGCATCGTGGAATGCCGGGATTTTCACCGCGACCGAAAATCCGCCGCCTGCGCCCGGATCTCGAACCCCGGGTCGTTCGGGCAGAAGCGTCCGAGCATACGAATCCGGGCAATAAACGCTTATGCTTCGGCGTGCCCCGGGCCCGGCGCCGCAGGCGTTACACCGGGCGCAGGTGCCTTGGACAGGCGATCCGATCGTCCGTCGACTCCCTTGACGTGGCCGCGGCCACAGAGCAGCGTAAAAAGGATTTTCCAGCATGGCCAGCGAAGCGGCGACTTCCGGTATCGACACACACCAGGTCCTCAAACCCGGGCGGCGCGCCGGGGTCCTGTTGCACATAACGTCACTGCCGGGCCGCTGCGGCATCGGTGAAATCGGCCGCGAGGCCCGGCGCTTCGTGGACGTCCTGCGGCAGATGGAGCTGTCTGTCTGGCAGTTCCTTCCGCTCGGACCGACCGCGTACGGCGACTCGCCCTACCAGCCGCTGTCGAGTTTCGCCGGCAACGAGATGCTCATCGACACGGAGGCCCTGATCGATGCCGGTTACCTCGGTGCGGACGAGGTCGGCGAACTCACGAAGCTGCCCGAAGGCCACGTCGATTACGGCGCGCTGATCCCGATCAAGAAGCGCCTGCTGGCACTTGCCGCATCGCGGTTCGACGGGATCGCGGACGCACGGACGCGGGCGGACTTCGAGCGCTTCGTCGCCGCTCACGACGCCGGCTGGCTGAACGACTACGCGCTGTTTCGAATCCTGAAAGCCCGGCACGGCGCACGCCCGTGGCCGGAATGGCAGCCGGAGTACGTGCATCGCGAGCCGGCGGCGCTGGCCGAACTCGAGGCGAGTGCCGCGGCCGATATCCGCAAGTTCAAGATCGAGCAGTTCTGGTTCCACTCGCAGTGGCAGCAACTGAAGGCCTACGCGAACGCGCGGGGCGTCGAGCTGTTCGGCGACATGCCGATCTACATTGCACTCGACAGTGCCGACGCCTGGGCCAATCGCGACATTCTCTGCGTCGACCGGGACGGCCGGCCCGACAGCGTGGCCGGCGTCCCACCTGACTATTTCTCCGAAGACGGCCAGCTATGGGGGAATCCGCTCTACGACTGGGAGAAACATGCGGCGACAGGTTATGCCTGGTGGATCGAACGGATGCGCGCCGCAGCCGATCTCGCGGATCTCGTCCGCATCGATCACTTTCGCGGTTTCGAGGCTTTCTGGGCGATACCGGCCGGGTCCGAGACGGCGAGGAACGGCCAGTGGGAACCGGGCCCCAACGGCGCGATCTTCGACGCGATGCGCGAGGCGCTCGGCAACCTGCCGATCGTCGCCGAGGATCTCGGCGTGATCACGCCGGCGGTCGAGGCACTGCGGGATGCGCATCGCATGCCCGGCATGGTCGTCCTGCAATTCCGCGTCGCCGATCCTGCGTTCGACCCCGCGGAGATCCCCGAAAACTCGGTTTGCTACACGGGAACGCATGACAACGACACGACGATCGGCTGGTTCCAGGGAAGCCCGAACGACATGCGCTCCGCCGAGGAAATCCGCGACACCCGGGAAGCCGTGCTCAGGCTGACCGGCGGCACCGCCGAGACCGTGCACACGGACCTCATCGAGGCGGCGTTCGCGACCCCGTCGCTGCTGGCGATCGCCCCGATGCAGGATTACCTCGGCCTCGGCTCCGAGGCCCGCCTGAATATACCCGGAACCTCCGGCGGCAACTGGCGCTGGCGTGTACTCGACACCCAATTGACCGGCGAACTCTGCGACAATGTGGCGGAAATGGTTCGGCAATCGGGGCGCGCCGTCTGAGCGACCGGCGTGCCGGGACGCCCGGCCGCGGGCTCGGAACGGTCGGCGGTTCGACCCAAAGAAGACAACAAACGTCCAGGAGCTACGCCGCAATGATCAACGCTGCACAACAGGAAGACGTCCGCTACATCAGCCGGCTCACGCGTGACACGCTCGCCCTGATACTGGCCGGGGGCCAGGGATCACGCCTGCGTGAACTCACCGACTGGCGGGCGAAACCGGCCCTCTACTTCGGCGGCAAGTACCGCATCATCGACTTCCCGCTGTCGAACTGCATCAATTCGGGCATCCGCCGCATGGGTGTCCTGACCCAGTACAAGGCACATTCACTGATCCGGCATCTCGTCCAGGGCTGGTCCTGGTACCAGGCGTCGCAGCGCGAATTCGTCGAGATCCTGCCGGCGTCGCAGCGGGTCGGCGGTGAGTGGTATCGCGGAACTGCGGATGCCGTCTACCAGAATCTCGACATCATTCGCACGCACGCCCCGAAGCACGTGCTAATCCTCGCCGGCGATCACGTCTACAAGATGGACTACGGCCACTTCCTCGCGGCGCATGACGAGCTCAAGGCCGACATGACCGTGTCCTGCCTCGAGGTCCCGGTGGAGGAAGCCGCCGGCGCGCTCGGCGTCATGAAGGTCGACGAGACCGGCCGCGTGCTCGAGTTCCTCGAGAAACCCGAGGAGCCGCCCTCGATTCCCGGCAAGCCCGGCATCTGCCTCGCATCCATGGGCAACTACATCTTCAACACGCAGTTCCTCTACGAGCAGTGCATCAAGGACGCCGACACGCCGGACACGCAGCACGATTTCGGCAAGAACGTGATCCCGCGCATCATCAAGGACTACCGGGTGTACGCCTACCCGTTCCGGGACCCGGACACCGGGGAACAGGCCTACTGGCGGGACGTCGGCACCCTGGACGCGTTCTGGGAAGCGAACATGGAGCTCGTGTCTGTCACGCCCCAGCTCAACCTGTACGACCGCGAATGGCCGATCTACACCCACCAGCTCCAGTTGCCGCCCGCCAAGTTCGTCTTCGACGAGCACAACCGGCGCGGTGAGGCAATCCAGTCGATGGTGTCCGGCGGCTGCGTCGTCTCGGGCGCGAGCGTTCACGGGTCACTGCTGTTCTCCGGCGTGCGGGCGCACTCGTACAGCCGCATCTCCGAATCCGTCGTGCTTCCGCAGGTCGATATCGGCGAAGGCTGCGACATCCGGCGGGCGATCATCGACCGCGGGACGCGGCTCGAACCGGGCACCCGGATCGGCGTCGACATCGAGGAAGACCGGGCCCGCGGCTTCCGCATCACCGACAGCGGCATCACGCTCGTGACGCCGGACATGCTCGGCCAGCAGCTGCACTTCACGCGCTAGCGTGGTCGGTGGACGAAGATCGACACAAGGCACGTCATCTATCTCGCATCGGAAAACGGCGCCTTGCCTGGCGGCAAGGTCGGCGGCGTGGCCGATGTCATGCGCGACCTGCCGCCGGCCGTTGCCCGGCACGGCTACCGTGTCAGCGTCGTCACGCCCTCATACGGCGCGCTGCACCGGCTCGAGGGGGCCCGCCCGGCCGGGTCGATCAACGCCCGCTTCCGCGGCGATACGATCCGGGTCGACGTCTACGAACTCGCGCTGCGCGACGTCACCTGTGTCCTGCTCGACCACGCGGCGTTTGCACCGACAGAGCCCGGCGTCATCTACCACGACGACGATGACCAGCGGCCCTATGCCACCGACGCCAACAAGTTTGCCGCCTTCGGCGCCGCGGCCGCGGCGTGGGTACGAGCACTCGACCCGATACCTTCGGTCGTTCATCTGAATGACTGGCACGCCGCGTTCTACCTGCTGTTTCGCGAGTTCGATCCGGACAGCGAATCGTTGCAGTCGATTCGTACGGTGTTCTCCATCCACAACCTGGCCTACCAGGGGCAGCGACCGTTCGACGGCGACGACTCCTCGCTGAGCCGCTGGTTCCCGGAACTGGATGTCGACCGCTCGATTGTCGTCGA
>JAZBNZ010000087.1:0-2419 GCA_036350895.1 Woeseiaceae bacterium
ACAGCAGAAACGTTTTGGCCTGGTGAAATCGTGTGCTGTGTTGGGCGCTGATCGGGCGGTGGCGTTGAGGTCGTGGTGGGTGAGATTGCCGCGGTCGCGGCTTGAAGAGCCGCTCCTGCAGCAGAAACGTTTCACCTGGGTGTAATCGTGCCTTGTAGGAGGCGCTCTTCAAGTGCCGACCACGTGGGACCGTAACGGTTCGCGCCTGCCGGATTACTCTTTCGTCTTGAAGTGCACTGCCAGCGAGGCGCCGGCCTTTTCGACGCGACCGAGCCCGATCACGCCTTCGCCGTGCAGCTCGGTCGTATCGCGGCGCACGAAGCGCTCCTCGCCCTGCACGTTCTCGATGAAGGTCCCGTTGGTGCTCTGGTCGATCAGCACGAACTTGCCGCGCCGCATCTCGATCTTGGCGTGAATGCGGGAAATCAGGTTGCCCTTGATCACGAGGTCGTTGTCGTCCGCACGGCCGAGCGTGACGCTCTTGCGCTTGTCGTCGAGTTCGACCGTCTGGTCCCGGAACGACAGGGTCAGACGCGAGGCCTTGCGGTTCTCCCATTCGATCGTCGGCAGCATGCTCGTAGCTTCTTCGGGATTCCAGAGCAGCTCGTACAGGGCTACTTCGTCGAGCCGGCCGCGCACGGTCGCGACATCGATCTGGCGCGTCTGCTTCTTGAGTTCGGGACTCATCTGGGACACGGTCTCGCCCGAGATCACGATCTGCTTCGCCTTGGCCTGCGAGGTCATGCGGTTCGCGGTATGCACGGCGGCGCCGAAGATATCGTTCTGTTCCTGGACCACCGGGCCGTAGTGACAGCCGATGCGGATCGAGACCGGGATCGTGTCTTCCTTGCGGCTGTCGCTGGAGATGCGCGACTGCATCATGACGGCGGCTCGCATGGCCTGGTCGACGCTCGGGAATGTCGACATGACCTCGTCGCCGATCGTCTTGATGACGGTGCCGTCGAACTGCATCGTCGCATCCTTCATTGCATCGAGGCAGACCGCGACCGTCTCGCTGGCCTTGGTATCGCCGAACTTGTCGTACAGCTGCGTGCTGCCGACGACGTCAGCAAAAAGAATTGCGACTTCGAGATCCCTTGCCATGCGGCAACCCAACTCCCGGATCTGCCCAAGCGACAGGCAGGGCGGCTGCGGCGCCGGCCGCATGCCGCGAATTTACAGAATATGCCCGTTGCCGACGATTATTGGTATCGGCAACAACACCCTAATTTAGCAGCTATTTTTCCGCAACGATATATGCAATCCACGCGAGGTCGGGGGTGCCCTCGGCATCCGCGGTGAAGATCCCGTTGCCCTCGCCGTCCTCGTCCTCGCCTTCCCAGTACACCGTCACCTTCCGATAACCGGCCTCGAGAAGCAGGTCACGGATCTCCGGCGCCGTGTACAGGCGCCATTCGTAGGTAAACGCCTTCTTGATCCTGGAACCATCCGGGAACTTGAAGTGGATATGACACCTCATGTGATTGGTGACCGGGTGGAAGTCGGCCTGTTCCCAGATGTACGTGAACCCGTCGTGTTTCGTCTTTTCCCTGGTGACGTCGAAGGATTCGGGGCCGCCGAACATGTCCATGAACAGGACGCCGTCGTCCTTGAGGGCATCGTAGGTGCGCTTCATGTAGCGCAGCATCGTCGCGCGCTCCTCGAAGATCCAGTAGCTGAAATTGAACGCAGCCAGCATATCGACTTTCGGCGTCTCGACCTCGAGCACGTTGGCTTCGATCAGGCTGACCCGCGACTGGTCCGCGGCAGGCAGCCGGCCGACGCGGTTCTCACGGCCCCATTCGAGCACCGACGGGTTGATGTCGACGCCGATCGCCTGGTACTCGGGTCCCTGGCGGACCCACTCGCAGGCGGCGCTCGCCGTGCCGCAGAAATCCTCGCGGAACAGGTAGCCGGTGCGACCCGTCAGCTCCCTGAACGTGGTCGACAGGAACTCGACCTCGTTCTCGACGTTCTGAACACTTTCCTCGTACAGTTCGTGGATGTCGGCCTGCTCGGCCATGGAAGGCGTTCCGGGTTTTCGGGCTCGTCGTGCACACATGAATCGGGTATCCCCTGGCGAGTGTCTTCGCCGGCATTGTAACCGCTATCGCGACAACGCAGCAGCCATTCCGGGCGCTTATTGCCGATTCGATTCCGTTTCCGCTACCCTCGACGGCGGATCGGTCATGCCAGGTGCCCTCAGAATGCAGCCGAACGTATCCCGCAGCCTGCTCACGCTGTTCGTCCTCGCCGCCCTCGCCGCGATCGCGGCCGGCAACGCGCCTCCGGCGATGGCGCATGACGGCGAAGCCGAGCTCATCGACGAACTGATCGTACTCGGCCGCGCCGAGCGACAGATTGGTGACACCATGAGCGCATCGGCCGGCATGGTTGGCTTCGACGACATCCGCCTGCC
>JAZBNZ010000088.1:0-53520 GCA_036350895.1 Woeseiaceae bacterium
GCCCGTCATGATCTCGATGCAGTGGCCTTTCTCGAGCGTCAGGGGCGGGTCTCCCGCCATTTGCGTGCCCTGGATAGGAAAACTGCGCTCCAGCGCAGCGTATTCCGAGAACCTGAGGGCAATGCCGTCCATCATGACGCGGTCGAACGGCGGCTGGTCGCGTTCGGCAATCGCCCCGGTTTTCAGGATGCGGCCGAGCGTCGCCGACAGCGGTACCGTTTCGCCCGGCAGCGGCCGGACGGCGGCGAGGATGCGCGCGCGTGCCTCGGTGGTCGTCAGCATACGTCAGGCATTTTCGCGCGCAATCGCGCGGTGGCCGATGTCGCGGCGCAGGTACACGCCGTCCCAGCAGATCTTGTTGACGGCGTCGTAAGCCTCGACGGCAGCAGCGCGGACGCTGTCGCCCAAGCCGACGACGCAGAGCACGCGCCCGCCGGCGGTCACTACCCGCTCGCCGTCGAGGGCCGTGCCGGCATGGAACACCTTCTGCGTGGCGCTGTCCGCGTTCTCGAGGCCGATGATCTCGTGGCCTTGCTCATAGCGGCCGGGGTAGCCGCCGGCGGCCATGACGACGCCTAAGGCCGCGCGTTCGTCCCAGTCCAGCGAGACCGTGTCGAGCGAGCCGTCGAGCGTGGCGATGCAGGCGGCGGCGAGATCGGATTTGAGGCGCATCATGATCGGCTGCGTCTCGGGATCGCCGAGGCGGCAGTTGAACTCGATCACCTTCGGCGAGCCGTCGGGCATGATCATGAGCCCGGCATACAGGAAGCCCAGGTACGGATGACCGTCGAGGCGCATGCCCGAAAGCGTCGGTCCGATCACCTCGTCCATGATGCGCTGCTCGACGTCGGCCGTCACGACCGGTGCCGGCGAATAGGCACCCATGCCGCCCGTGTTCGGCCCCGTGTCGCCTTCGTCGCGTGCCTTGTGATCCTGCGAGGTCGCGAGCGGTACGACGTTCTCACCGTCCGTCATCACGATGAAACTGGCTTCTTCGCCGTCGAGAAACTCCTCGACGACGATGCGTGCGCCGGCATTGCCGAAGCGATTGCCTTCGAGCATGTCCGTGGCCGCCTGCACGGCCTCTTCGACCGTGTGCGCGACGATCACGCCCTTGCCGGCGGCGAGGCCGTCCGCCTTGATGACGATCGGCGCGCCCATGGCCCGGATGTACTCGAGCGCGGGTGCGAGTTCGGTGAAGTTGCGATACTTTGCGGTGGGGACGCGGTGGCGCGCCATGAAGTCTTTGGTGTAGGCCTTGGAACCCTCGAGCTGCGCGGCGGCCGCGGTCGGGCCGAAACAGCGCAGGTCCGCGTCGACGAAACGGTCGACCAGGCCCGCGACGAGCGGGGCCTCCGGTCCGACGATCGTGAGGTCGATCTTTTCCCGCTCGGCGAATGCCAGCAGGGCGTCCGCGTCGTCTGCGGCGATCGCCACGTTGCTGACGCCGGGCTCGCGAGCGGTGCCGGCATTCCCCGGCGCTACGAAAACGGCCGACACGGCGGCGGACTGCGCGCATTTCCACGCCATCGCGTGTTCCCTGCCGCCACTGCCGATAACGAGTACCTTCATGAGCTGCCGTCCCTAGTGCCGGAAATGCCGCATTCCGGTGAATACCATGGCGAGCCCGTGCTCGTCGGCAGCCTCGATGACCTCTTCGTCGCGCATCGAGCCGCCGGGCTGGATGATCGCCGAGATGCCATGCTCGGCCGCCGCGTCGATGCCGTCCCGGAACGGGAAGAAGGCGTCGGATGCCATGACCGACCCGCCGACCTCTAGGCCTTCGTCGGCGGCCTTGATCGCGGCGATCTTCGTGCTGTAGACGCGGCTCATCTGTCCCGCGCCGATCCCGATCGTCATGTGATCCTTGCAGAAGACGATGGCGTTGGACTTGACGTACTTGACGACCGTCCACGCGAACAGCATGTCGTCGATCTGCTCGGGCGTGGGCGCCTTTTTCGAAACGACCCTGAGGTCGTCAGCGGTAATGACGCCCCGGTCCGTGTTCTGGACGAGCAGTCCGCCCGAGACTTTCTTGAAGTCGAAGCCCGGTTCCGTCTGTGCCGGCCACGTACCGGTCTCGAGCAGGCGCACGTTCTTCTTCGTCGCCACGATGTCCCGCGCGGCCGGCTCGACCTGGGGTGCGATGATGACCTCGACGAACTGCCGTTCGATGATGGCCCCGGCGGTGTCGGCATCGAGCGGCCGGTTGAAGGCGATGATGCCGCCGAAAGCAGACGTGGGATCGGTCTTGAACGCCTTATCGTAGGCCGCGTAGATCGTATCGGCGACGGCAACGCCGCAGGGGTTGGCATGCTTCACGATGACGCAGGCGGGTGCCTCGAACTGCTTGACGCATTCGAGTGCGGCGTCGCTGTCGGCAATGTTGTTGTACGACAGCGCCTTGCCGTTCAGCTGGCTGGCGCCTGCCAGCGCGCCGGGCGGGACGCGCTGGTCGGCATAGAATGCGGCGTCCTGGTGCGGGTTTTCACCGTAACGCATCTTCTCGATCAGCCGACCCGCGTACAGGCAGGTGTCGCCCAGCGGGTCGTCGCCGAGCGACCGCGAGAGATAGTTCGTTATCGCCGTGTCGTAGGCGGCCGTGTGCGCGAACGCCTTGGCGGCCAGGCGTCGCCTGTCCTCGATCGTCAGTCCGCCGGTCCGGACCGCCTCGAGCAGGCGGTCGTAGTCGGCGGGATCGACCACGACGGCGACACCGTCGTGATTCTTGCTGGCGGCGCGGATCATTGCCGGCCCGCCGATGTCGATGTTCTCGATGGCGTCGTCGATCGTCGCATCCTCACGCGCGATCGTCTGTTCGAACGGGTACAGGTTGACGACCAGGAGATCGATCGGCTCGATCCCGTGTTCCTCCATGACGCCCTCGTCGGTGCCGCGGCGACCGAGCAGCCCGCCGTGAATGGCCGGATGCAGCGTCTTGACGCGGCCGTCCATGATCTCCGGGAAGCCGGTTCGCGCCGAGACATCGACGACGTCGATGCCGGCGTCGCGCAGCGCACGCGCGGTGCCGCCGGTGGAGAGGATTTCGATGCCGAGACCGGCAAGACCGGTGACGAAAGGGCTTAGATCACGCTTGTCGGAAACACTGACGAGCGCGCGGCGAACTTTGAACATGAGGACCCTGCTGTGTGGTTGAAATCGGTCACGGGCTGCAGGCCGGCCTCGGCCCGCCAGCCGTCACTGAAGAAGTTCGTAAGTCTTGAGTTTCTTGCGGAGCGTCCCGCGATTGATGCCGAGAATGCCGGCGGCCTGGCTCTGGTTGCCCCGGGTGTACTTCATGACGGCCTCGAACAGCGGTCGCTCCACTTCACCCATCACGAGCTCGTAAAGGTCACCGGGCCTGTCGCCATTGAGACTGGCGAAATAGTTTTCGAGTGCGTCTTCGGTGTGCTTGCAGAGGGTCTTCTTGCTCTTGGAGGCTTTGAGGTCTTTTGATTTTTTGCTTGCCACGCCGTTCGATCCTGTAATCGACTGCTGCAATCCCGGTGCAGCGACCCTCCCAGATCCGAGCGACTAGGCGGCCCTGGAAAAGCCTCCGTCGGGACGATCGAAGTACTCTACCGTGAGCGCAAGTTGTTCGGATGCACTGTCGACGCGCACTACCCGGTTACGGTATTCCTCCGCATTCGCGAGATGCTCGCAGTACCAGGTGAGGTGCTTTCGTGCCACTCGAACGCCGGTAGATTCCCCATAGAACCGGTGCAGGTCATCCAAGTGGCCGAGCATCATAGCACGCAAATCGTTTTTTTCTAGCGGGGCAAATGACGATTGACCGCGAAGGGCGGCATTGAGCTCGGCGAAGATCCATGGTCGGCCTTGCGCCGCCCGGCCGATCATCAAGCCGTCTGCTCCAGTTAGCTTCAAAACTTCAAGCGACTTCTCGAAAGTCCTTATATCTCCGTTCGCGATGACCGGGATCGACACGCGGCTTTTCACGTCGGCGATCGTCGCGTACTCCGCCTCGCCGCGGTACTTGTCCGCGCGAGTGCGGCCATGAATGGTCAATGCAACGATGCCGGCGTCTTCCGCGATGCGGGCGATCCGCGGGGCATTCCTGTGCTCGGCATCCCAGCCCGTGCGGGTCTTCAGCGTGACCGGCACGTCGACAGCGCCGACCACGGCCTCGAGGATGGCGGCGACCAGGCGCTCGTCCCTGAGCAGCGCCGAGCCCGCCAGCTTGCGGCAGACCTTCTTGGCGGGACAGCCCATGTTGATGTCGATGATCTGGGCGCCGCGATCCACGCAGGCTCTGGCCGCGTCGGCCAGCAGCGCGGGTTCGGAGCCCGCGATCTGCACGGCCACGGGTTCGGCATCGAGGTCGAGATCGAGGCGATGGCGGGATTTTGCCGACTGCCACAGCGAGGTATCTGCCGTGGTCATCTCGGACGTCGTCATGCCGGCACCGAAGCGCCGGCACAGCGCGCGGAAGGGCCTGTCGGTGACACCGGCCATCGGCGCGAGCACGAAGGGGCTGTCGAGCGTGTAGGGCCCGATGGACAGCGGTTTCGGTTGGAGAGCGGCGTTATTCACGCGCGCATTCTAAACTATCGGAAATCCTCGATCGCGCAGCGCAGGCGATCGCCGGTGAGGCGGTAGCAGACATTGAGCTTGAAGCCCGTGGCCGCGTCGGTGGGCGACTCGATCGCCATCAGCGCATCGAAGGTCGAGCCGGCGGCGACCAGCCGGCGCGTGTCGACGTCGCCGGCCAGGTATTCGGGTGGTTCGAATACCCGGCTGCCGATCGTTTCCTCGAAGCGATCTGTCAGCGAGACGCTGATGACGGGGTAGGGCAGCGCGGCGTCGGATTCGTTACCGATCCGCGTGAAGATGCTGAGTGTCTCGCCCGATCCGTCGGTACTGCCGCGCGTCGCCTCGAAGCGCCAGCCGGTGACTTCCCAGGCCGGCGTCAGCGGCATGCCGAGGCTGTCGTAGACCGGTGCCAGTAAATCGTAGATGGCCGGTACCCGCGCCAGTGAGTCGCGCGAGAAGTGGACGGCCTGCACCGCCAGCAGCAGCGTCAGCGCGATGATGCCGGCGACCAGGCGCCAGTTGCGTTTCGGTGGCTCGGGCCGTTCGCCCGCGTTCGTCTCGGCGACCAGCTTCGCCGCTTCCTGCTTCAGCGCGCCGGCGCTGGGCTCGTCCCGGCCTGACCGTGCGACGGTACCGTCTTCCTTGTTCAGCGCGTCGGCGCGGGCCTCGTCCCGGCCCGAGCGCGCGACGGCGCCCTCCATGATGATGGTCTCGACCGGGATGCCGTCGTCGTCCAGATCGCCGGCTGCCTCGGCCGCCTCGGCTTCGGCGAGTGCCGCGGCGAACGAGGCCTTGTCGCCGACGATCGTCGACGTGAAGCCGTCCTCGTCCTCGATGGCGATCGACAGCAGGTCCTGGTCGATCATCATGTTGATCGTCTGCTCTTCCTCCGTCAGGGGGGTAATTACCGGTATGGCGGGTTCCGCCTGCCGGATGACGGCCTCGGCCTCGAAGGCGGCGGCAAGCAGGTCGTCGTCCAGCGAAATGGCGTCGTCCCCGGCTTCCGCGGCTGCCCCGGTCTCGTCATCGCCGTCGCCAAAAAGCGCGTCGTCGTTCTCGTCGTCCTCTGCGTCGAGAAGGAAGGTCTCGTCGTCTTCGCCGGCCTCTGCGGGCGCTTCCTCCTCGTTCGTTTCGGCGTCCGCCTCCAGCACGAGTTCGTCCATGGGGATACCGTCGTCGTCCTCGTTCCCCGCGTCCGGACCGAGGCTCTCATCCTCGCCTTCGTCGGCTTCCTCGCCGGCTTCTAGCAGCGTTGCCCCATCACGCGGTTCGGGCTCGTCGCCAGCCTCGAACCTGAATTCGTCCAGCAGGATATCGTCGCCGTCCTCGTCGGCCTCGAGGACGAGGTATTCCTCGTTGTCCCCGTCGTCCTCGCCGGGTTGGTCTTCGGCCGGCTCCGACGCGCCCACGTCCGCTGCATCGATGATGCCGTGGTTGCCCGACAGTTCGTCGAGCTCTTCCTGGATGCCCGACAGCTCGATGCTCAGTGCTTCCATGCGACTCGAGAGTTCGGCGTCGTCGGCGATCTTATCGTCTTCGGGTTCGTCTTCGGCATCGTCGTCATCGAGCCCGCCGGCCTCGAGGGCCTCAAGCTCCGCGGCGAGTTCGAAGTCGCCCGTGCCGGCTACCGACGGCGCCTCGCGGCGGTCGTCCTCCGGCGCAACTTCGTCGAGCAGGTCCAGCCACTCGTCCGGATCGCCGAAACCGAGGTCGACCTCCTGGTTGGCCATCGGTTCCGGCGCCTCGCGGGTCGGTTCCGGCACGACCACGGGCCGTTCGCCCGTTTCTTCGTCGAACGCGTCGGGCAGGCCGGTATTGTCGTCGAAGCGCAGTTCCTCGTCGGGTATCGTCCGGCTCGCGGCCTCGTCGAATACTTCCGGTGACTCGACCGCGGTATGGCCCGAAGCCGGGAGGTACTCGTCGACGGGTGTGGGTGTGTTCGACAGCACTTCGTCGACGCGGCGCGATTCGAGGTCGGCCGAGAGTTCCTCGTCGAGTAAGGAGGCGCGCGAGTCGCTGCGCGATACGGCAGCCGGCGCCGCCTCGTCGATCTCGACTTCGTCCAGCAGTCGCCATTCGATGCCGGTGTCCTCGAGCCGGATGTCGCTGCCGGCGAGTTCGTCGAGGGTTTTCAGGAGTGCTGCGCTTTGCTCGGGTGAGATCGCGGTCGGCGGCGGCTCGGGCGTCTCGACGGCTTCCAGGGGCTCGGGCTTCAGCTCCGGCAGGCTCGGTTCGGCCGGGGTTGCGGCCGGCCGGGACGCGGGCTTTTCCTCCGAGAGGTGCGCGAGTGCATTGAATGCGATGCCGCAGCCGCCGCAGCGGACCTTGCCGGCGGCCTGTTTGAGGACTGCCGCGGTCACGCGAAACGCGGTGCTGCATTCGGGACATTGGGTGTACATGGCGTCTTACAACCTGATTCCTGTCAGTCGGGCCCAGGTCTGCCCGTCCTGGTCCTGGTACGCGGGCGGATCGAGTCGCAGGCCGGAAGCGTACGCCCTCGACACCTCCGGCACTTGCTCCGAAAGTATGCCCGAAAGGGCCAGTGTGCCGCCCGTTATTGTTAAATCAAGGATCTCTGTCGCAAGTTCGATCAGTGGGCCTGCCAGGATATTCGCGATGACGACGTCGGCCGGCTGCCGGAGATCGTCTTTGCGGAGCGTGACCTCGAGCCGGTCGGCGACGCCGTTGGCCTTGGCATTCTCGCGTGTCGCGATCACGGCCTGCGGATCGATGTCATAGGCGAGGGCCCGCTGTGCCCCGAGTTTGAGCGCGGCGATGGCGAGAATCCCGGAGCCGGCGCCGTAGTCGATGACGGTTTTGCCTTCGAGCGGCAGCGAATCGAGCCAGGCGAGGCAGAGGGCCGTCGTCGGGTGGGTGCCGGTACCGAAGGCGAGTCCCGGATCGAGTTCGACGATCACGGCGTCCGCGTCGGGTGCCTTCGTGCCGCGCGGACACACCCAGAGCCGGTCGCCGAAGCGCATCGGCCCGAAGTCCCTGAGCCATTCGCGCTCCCAGTCGCGGTCCTCGAGCGTCTCGAGCCGATACGCCGGCAAGGCGTCGATGCCGAGACGTTGCGCGACGTCGGCCGCGACGCAATCGAGATCGTGAGTGGCCTCGAACAACGCGGTGAGCCGGGTTGCCGGCCAGAGCGGTGTCTCGCCCGGCGCGGGCTCGAGTACCGGGTTGTCGCCGGAGTCCGAGAGGGTGACCGACGCGGCGCCGAACTCGGCAAGCACCGCTTCGACGGTCTCGGGGTCGAGGCTCCCGAGTTCGATCACGAGTTGTTGCCAGGCCATGGCTGAACGGGGTCTCGCGTCACGCGAGTCCCAGGCGTTTCTCCAGGTAATGGATGTCGGTGCCGCCCTGCTGGAATGCCGCATGCTGGAAGATTTCCTGGTGCAGCGCCACGTTGGTCTTGATGCCCTCGATGACGATTTCGTTGAGCGCGTTGCGCATCCTCGCGAAAGCGGCGTCGCGGTCGTGGCCATGGGCGATCAGCTTGCCGATCATGGAGTCGTAGTAAGGCGGGACGCGGTAGCCCGAATAGATGTGGCTGTCGTAGCGGATACCCGGGCCGCCCGGCGCGTGCGCCAGCGTTATCAGGCCGGGCGAGGGCATGAAGGTCCGCGCGTCCTCGGCGTTGATGCGGCACTCGATGGCATGGCCCTGGATCCGGATGTCCGATTGCTCGAAGGAGAGCTTCTCGCCGGCCGCGATCCTGAGCTGCTCGCGGACAATGTCGATGCCCGTGATCATCTCGGTAACCGGGTGTTCCACCTGCAGGCGCGTGTTCATCTCGATGAAATAGAACTCGCCGTTCTCGTACAGGAACTCGAAGGTGCCTGCGCTCCGGTAGCCGATCTCGAGACAGGCGTCCACGCAGCGCTGGCCGATTCTCGCGCGTTGTTCTTCCGTGATGCCGGGTGCCGGCGCTTCCTCGACGACCTTCTGGTGCCGCCGCTGCATGGAGCAGTCGCGCTCGCCCAGGTGGATGGCGTTGCCCTGGCCGTCCGCGAGCACCTGGAACTCGACGTGGCGTGGGTGCTCCAGGAATTTCTCCATGTAGACGACGTCGTTGTTGAACGCCGCGGCAGCCTCTGTCCTGGTCACGGTGATCGCGTTGAGCAACGACGCTTCGGCGTGCACGACGCGCATGCCGCGGCCGCCGCCGCCGCCCGCCGCCTTGATGATGACCGGGTAGCCGATTTCGCGCGCGAGCCGCAGGTTTTCCTCGGGGTCGTCGCCGAGCGGTCCGTCGGAGCCGGGCACGCAGGGCACGCCGGCTTCCTTCATTGCGCGGATTGCCGATACCTTGTCCCCCATCAGGCGGATCGCGCTCGCCGGCGGGCCGACGAAAATGAAGCCAGAGGACTCGCAGCGCTCGGCGAAATCCGCGTTCTCGGAGAGGAATCCGTAGCCGGGGTGGATGGCCACGGCGTCCGTGACCTCGGCGGCGGAGATGATGGCGGGCATGTCGAGGTAGCTGTCGGTAGACGGCGGCGGGCCGATGCAAACGGTCTCGTCCGCGAGCAACACGTGCTTCAGGTTGTTGTCGGCGGTCGAGTGCACCGCGACGGTCTTGATGCCCATCTCGCGGCAGGCGCGGAGGATGCGCAGGGCGATCTCGCCGCGGTTGGCTATGAGGACTTTATCGAGCATGCGGGCGCCCTAGTCTGCGGCGCGCTGGTCGATGACGACGAGCGTTTGCCCGTACTCGACCGGTTCGCCGTTCTGGACGCGAATCGACTTTACGATCCCGCCGACGTCGGCCTCGACCTGGTTCATCATCTTCATGGCCTCGATGATGCAGATCGTGTCGCCCTGTTTGACCCGGTCGCCGACCTGGACGTAGGGCGACGCGCCGGGCGAGGGCGCCGAGTAGTAGGTGCCGACCATCGGGGCCTTGATCTCGAACCCCTCTTCCTCGGCCGCTGCCGGCGCCGGCGTTGCGGCCGGTTCCGGTGCGCCCTGGACCGGTGCCGGCGGCGGCGCGGCGGCGGGCGGCGCGGCGACGGTGACCGGTGCGCCCTGCGCGTAGCGGCTGATGCGTACCGATTCCTCGCCCTCGGTGATCTCGATTTCGGCGATGCCCGATTCGTCGAGCAGTTCGATCAGTTTCTTGACTTTGCGGATGTCCATAAACGTTCCTTTACGAGGCGAGGTGCCGGGCTGCGGCCCTGACGGCGAGTTCGTAACCGTGGGCGCCGAAGCCGAACAGGCAGGCGGTGGCGATGTCGCTGAAGTAGCTCTTGTGTCGGAATGACTCGCGCGCAAACGTGTTGCTCAAGTGCAGCTCGATGAACGGGATGCCGACCGCGAGAAAGGCGTCACGGAGCGCCACGCTCGTGTGCGTGAAGGCACCCGGGTTCACGATGATGAAAGCCGTGCCGTCGGCCGCGGCGGCCTGCACGCGATCGATCAGCTCGTGCTCGGCGTTGCTCTGGAAGGCGGTCAGCTCGTGGCCGAGTTCGCCCGCCAGCGTCTCCGCCGCGGCAACGATGTCGTCCAGTCGGGTAGCGCCGTAGACGTCGGGTTCTCTCGAGCCGAGCAGGTTCAGGTTCGGGCCGTTCAGGAGCAGAATGGAGGACATGGCAGAGATAGCAGCCGGTTGGCCGAAGATGGCCGCAATTCTAACCCTATTTGGCGAACTTTAGGCAAGTTTCGGCCCGCCGCAGTGCTCGAAGTGCCACCAGCGGCATACCTCGACATCTGATGCGTGGACGATCCGTGAGCTGCCGGAGGGGGGCGGGAGGTCGCCCTGCCGCTCGCCTAGAGCGACTCGAGCTCCTCGCGCGCCGCGTCCTTGTCGATCGCGCCGGCGTCGAGCCTGCCCAGCACGTCGGCGATGTGCTCGAGTTCGTCGGCGTGAATCTCGCCCATGTGGGCATTGAGGAGCTCACCGTCACGGTCGACGATCATCGTGAACGGCAGGCCGATGAACTCGACGCCCGACGATTCCGCCACGGCCATCGCGTCCTGCTCGCCGACGAGGATCGGGTAGTTGAATTCGGCCGCCTCGGCGTAGACGCGGACTTCCTCGGGAAAGTCGACGGCAATGCCGATGACCTGGATGCCGTGCTCGTCGCCCGCGGCATGGAATTCCTTGAGGAGCGGGATCTCCCGGCGGCACGGGGCGCACCAGGTTGCCCAGAAGTTGAGCAGAGAGTGTTTGCCGGCGTACGCGGAGAAGTCCCGCTTGACGCCGTCCATGTCGTCCAGCGCAAAGCTCACGGTCGCGGGGGGCGGAACCGGCGGCTCGCCGGCCTTGCCTTCCGCCTGTTGGATCGGGGCCTGCGCCGCGTAAAAAAGTGCCCCCGACATCAGCGCAATGAGCGCGACCCCGAAGATCAGCATCGATCGTTGCACGATAGCTTCCTCGTATCTGGCTGCCGGCGCCTATTCCGCCCCGGCGGTCACGGCCGTCGATGCGAGCGCCTGGTTGACGTGGTTCGCGAAATCCTCAGCCTTCATGTAGCCGACGACTTCGTAGCCGTGCCGCTCTTCGCCGTCCGGGCCGAAGAAAATAATCGTCGGTGGTCCGAAGACACCGAAACGGTCGAGGAGTTCCTTGTCGATCGCGTCGTTTGCCGTGACGTCCGCCTGCAGCATGACGGTGTTGTCGAGCGCCGCCCGGACTGCGGGATCGGGAAACGTGAAGGCCTCCATTTCCTTGCAGGATACGCACCAGTCGGCGTAGAAGTCGAGCAGCACCGACTTGCCTTCAGTGGCCGCGAGTTGAATCTCGCGGTCGAGGTCCGCGCTCGATTTGACGCGTTTGAACATCGCGTGTGCATCTTCCTCGACCACGTTGCCGGCGGGACCTGCGACACGCGTCGCGGTCAGCGCCTCGAGGGGTTTCAGCGGGTTGCTGCCGCCGGCCAGGACGCCGACGAACAGCGCGAGACCGTACACGAGCGTGATGACGCCGAAACCTTTGCCGAGTTTTTGCGCCGCCGTCGACTCCGTGCCGATCGTGGTCAGGCCGCCCATGAATACGCCCGCCATGACGGCGAGCAGTGCCCAGAGGGCCATCGTGGCGATGCCCGGGAGGATGCGCGACAGCATCCAGATCGCTAACCCCAGGAACATGAAACCGAAGGCGCCCTTGACCGCGACCATCCAGGGTCCGGCCTTCGGCAGCAGCTGCCCCTGGGCGGCCCCGACGAGGAGCAGCGGGGCACCCATGCCGAGACTCATCGCGAACAGCGCCGCGCCGCCGCGCAGCATGTCGCCGGTTTGAGCCATCACGGTCAGGGCCGCGATCAGCGCGGGTGCCACGCAGGCCGTCACGACCAGCGACGAGATCGCGCCCATGACGAAGGCGCCGATCATCGTGCCGGACTTCTGGTTGCCCGACACGGAAGACAGCTTGCTCTGGACCGAACTCGGCATCTGCAGTTCGTAGAGGCCAAACATTGCGAGCGACAGCGCGACGAACAGCGCCGAGAACAGGATCAGTACCCATGGCTGGTTGAACATGGCCTGCAGCTGGACGCCCGCCGCGGCGGCCGCGACGCCCGCGAGCGTGTAGACGATCGCCATCCCCATCACGTACGCCAGCGCGAGGGTAAAGCCGCGCGTCGGCGACACGTTGTCGCCTTCGCCGGCGATGATGCCCGACAGGATCGGCACCATCGGCAGTACGCAGGGCGTGAACGCGAGGCCGAGCCCGGCGAGGAAGAACACGCCGGCGGCAACCCACAGGCTGGAGCCGGTGATGATCGCTGCGAGGCGACCCTGTTCGGAGACCGGTGCGCCGGGTCCGGCGCCGGCGCCGAGGGCCGAGACCGTCGTGGCCTCCGGCAGGCTGACGGTCAGCCGCGTGGTTTGCGGCGTGTAGCACAGGCCTGCCTCCGCACAGCCCTGGTAGTCCAGTTCGAGCTCGAGATCCATTGCCTCCGGCGTCGCCCTCGCGATCGACTGGCGCCAGAGCACGTCGTCGAGATAGACCTCCTGCTCACCGAAGAACTCGTCGACCTTGACCTTGCCTTTCGGCAGGTCGAGGCGGCCCGCTTCTGCCTTGTCGCCGAGGGCGCGGACCCTGATCTTGTCCTTGTAGATATAGAAGCCGGGCTCGATCCGGATGCCTATCTCGACGGTATTGCCGTCGACGGCGTAGACATCAGGGTGAAACACTTCTTCCGGCGGCGGAAACTCGTCCATTCCACCGCTGCTGCCGCTGCCGGCGCCAAGGCCGCCGAGCGAGAGCTTCGGTTTCACCGCTGCCAGTTCCACGGTCTCGGTCCAGGTCTGCGGCATGTAGCAGAAGCCGGTATCGCTGCAGCCGCGGCTCTCGATCACGAGGTCGAGCGTCTCCGGCCGGCTGCCCGCGGCCGAGTACGGAATCCGCACCAGGAAGTTGCCGCGGTAAATGACCTGCTCGCCCAGGAACTCGTCGTCGTACACCTTGCCGGCAGGCATTTCGGGCGCGGCCAGTTCGATCCCGGCCGTTGCGGTCTCGAAACCGAACCAGTCCCGGTACATGTAGTAGCCGTCCTCGACTGCCCAGTCGATTTCGAGGGCGTCGCCCGCGTCGAAGACGACGTAGCGAAACACCTCGCCCGGGGGTGGCGGCGGTTCATCCTGGCCCGCGGCGGCCGGCGCGAGCGCCAGTAATACGATAGAAATCAGCAGCTTGAATGATTCAGAGTTCATGAATTCGGTTGTCTCGCCTGACGGGGCGTGCGCGGATCCCGGTATTGAGACCGACCGCGGTGCCCGAATGTTACCGGTATTTGCGGCCGCAGGGCGGCTCGCAGCATCGAATTGGCCGTCATTATGGGAGCGTCGACGGCCCGCTGTCATCGACGCAGTTCTTTTTTTCGCAAAAAGGCGCTTGAAATTTGACAGACCGTCCATATGATTGGCACTCACTCGGAGAGAGTGCTAGCAGCTCTCGTCCGAAAACTGCCAAAGTCAGTTAAAAATCAATCAATTACAGGAGATCTACACCATGAAGATTCGTCCGCTTCATGACCGGGTAATCGTCAAGCGCATGGAAGAAGAGCGCACCTCGCCCGGCGGTATCGTCATTCCCGATGCGGCAGCCGAAAAGCCGATCAAGGGTGAAGTCATTGCCGTCGGCAACGGCAAGCTTCTCGATTCCGGCGACATCCGCGCACTCGACGTCAAGGCAGGCGACCACGTGCTGTTCGGCAAGTATGCCGGCACCGAAGTCAAAGTCGACGGTGAAGAGCTGCTCGTGATGAAGGAAGACGACATCATGGCGGTTATCGAGTAAGACACCCGCTACCCCGCTTTTAACTCTCTGTGGCCATGAACAGGCCACGCAGACAACGCTTTAAACGAGGAAAACACAATGGCTGCTAAAGAAGTACGTTTCAGCGATGATGCGCGCCAGAAGATGTTTGCTGGTGTAAACACGCTGGCGAATGCCGTAAAGGTGACCCTGGGTCCCAAGGGCCGCAACGTCGTGCTCGACAAGAGCTTCGGCGCACCGACCGTCACCAAGGACGGCGTATCGGTCGCCAAGGAAATCGAACTCGAAGACAAGTTCGAGAACATGGGCGCTCAGATGGTCAAGGAAGTCGCTTCGCAGACGTCCGACGTCGCCGGTGACGGCACGACGACCGCAACGGTTCTCGCCCAGGCCATCCTGCGCGAAGGCCTGAAGTCGGTTGCCGCCGGCATGAACCCGATGGACCTGAAGCGCGGTATCGACAAGGCATCGGCCGCGATCGTCGCTGAGCTCAAGAACCTGTCGAAGCCCTGCGAAGACGAGAAGGCAATAGCCCAGGTCGGTTCGATCTCGGCAAACTCGGACACCGAGATCGGCCAGATCATCTCCGAGGCGATGCAGAAAGTCGGCAAGGAAGGTGTCATCACCGTCGAGGAAGGCTCGGGTCTCGAGAACGAACTCGAAGTCGTCGAAGGCATGCAGTTCGACCGCGGCTACCTGTCGCCATACTTCATCACTGATGGTGGCAGCCAGCAGGTCGAGCACGAAAACCCGCTGATCCTGCTCTATGACAAGAAGATCTCGAACATCCGTGATCTCCTGCCGGTGCTCGAGGGTGTCGCCAAGGCCGGTCGTCCGCTGATCATCATCGCGGAAGACGTCGAGGGCGAGGCACTCGCGACGCTGGTCGTCAACAACATCCGTGGCATCGTCAAGGTTGCTGCCGTCAAGGCGCCCGGCTTCGGCGATCGCCGCAAGGCCATGCTGCAGGACATCGCGATCCTGACCGGCGGCCAGGTCATTTCCGAGGAAGTCGGCCTGTCTCTCGAGAAGGCGACCCTGGATGATCTCGGCGAAGCCAAGAAGATCCAGATCACCAAGGAAACGACGACCGTCATCGACGGCGCCGGCCGTGCCGAAGACATCAAGGGCCGCGTCGAGCAGATCAACCGCGAAATCGAAGACTCGAGCTCCGACTACGATCGCGAGAAGCTGCAGGAGCGTGTTGCCAAGCTGGCCGGCGGCGTTGCCGTCATCAAGGTCGGCGCAGCGACGGAAGTCGAGATGAAGGAGAAGAAGGCACGCGTCGAAGATGCGCTGCACGCCACGCGCGCGGCCGTCGAAGAAGGTGTCGTTCCCGGTGGTGGCGTCGCGCTGATCCGCGCCGTTGCCGCGCTCACCGATCTGAAGGGTGACAACGACGACCAGAACGTCGGCATCAACATCCTGCGTCGCGCCGTTGAGGAACCGCTGCGCCAGATCGTCCGCAATGCGGGCGGCGACGCCAGCGTCGTCCTGAACGCGGTCGCGGAAGGCGAAGGTAACTACGGTTACAACGCCGCCACGGGTGAATACGGCGACATGATCGAAGCCGGTATCCTCGATCCGACCAAGGTCACGCGCTTTGCACTGCAGAACGCCGCTTCGGTATCGGGCCTGTTGCTGACGACGGAAGCAATGATCGCCGACCTGCCGAAGGACGAGTCCGGCCCGTCGATGCCTGACATGGGCGGCATGGGCGGCATGGGCGGCATGATGTAAGTCGCTGCCTTACCGGCATGAAACGAGAAACCCGGCTTCGCGCCGGGTTTTTCTTTATGTTGTAATGTAAAAAATATTTGACATCTTGAATGATATTTTTTACATTGAGCATCCACAATCAACATGAGGTAAGCAGATGGACATGTCGTTTCGGGAAAAAAGCGCTTGGGGGTTACTGCTCGGGATCGTGCTCGTCTCCGTGTTCTATTTTCCCGCGGCGCTCAGGATCGTCGTCGACGCGCCGGCTGGAGCACCGCGCGTCGGACCGCTGATCGGCATCAGCATCGCCGGTGTCATCGCGCTCGTCCTGATCGAGGTCATCTATCACGCCTTCGTCGCGGGGCTGTCCGGCAGGTCCGCTGCCGACGAATGTGATGAGCGCGATGTACTGATCGACCTCAAGGCCGAACGGAATGGCGGCTACGCATTGGGATTCGGCCTGGTCTGGCTCGTGGGTTTCATCGTGACGCAGTCCGTCGTGCAGGCGTATGCCGTACCGGGCGCGATGGAAATAGCCGTCTACATTCTGCTCGCGCTGACCGCGTCCGAGGTCGCGAAGCTCCTGTCGCAGCTCTGGTATTACCGGGTCGGTGTCTGATGGGCGGGACGTGCGTTCGCAACAACATTCGCCGGCTGCGATTCGAGCACGGTGAAATGACCCAGCAGCAGCTGGCGGACGCAGTCGGCGTGACGCGGCAGACGATCGTTGCCGTCGAGAAGGAAAAATACTCGCCGTCGCTGGAGGCGGCCTTCCGAATCGCGAGGGTATTCGGCGTCCCGCTGGAAGAGGTTTTCGAGTACGGCGACAGCGCGCCTCGAGAGCGTGTAGCCAAATAGTTTGGGGTCAGAGTAAAAACCGGGGCAGCGCCCCGGTTTTTACTCTTGTTAATGGCCTGCGATTAGAACCGAAAGCCTATGCCCGCCGAGACGGTCCAGTGGTCGTAGTCGCTTTCCAGCGTCTGTACCGAATCTGCCGGCAACTCCATTGTCACGCCGCTTGCCGCCAGGTAGGTGGCACCGGCTTCGGCGAACCAGCGATCCGAGAAGTCGTAGCGCGCGCCGAACTTGAGCTGCAGCGCCGTTTCGTCCCCTTCGAACGAGATTTCCTGCTGGCCGTCACTATCGAAGTCGATGTCGATTTCCTGCAACCAGACGACCCCGGGACCGACGTAGCCGGACCACTTACCGCTGTCGCCGAAGTTGAACCGGTACAGCGCGTTCACCCCGAGTCCCAGGGACGCAAAGTCGCCGCCGCTGAAGCTGCCAAGGCCGGCCAGGTCGATCGCCTCGAGATCGTTCCGGCGGTACATGAGCTCGCCTTCGAGACTCCAGCCGTTACCGAACTGGTAGCCTATCGTGCCACCGCCGGCGAACGATGCGTCATAACTCGCTTCCGCCGTATTCGTCGTCGAGCCGTCCGAGAAGCTCAGCGTCGAATCGCCGAGTGTCCCGAGGCCGATGTTGGCTGTTGCGTACCAGCGATTGTCGTCGTCCGCTACTGCGACTGCCGGCACGAGTGCGATGCATCCGAGGACGACTCCGGCCATGTTGATAGTTCTCATTTCCTCTCTCCTGAAGTTAACGCGATTCCTTCCGTATCGCGGCAGTCCCCAAGCGCTCCAGTATTCCCGCGCTAATCTAGCGATCCGGCCGAGAGAGTGGTCTCAGATTGATTTCGGATTGTTTCCAGTTGCATCGCGGGCGCAGCGACACAGACCGATATTTGGGGTCAGAGTAAAAATCCGCCGGGAAAGAATTCAGACCTCAAGCGATGCGTCGGATTTTTACTCTGACCCCAAACTATGTAGTGGGGCCCAGTGTCGGGCGCAGCCGGGTCCATGCCCGGTAGCCGAGCAGCACGGCCAGGATGACGGCGTAGATCAGCGGTTCGCGGATATCGGCCTTGACCTGCCACCAGTAGTGCCAGACCCCGAGCACACCGACGACGTAGACGCTGTAGTGGAGCTGGTTCCAGCGCCGGCCCATGCGCCGACGCATCGCGTTGGTCGACGTCACCGCCATTGCCGTGAGCAACACCAGCGCCAGCATGCCGATCGTGATGAAGGGACGCTCGATGATGTCCTCGGCGATGCCCGGCAGGTAAAGCCCCTGGTCGAGCACGAGCCAGGTCGAAAAGTGCACCGCGACATAAAAAAACGTGAACAGCCCGAGCATGCGCCGAAAGCGGGTCAGCCAGTTCCAGCCGGTCAGCCGCCGCAGCGGCGTCACGGCCAGCGTGATCATCACGAAACGGAGACCCCAGTTGCCGAAGCGATCGAGGATTTCCTCGACCGGATTGGCGCCGAGGCGCCCGGTGATCTCGAACAGGTCCGTGACGACGAAGAGCGCCGGCAGCAGGCAGGCGATGAACACCAGCGGCTTGCCCACGTAGCGGACGGCCTCAAGCGTCGTCACGCGGCAGGGTCCGGCTAGTAGTTCTTGCGGAGGTCGAGTCCCGAATACAGGCTGGCCACCTGCTCGGCGTAGCCGTTGAACATCAGCGTCGGCTGCCGCGAGGCAAACAGGCCGGAACCGATCCGGCGCTCCCTTGCCTGCGACCAGCGCGGATGATCCACGTTCGGGTTCACGTTGGCGTAGAAGCCGTATTCGTGAGGCGCCGACATGTTCCAGCTGGTCCTCGGCATGCGGTCCGTGAACTCGATCTCGACGATGCTCTTGATGCCCTTGAAACCGTACTTCCAGGGCACGACGAGCCTGAGCGGCGCGCCGTTCTGATTGGGCAGCACCTCGCCGTACACGCCGACCGCGAGGATCGTGAGCGGGTTCATCGCTTCCTCGATGGTGAGGCCCTCGCGGTACGGCCAGTCCAGAACGCGGCGGCGTTGTCCGGGCATGCGCACGGGGTCGTTCAGCGTCCTGAAGGCGACGTACTTCGCTTTCGAGGTCGGCTGAAAGGTCTTCAGGATCTCGCCGAGCGGGATACCGACCCAGGGGATGACCATCGACCAGGCCTCGACGCAGCGCATGCGATAGATGCGCTCCTCCAGGGCGTAGGGCTTGACGAAGTCCTCGAGGTGGAACGAGCCCGTCTTCCCGGCGTGACCCGACACGTTCACGGTCCAGGGCCGCGGCTCGAAGTCCCTCGCGTTCCGGTAGGGATCTTCCTTGCCCGTGCCGAATTCATAGAAGTTGTTGTAGGTCGTGACGTCCTCGTAGCTCGTCGGTGCCTCATCCGTACTGAACTCGCTCCCCTGGATGCCCGTGAGTTTCGCGCCGCGTTCAGGCGGCACGACGGCCGCATTCGAAGGCGACACCAGGAGGCCGCTGCCCGCGATGGCGCCCGCGCGAATGAAATCGCGCCGGTTCAGATAGTTTTTCTTGCTCGTAATTTCCGACGAACGGATATCAGCGGGTCGTTTAATTAGCACGAAACTCTCCTTTCCGGTGCCAGAGTAGACCGGGTGCAGCCGCGAAATATTGCATACGCGATGCCGACGAGTGATGCTCGGGAACAATTTGTTACGAGTGCGACGCGTGACGGCAGGGGTCGACAGCGGCTTACGGCGAACGCTCACCGGCTACTACGGGGCGACGGCGGCCTTTCTGTTGCTCGATCTCGGTTTCGGTCTGAATTTCCGGATCGCGTTCCTCGAGGGCTATGACGGCTGGCGCTTCGCCTACTACGCGATCTGTTTCGCCTGCCTTGCCGTCGTCCTTGCGAGGCCCGCCTGGACGGTCGCCGTGACGGCGGTAGAGTCGCTCGTGACGATCGTGGCCCTGATCTTCAGCGTGGCGCTGCCGACGCTGGTCTATGCCGATTCGGCGTTCACGTCCGCGGGCGGGCTGCCGGGACTCGAGGGAATAGTCAATTTCGTCATATCCGGCTTCGTCGCGTACCTGTCGTGGACCCGCAGCCTGGCCAGCCTGTTCGGGCGCTGACGCCGTAGCGGCCCGGGCCCTGGCAGGCGCCGGCGACCGAAAGTTCCCGTAACTTTGCCCTTGCCGGGCCGGTCAAAGGCATCAGAGGGATTCGCTCCATCGGCGCAGGTTAAGCGCCCGTTAAGGCCCCGTCGCGTAGCTTGTAATTCATGCGAAAGGCCACATTTCGGTTCAATACCAGGAGTGTTTGCATGAGCGTAATACTGTCCAACATTGCCCGCGCGAACCAACGGTCCGCACCCACGGCCGAGCTGCACGTGGAAGTGATCGCGGATTTCGTGTGCCCGTTCAGCTACATCGGCAAACGGCGTCTCGACCGGGCGCTCGAGTCCGTTGGCGGTCCGACCGACGTGGAGTGGTACCCGTTCCAGCTCAACCCGGACATGCCGCCGCAGGGAATGCCGTTCGAGGACTACCTGAAAAGCCGGTTCGGCGGGCGCACCAACATCCAGCCCGTCCTCGACGATCTTGCGCGCGAGGGCCGGGAAGAGGGCATCGAATTCAATTTCCACCTGCAGCAGCGGGTGCCGAATACGCTCAGAGCGCACCAGCTCATGTATCTCGCCGAAATCGAAGGCGCCAACCAGACGGCGCTCGCGGAGAGCCTGTTTTCGGGCTTTTTCGAACACGGCCTCGATACCAGTGACCCTGACGTGCTGATCCGGATCGCCCGTCCGCACGGGCTGACCCGGGAGCAGGTACTCGCGGCACTGGCCGACGACAAGGCCCGGCAGTTCGTTCAGAGCCGCGAGGCGCAGGTGCGAGCCAGCGGGCTGTCGAGCGTTCCGGGGTTCCTGATCAACCGCCGCCTGCTGGTCGTCGGCGCGCAGTCGACCGAGACCCTGGTCAACGCCTTCGACCACGCGATGTTCGGCGACGGCAACGACAGCCTCGTCTCGCCGGCCCTGCACTGAGCGCCTTCCGCCCGGTCCGCCGAGATTGCGGCCGGCCCCGGATTCCGTTACTTTCCTCGCCACGACGTTGACGGGGACGAGTACGCGAGCGCCCCGGGTACGAGCGACCGGGGGATGGTGTGAGCTCCGGGCCCGGACTCGCTGAAAATCACCCCCGAGTCGCCGACCGAACCGCCCGCGTGGCGCAGTAGGCTCGGCCGCCTGGCCCCCGATACCGGGCTTTCGGCTTGGCTTGCCCAGCCGTCGAGGAGGTGCCTGCGAGGGCGCCTCGAAACCGGGTGGTACCGCGAAGAATTTTTCGCCCCGGGCGCAGCGATGCGCCCGGGGCTTGTTTGTTTCTGGAGCTCAAAAAGTGCCTTTCAAGGAAGTCTCCGGCCGATACGACGGGCCGGCACTCGAAACCGACGTTCTCGCCTTCTGGCGCGAACACGACGTATTTCAGAAGACGCTCGCCGCGAGCGAAGGCCGGCCGCAATTCAGTTTCAATGAAGGGCCGCCCACGGCAAACGGCAAGCCGGGCATCCACCACGTGCTCGCGCGGAGCTTCAAGGACGTCTTCCCGCGCTACAAGACCATGCGGGGCTACCACGTGCCGCGCAAGGCCGGCTGGGATACCCACGGCCTGCCGGTCGAACACGAGGTCGAGAAACTCCTGAAGCGCGAGGGGCGCATCGAGAGTTACGACAAGGACGAGATCGAGGCCAAGGTCGGTATCGCCGAGTTCACCCGGCTGTGCCGCGAGTCGGTGATGACCTACATCGGCGACTGGGAGAAGATGACCGAGCGGATGGGTTTCTGGGTCAACCTCGACGAGGCCTATTACACGCTCGACAACAGTTACATCGAGACGGTCTGGTACCTGCTCAGCGAAATCTGGAACAAGGATCTCATCTATCGCGGTTACAAGGTCGTCCCGTACGACCCGCGCATCGGCGCGACGCTGTCGTCGCACGAACTCGCGCTCGGCTATCGCGAGGTCGAGGACCCGTCGATCACGGTGCGCTTCGAAGTCGCCGGCGAACCCGATACCGCGTTCCTGGTCTGGACGACGACCCCCTGGACCCTGCCGTCGAACCTGGCGCTCGCCGTCGGCGAAGATATCGATTACAGCTACTGCGACACCGGCGACGAGACGCTGATCGTCGCGGAAGCGCTGCGCGAAGCCGTGTTCCGCGACCAGGAGCACACGGTCGTCAGGACCGTCAAGGGAAGCGACCTCGTGGGCATGCGCTACGAACGGCTGTTCGACTACCTGGAGGTCGATTCGCCGAACGTGTTCCGCGTCTATGCCGCCGATTTCGTCAGCACCGAGGACGGCACCGGGATCGTCCACACGGCGCCGGCCTACGGCGTCGACGACCTCGAGTTCGGGCGCGTCAACGGGTTGCCCGTCGTTCACGGCGTGGGGCTCGACGGCAACTTCCTCGAGGCCGTCGAACCGGTTGCGGGGATGTTCTTCAAGGACGCCGACAAGGTGCTGATCCGGATCCTCAAAGAGCGCGGCATCCTGTTCCGCAGCGAACGCTACCTGCACAACTATCCCTTCGGCTGGCGGACGGGCGACCCGGTCATCTACTACGCGAAGAATGCCTGGTACATCCGCACCTCCGAGTTCCGCGACCGCATGACGGAGCTGAACCAGTCGATCAACTGGGTGCCCGAGCATATCCGCGACGGCCGCTTCGGCAACTGGCTCGAGAACAACGTCGACTGGGCACTGTCACGCGAGCGCTTCTGGGGCACTCCATTACCGCTCTGGACGGACGGACAAGGTGACTACGTTTGTATTGGTTCCGTAGCGCAGCTCGAAGAACTGACGGGCCAGGCGCTGAACGAGCTCGACCTGCACCGCCCGGCCGTCGACGAGATCACCTTCGAGAAGGACGGCAAGACCTACCGGCGCGTGCCGGAGGTGATCGACTGCTGGTTCGATTCCGGCGCGATGTCCTACGCGCAGTGGCACTACCCGTTCGAGAACGTCGACAAGTTCGAGAAGCATTTCCCGGCCGACTTCATCTGCGAGGCGATCGACCAGACCCGCGGCTGGTTCTACACGCTGCACGCGATCGCGACGCTGGTATCGGACAGCGTCGCGTATCGGAACGTGATCTGCCTGAGCCACATCGTCGACAAGGACGGCAAGAAGATGTCCAAGTCGCTCGGCAACATCATCAATCCCTACGAGGTTTTCGATTCGGTCGGTGCCGATCCGCTCCGCTGGTATTTCCTGGCGCGGCTGTCGCCCGACGTGCAGAAACGCATCTCCGTGGACATCGTTGCCGATGTCGCCAGCTCGTTCATCAACACGTTCTGGAATACCTACGGCTTCTTCGTGCTGTACGCCCGCATCGACGACGTGGACCCGACCCGCAGCATCGACGTGACCGAGCGCCCGGAAATCGATCGCTGGGCACTGTCGCTGGCACACCGGACCGTCAGGGTCGTCACCGAGGCGCTGGACAACTACGATGCGAGGGCGGCGGGCGAGGCCATCGAGTCCTTCGTCGATCAGCTGAGCAACTGGTACGTGCGGCGCAATCGCCGCCGGTTCTGGAAATCGACCGACGCCGACGACAAGCAAGCGGCCTACCTGACGCTCTACGAATGTCTGGTCACTGCGAACAAGCTGATGGCGCCGTTCGTACCGTTCCTCGCCGAAAGCGTCTACCAGAACCTGGTCAGGGGCATCGATCCCGAAGCCCCTGTCAGCGTGCACATGACGGACTGGCCGGTTGCCCCTGAAGACTGGCGGAACGACGTGCTGCTCAACGACATCGACGTCGTGCAGAAGGTCGTCGGTCTTGCGCGTGCCGCGCGGGGCCAGTCGGGCGTCCGTACCCGGCAGCCGCTGTCGCGCCTTCTCGTGCGGACGCCGGATGACGCCAGTCACCGCGCGCTGGAGAGTCATGCAGACCAGGTGCTCGAGGAACTGAACGTCAAGTCGATCGAATTCATTGCGCGTGATGCCGGCCTGGTGAACTACCGGATCAAGCCGAACCTGCCCGTCCTCGGCAAGCGCTACGGCAAGAAACTGCCCGCGATCCGCGCAGCGTTGACCGAGGCGGACGGTGCGGCCATCGCGGGGGCGACCGCGCGCGGTGACAGTTTCGACATCGATGTCGACGGCGAGACGCTGACGCTCGACGCCGGCGACGTCCTGGTCGAGACGAGTTCGGCCGAAGGCTATGCCTGCGGTGAGGACGGCGGCTACCTGACGGCGCTGGATACCACGCTGACCGAGGAACTCGTGCGCGAGGGCCTGGCGCGCGAACTCGTCCGGGCGGTGCAGGAAGCACGCAAGCAGGCGGGACTCGAGGTCTCCGACCGGATCGTGCTCGGCGTCACCGGCTCCCGGGGCGTGGAGACCGCACTGGCGGAGTATCGCGACTACCTGATGACCGAGACGCTCGCGAGCGACTGGCAGCCGGAACAGGCTGCCCCGCTCTACGAGGAATCGAAGTCGCTCGGCGACGAGAGCTGGCGGATCGTGTTCTCGAAGGCATGATCCGGCAACATGCAGGTATTACTTGCGTGATTCTTCGGTATTTTGTTATAAGAAACGGGCGCAAGATTCTGATTGATCAGGGAGGATCTGCACACCCGGGCGGCCGTTCCGGCTCTCCCGAACGAATGCAAGAAGCAGACTGAAAGTAGCGTATAAAGCCGCCGGAGAGGCTCGTAGAGCGGCACCAAGAACAACACGCATGCTGGAGTGTACATGGAACACCATGTCGATCGCTTTTATTCCGCGGCGCTCGTCCTCGCGGGCAATGGTCATATAAAACAACGACTTGTGAGTGCCTACGAGGCAAACATCGAGGGCATCGACGAGGGCGACCTGCCCGAGGGGCTGCGCGACAACTTCGTGACCCTGAGAGACCGGCTGCACTGTGAAGAGCCGGTTGCGGGCGAAGGACCGGTCAGCGCGACGGTGCGGAAGATGTCGGTCGACGAGGCGAGCCGCTGTGCGCAGACGATGCTGTCCCTGTACTCCGAGTTGATGAAGCTGCGCGTGACGCTCAAGCAGCCGTCACGGACCGCGCAAGCCGACGACGCCGGGCCCAAGCAGCCGGTCCTGGTCAAGTCGGTCGGCTGACGGTCGCGGCCCGAAGCGGACCCGCCGCCGGGCGACTCGTCCCGTCGATCAGTAAATCAGCACCGGGTAGACGATCTCGGTGACCCGTTCTGCCGCCGGCGTACGGGTCGGATCACTCACGTAGATTTCCCAGGGGTCCCCGTTGCGTTCGAGGCCGGTTGCCGCCAGGTACGAGGCAATCTTGCGATGCGCCAGCCCGAGGCCGTCATAAGGTCCCGTGTGGGTCACGCGGATCACGCTGCCCTCGTAGGTCCTGCCGAGCTGCACGCCGCGCTCCGTTTCCGGTACGACGTCGGTATCGAAGACAATCGGGATGGCGGCGTCGAGCCTTTGCCGGTTGCCGACGGGCCCGCGCAGGATAGCCATTGGCGGGCCGTTTTCATCGAGCCCTGCCTGCTCGATGAAGCCGAGAATATCGACGTAAGCCTTCCCGAGCGCCGCCGACGCGGCATCCGGCAGGGGCGCGGTCAACACCGACTTGTAGGCGATCGGCCGCGACTCGTTGAAGGCCTCGGTAATCCGGATGTCGCTGAAGTCGGTTCGCGGCAGATCCTCGACCAGCGCCTGCAGACGCTCCAGGCTTTGCCGGTAATCCCGCCGGACCATACCGGTCCAGAGCACGCCGAAATACCGGCCGACCAGGTTATAGCCGTAGTCGTGCTCGAAGCCACGCGTGACGCGCGTGCCCCCGGCAACGCCCTCGATGGCAATCCAGCTGACCGCCTCGCCGGGTTCGCCGGCGTTGATCAGGTAGGAGACATACTCGTAGGGGACGCTCTCGACGATACGCTGCCGGCCGCCACCGACGATCGGCCCGTTCCAGCTGACCGTCGCTTCCGCACCGCGCGCCGGTCCCGCATAGGCGATTCGGGCGTCGGGATCGCCCTCGTCGAGCGGCGCCCACAGCGCCAGGCGGTGAAAGTCGTTCGCCTGCGCGAAGACGACCGATGCCGGCGCGTCGACGAGGAGCGTCGCCTCGACGCGCGCAAACCGCGGCAGCGCGAAGCCCGCCAGCACGATGAGTGCGAACAGTGCGAGGAGGGCGTAAAGGATGCGCTGCAAGATAAGCTCCGTTCTCGATCCGTCGGCGAACCGGCCGGGCATTATTCCACAGAACACACGGGCACGACGCCAGGCGTGCGTGTCGCGCCGGCCTTCGGCACAATCCCGCCATGACTGACGATACACAAGCTCCCATCGGCATTTTCGATTCCGGGGTCGGCGGCCTCACTGTGCTGAAAGCGATCCGCGCACGGCTTCCCGGGGAACATCTCGTTTACCTGGGCGACACGGCACGGCTCCCCTACGGGACGAAGAGTCCCGCGTCGATAGCGCGCTATGCCGAACAGGCGACGGCGAGGCTGCTCGACGAAGACATCCGGCTGCTCGTGGTGGCCTGCAACACGGCATCGGCCGTCGCGCTCGAGGCGCTGCGGGCGGCCGTGTCCCCGCTGCCCGTGATCGGCGTCGTCGAGCCGGGAGCGGAGGCCGCCGTCGTCGCGCGCCCGGGCGGCCGGCACCTGGTGCTCGCGACCGAGACGACCGTGCGGCTCGGGGCCTACCGCAGGGCCATCGCGCGGCTGGATCCCGCCGCCGAGGTCCGCGAGCTGCCCTGTGAGCTGCTCGTTGCGCTGGCCGAGGAGGGATGGACCGAAGGTGTAGAAGCCGAGAGCGTCGTCCGCCGTTATCTCGCTGCTGTCGAGCAGAGCGACTACCACCCGGATTCGATCATCCTCGGTTGCACGCATTTCCCGTTGCTCCGTGACGTCATTGCTGCCTGCGCGCCCGCGGGTACGAGCATTGTCGATTCCGCAGAGACGACAGCCCGTTTCGTCGAAAGCCAGTTGGCCGATACGGCAGCGAAGGGCGTCCGGGGCGCGCTGAAACTGCTGGCGACCGACGGCGCGAGCCGTTTCGCACGGGTCGGCGGCCAGTTCCTGGGCGAGCGACTCGAGGAAAGCGCGATCGAGATCGTCGATCTATAGACCCTGCCCGGCTGTGCAATAATGCCCCCGTCTTTGCAATGCGCGTGGGGGATCACAGTGCTTCAAGTCTTAAAGCGTCCGTTCGTACCGGCCGTGGCCGCGGCTCTCGTTCTTGCGGGCTGTGCACAGGAAACGCCGCCCGCGATGACCAACCCGGGCGCCGACGTGGCACCGGCGCGCCCCGAGATTTACGCAGAGTTCACGCTGACGGCCGACCTGTCGCATCTCAGCGAGAACCAGAAGAGCATGGTGGGTTTGCTGATCGATGCATCTGCGATCATGAACGACCTCTTCTGGCGGCAGGCCTGGGGTGACGATTACCGTGCCGGACTGGCTGCCATTAGCGATCCGGACCAGCGTCGCTTCGCCGAGATCAATTACGGCCCCTGGGACCGCCTCGCCGACAATCGGCCGTTCGTTCCCGGCGTCGGTCCGAAGCCCCCCGGCGCGGCGTTCTACCCCGAGGACATGGACAAGGAAGAGTTCGATACCGTCTATCTTCCCGGCAAGACGGGAAGCTACTCCCTGGTCCGCCGCAACGACGCCGGGAAACTCGAGCTGGTTCCCTACTCGGTCGCCTATGCCGACGAACTCGCGTTGGCTGCCGACCTGCTACGGGAGGCGGCGGACTATGCGGAGGACGCCGAATTCGCGACCTATCTCAAGTTACGGGCTGCCGCGCTGATCAGTGACAACTACCAGCCGAGCGACATGTACTGGATGGACGTGAAGAACAACCCGATCGAACTCGTATTCGGGCCGATCGAAACCTACGAGGATCGGTTGTTCGGTTACCGGGCGGCATTCGAGTCCTTCGTGCTGATCAAGGACCTCGAGTGGAGTGAACGCTTGAGCCGCTTTGCCGACTTTCTGCCCGAGCTGCAGGCCGGTTTGCCGGTCGACGACGCCATCAAGGCCGAGACGCCCGGCACCGATTCGGACCTGAATGCCTACGACGTCGTCTTCTACGCCGGGGACAGTAACGCCGGGTCGAAGACCATTGCGATCAACCTGCCGAACGACGAGGAAGTCCAGCTGGCGAAGGGCACGCGCAGGCTCCAGCTGAAGAATGCGATGCAGGCCAAGTTCGAGAAGATCATGCTGCCGATTGCGGGCGAACTCGTCGCCGACGTGCAGCGCCGTCACGTCACCTTCGACGCCTTTTTCGCGAACACGATGTTTCACGAGGTGGCGCACGGCCTCGGCGTCAAGAACACGATCAACGGCAAGGGCACGGTACGCGAGGCGCTGCTCGACGTTGCCTCCAGCATGGAAGAGGGCAAGGCCGATGTCCTGGGGCTCTACATGATCACGCGGCTGCACGAGAAGGGCGAACTCGGCGACGTCGACCTGATGGACTACTATGTGACCTTCATGGCGGGCATCTTCCGCTCCGTGCGTTTCGGCGCGAGCAGCGCCCACGGCAAGGCGAACATGGTTCGCTTCAACTACTTCGCCGAGAACGGGGCATTCGTGCGTGATGCTGCGACGGGCAAGTACAGCGTGGATTTCGACAAGATGCAGGCGGCCATGACGTCGCTGTCGCGACTGCTGCTCACACTGCAGGCGAACGGCGACTACGCGGGCGCTACCGAGCTGACCAACACGAAGGGCGTCATCGGCAAGGAACTCGAGGCCGACCTCGACCGGCTGACGAGCGCAGGCATCCCCGTGGATATCGTCTTCCGCCAGGGCAGGGAAGTGCTGGGTCTGTAGTTCGGGACGCCTAGCGGCTGTTGTCGATCATCTGCAGGAACTCCGCGCGGGTCTTTTCGTCCCGGCGGAAGTCGCCCAGCATCGTGCTCGTCACCATCGACACGTTGGTCTTGTGGATGCCGCGAGTCGTCATGCACTGGTGGGACGCCTCGATGACCACGCCCACGCCCTTCGGCTGCAGAATGTCCTGGATGCAGTTGGCAACCTGCGCGGTCATCTTCTCCTGGACCTGCAGCCTGCGTGCGTAGGCCTCGACGACGCGGGCGAGCTTGCTGATCCCGACGACCTTGTTGTCCGGAAGATAGCCGACGTGCGCGTGACCGATGATCGGAGCCATGTGATGCTCGCAGTGTGACTCGAACTCGATGTCCCGTAGCACGATCATCTCGTCGTAGCCTTCGACTTCCTCGAAGGTACGCTTCAGGTACTGGAGGGGGTCTTGCTTGTAGCCGCTGAACCAGTCTTCGTAGGCGCGGACCACGCGCGCAGGCGTGTCCACCAGGCCTTCGCGGCTCGGGTCGTCGCCGGCCCAGAGCAGCAGCGTGCGGATCGCTTCCTCGGCCTGCTTGCGGCTCGGCTTGCGCGGTTTTGCTGCGGTTTTCTTCGTTGCCACGTGGATCTCCTCCATACGCTGGAACCGGAGTCTAGCGCCAAACGCCGCCGACTCGCACGCCTGCGTTACAAAGGGATACAGACCGTCAGGCGGTTTCAGCAGCCGTATCGAGTCCGACCGGGCAGCCGACGCCGGTCCCGCCGAGCCCGCAGTAACCGCCCGGGTTCTTGGCGAGATACTGCTGGTGGTAGTCCTCGGCGTAGTAGAACGTGCCGGGCGATACGATTTCGGTCGTGATCGCGTCGTAGCCGGCCTTGTTCAAAGCTGCCTGGTAGCGACTGCGTGACGCCTCGGCGACAGCAAGTTCTTCCGCGTCGTCCGTGTAGATCCCGGAGCGATACTGCGTGCCGATATCGTTGCCCTGGCGCATCCCCTGGGTCGGGTTATGTGCTTCCCAGAATATCGCCAGCAGCCCCTCGTAGCTGATCACGGCCGGGTCATAGACGACGAGCACGACCTCGGCATGCCCCGTGTCACCCGAGCAGACTTCCTGGTAGGTCGGATTCGGCGTGATGCCCGCTGCGTAGCCGACCGCGGTCGACCAAACGCCCTCGGTTTCCCAGAACCGGCGCTCGGCACCCCAGAAGCAGCCGAGGCCGAAGATCGCGGTCTTGAGCTGCGCCGGGAAGGGCGGCTTCAGGCGGTTGCCGTTCACGAAATGCGCGTCCGGGACCGGCAGCGGGTCGGGACGGCCCGGAAGTGCGCTTCCGGCGTCGGGCAGTGTGAGCTTCTTTTGTCGTCCGAACATGGTGATCTCTTGGTTGAGCGCTGGTCGTGGGTATGAGGCCGCTTCAGCGGATTGCAAGATAGCGCGCACCCCGGCGCGGCCGGTACACGATGCCACTGTCTGCCTGGAAGCGCACGGGTATGGACTGCGTGTTGCCCCACACGGCGGCGCGGTAAACGGCAAAGTGCAGGTGCGGCATGGTCGTATGCCCCGTGTTACCCGACAGGCCGATCATCTGGCCCTGGGCGACGCTGTCCCCGACATTGACGAGGGCGCCACCCTCCTTGAGGTGATAATACTCGCCGGTGGTGCCGTCGTTGTGCAGCACGACGACGTAGTTTGCATACCGGCCGCAGCCGTCCTCCCAGCAGCCGCGCGTGTTGGATTCCTCGACCCGCGCGACGATGCCGCCCCGAGCGGCGTGGACCGGCGTGCCCTCCGGCATGTCGAAATCGACGGCGAATTCCTCGAGGCCCTTGTGACTGAAGCGGGACCCATATCCCTGGAGAACCCGGTACGAACGGCCCGGCGCGTACGGCAGTGAGTAGACGTGATCGTCGTCGTGCTCGGCGTCCTTGTCACCGACGGTCCACTCGAAATACAGGCGATACTGGCTTTTGTTGCCCCCGCCTTCGGGGGTCAGCTGCATGATCTCCTCGGACTGCAGCGGGGCCAGCGTGCGAGTTACCGTCGCGGGGCCGTCGATGTCGTAGTTCGAGGCGCGCACGCGCAGGGTATACGTGACCGGGAAGGCCTTGAGGTTGCGTGCCCGTACCCTGACCTTATCGCCTTCTTCGAGCGCGGTGATACAGACGGACTCATCCTTGCAGTCGGCCCCGGCGTACGACGGTGCTGCGGCTACGGCACCGGCGAGTGCGAGCAGCAGCGCGCCGAAGCTAGCCTTCATCGGCCAGCTGCTCGGCGCGGCGTCGTTCCATCTCGTCGACGCGATAATAGAAGCTGTGCGTCAGGACCTGGTCGACCGTGTCGACCGGTTCGCCGTCCTGGTGACGCGGCCGGTATAGCCTCGAACGAAGCTGCCGCTCCACGTGGCGCAGCATTTCCGGGAAATCCTCGGGCCGGAATTCGATGACCTCGACGTCTTCGACCGAACCGCGTTTCGATACCGAAAAGCTGAGGGTGACGATGCCCTCACGGACGTCGATATCGCTGGCGATCAGGTCACTGCGGGTCGCCTCTCCGGCGAACTGGTCGAATTCGGGCAGGACGAGCGCATTCAGCTGCTCGAGCGTCCGGGCTCGGTGCGCCAGCTTCTCGTCGCCGTCCGACAGGAGCGCCCAGACGTCGCTATACACCCGGCGCGCCGACGGCAGGCTGCTTTCCTTGACGTAGTAGTCACCGAGGGCGAGTTTCGTGTCGGCTTCGTGCATCCACGTCGCCTCCGGATTCTCCTCGGCAATGCGGACGGCGCGCTTGAAGTAGATCTCGGCGTTGTAGCTGCTGGTCGGGGCGTACGAGGAGTCGTCGGTGGTGTCGATGTAATAGTAGGAGCGACCGAGCTCGATGTAGGGATCGATGAGAGAGAGATCTTCCTTGCCCTTCTTCTCCTCGATGATGCGGATGATCCGACGCCAGGTTGCGCGTTCGTCGTTGTAGTAGCCCGTGCGATGTTGCCAGCGGGCACGCCGCATGAGCGACGGCACAAGGTCGAGCATGTTGGTGCGATAGTAGCGCTCGTTGAGGTTGTAGATGAGCTCGTGCACGTTGCGTGCCTGGTCGAGTTCGCCGAGCAGCAGGTTGGTTTCGGCGAGTGACTCCAGGATCGGGACCTGGTCGATGTTGTGCGGGCCCTCGTTGACGTGCGATATGTGGACGGCACGCGTGAACGTGGCCGCGGCCTGGTCCGGTTGCCCGTTCGCAAGCTGCGCTGCGCCGAGCCCCCTCAGCGGGTTGATCAGCTGCGCGTCGAGCCTGTCGAGCTGGTCCTCGATGATCTCGATGGCGCCGTCGTAGTTCTGGATTGCTGCATCGTACTGCTCGGTACGGTGCTGCACGATCGCGAGATTCGTCAGCGCTTTCGCGGTGTCGATCGAGCGCGGGCCGCTGGTGCGAATGGCAAGTTCGACGATGCGTTTCGCCACCGCGTCGGCTTCATCGATGCTGTTGTTCTCGAGCAGTTCCTTGAAGCGTCGGAACTGTGCCAGCAACTCCTCTTCCTCGGTCCGGCTCGACGCCGGACCGACGATATCGCCGAGCTCGGGCGGGTCCTGCGTCGACGACGCCATGCCGTCCGGCTCTCCGTCGTCGCTGCTGTCCGTGATGCCGCCGGCGGACTCCGCTGCGGGACCTGCGGCATCGGCTTCGCCATCCTCGGCCACCGGGACGACCTGGTCTTCGGACGGCGGCGCCGGATCGACCTCGGTCATGTCTTCCTGCGCGTACAGCGACCAGCACGGTGCGAGGATGAGCAGCAGGGACGGCAGGAGGAGCGTGATTTTCATACGGTCAGCAGGTTGTGGAATCTCGGGAACGTGCATGAGGGGGAATAAGACCCCGGTTCTGCCCGTGAGTTCGCGCGCCGGGCGTAACTCGCCCGGCGACGGCGCCAGTGTATACCAGGAAGCGCGATCGGCCGGTGCGACTTGACCGGAGCGTTACAGACTGAAACCAGTACGCGCGGCTGAAAGCGCTGAGAGTCAACGAATCAGGCAAACAGGACACTAGAAGCCGAAGCCGAGCTGCTGTTGTCCGGGGCGTTCGAACTGTGAGCAGTCGAGGCGTTGCTGGTAGCGGTCACGGCTCAGGCCGAAGCGCTCGGCAGCGGTCTGAAACCGGCGGTTCAGCATGTCGGCATAAGGCCCGCGACCGCGCTGGCGTACACCGAATCGCGAGTCGTAATCGCGCCCGCCGCTGGCCTGACGCACGAGGCTCATCACGCGACCGGCCCGGTCGGGAAAATGCACGCAGAGCCATTCCTCGAACAGCGTCGCGACCTCGTGGGGAAGCCGCAGGAAGATATAGTGTGCCTGGCTGGCGCCCGCGTCGGCGACGGCCTCGAGGATCGCCTCGATCTCGTGATCGTTGACGGCGGGGATCACGGGCGCGAGGAGGACACTGGTCGGGATGCCGGCGAGGGAGAGGGCGCGCACGGCCCTGAGCCGTGCCTCGGCCGCGGGGACGCGCGGTTCCATGATGCGCTTCAGGTCGGGATCGAGGGTCGGGATGCTGATCGCCACCGAGCACAGCCGCCGTTTCGCGAGCTCCGCGAGGATCTCGAGATCGCGCAGGATCAGCGTTCCCTTGGTAATCAGGTTGACGGGGTGGCGATGAGTGAGGAACAGCTCGAGCAACTCCCGGGTGATGCGTGCCTGCTTCTCGAACGGTTGATACGGGTCGGTATTTGCGCCGATCGTGATGGGTTCGCACGTGTAGTCGCGTCGTGACCAGGCGGCCTGCAGGCGCTCGGCGGCATTCGGCTTGTAGAAGATCGTCGACTCGAAATCGAGGCCGGGCGACAGGTCGAGGTAGCTGTGGCCGGGTCGTGCGTAGCAGTAGATGCAGCCGTGCTCGCAGCCCTGGTAGGGGTTGATCGAGCGGTTGAACGGGATGTCGGGCGAGCGATTGGTGGCGATGATGTTCCGGGCCTGCATGGCATGGTAGGACGACACCGGAGCGGTCGTGCGCTCTCGCTCGGCCTCCTCGGCGGTCGGCTCCAGCGAGCGTTTCGCGAAACGCCCGTCGCTCGAGGAGACGGCACCGCGTCCCTTGTGATGTCGGTTCGGGTGCTGCTGCGGTGGCGGTAGCGGGGGCTTTTGCCTGGTGACCATCGGCTCTGACCGGGTACTGTATAAAAAAACAGTATGCCACGGCTTCCCGGCCGGTCAACCGGGATGCGATGTCGTCAGTTCAGGACCCGGTAGCCCCGGCCGCGCA
This sequence comes from Woeseiaceae bacterium, assembly GCA_036350895.1. Classification (GTDB taxonomy): domain Bacteria; phylum Pseudomonadota; class Gammaproteobacteria; order Steroidobacterales; family Woeseiaceae; genus UBA1847. The sequence goes on from JAZBNZ010000088.1 coordinate 33,357, forward strand.
TGCAGTTCTTCCAGACACGCTGTTGTTCGCGGTCGGCTTCCAGTGCCGAGCGCGTGCCGCCGTAGATTGCCCCGAGCCCCGCGGATTCTCCGACGTCGCCGGTCACCACGCCGGTTGCAGCGCCGACCGCGGCGCCGGCCGCCGTCCCCTTCGCGGCGCCCGCGGCGATCACGATCTCGTGGGTGTATTCCTCGCACTCGGCCATATCCCGGGCATAGCGGTCGGGATCCACGCCCTTCGTGTCGATGATCGGCTTCGGGTTCGCAGCGCACCCCGTTACGAGAACGATGCCGATAATGAGCGGCAGGCTGGCTTGTCGCATGGTCGGTACCTCGGACTTCCTGGTCAGGATGATCAGCGTCGGCAATTATGCCGGATGCGGTGCGATCGGCACCGGACGCACGCTTTTCACGCAGCGTCGCGATGGCGGCCGGCATCCCCGCGAGAGTGTACAACGCGGTGAGCGGCGTTCGGTTGACCGCGCGACAGGTGTCCCTAAGACCGGCAACGAAACGGGCCCGCGGCATCGCTGCCGCGGGCCCGTCGGCAGACGTCGGGTCAGGCGCTGACCTGGTGGATATGCACGTCCTGCTGCGGGAACGGTATCGAGATGCCTTCCTGGTCGAAGCGTTTCTTGATGGCTTCGGTCAGGTCGAACTTCACGCCCCAGTAGTCGGCCGAATTGACCCATGGGCGCAGCACGAAGTTGACGCTCGAATCCGCCAGTTCGGAGACGGCGATCGTGCACTCGGGGTCCTTCAGGATGCGTTCGTCGGCCTCGACGAGCTCCTTCAGTGTGGCCTGCACCTTGTCGAGGTCGTCGCTGTAGCTCACACCCACGACCATGTCGACTCGGCGCGTGTCCTTCGCCGAGTAGTTGGTGATGATGCTGTCCATGATCTGGCCGTTGGGAACGATGATCTGCTTGTTGTCCGGCGTATTGAGGATCGTCGTCAGGATCTGCACCTGCTCGATGGTGCCGGCAATGCCGGCTGCTTCGACGTAGTCACCCACCTTGTAGGGTCGGAACAGCACGATCAGTACGCCGGCCGCGAAGTTCGCCAGCGAGCCCTGCAGGGCCAGGCCGACGGCGAGGCCGGCGGCACCGACGACGGCGACGAACTGCGCGCTGGGAATGCCGAGCTGGGTGATTGCAGCGATGGCGACGAAGACCAGCAGCGTCATGCGGACGAGGTTGCTCACGAACGACGTCAGCGTCGGGTCGACGTCGTTCTTCTCCATCAGCTTGCGGACCGTGCCGGTCAGGATTCCGACGATCCACTTACCAATGTAGAAAATGAGCAGCGCGGTGACGACATTGACCCCGAAGTCCACGCCCTTGGTCTGGGCCAGCAAGATAAGTTGATCCATGTAGCCTGAAATCTTCGTAATTTCTTCTTCCATCAGGTTTCCTGCTTATTTCCTTAGTTGATTATGCCGGCTCAGGATGAGCCAGTTACCGATAAGCGTCAGAAGAATGCCGATAACTGCGGGAAAACTCCAGCGATAGTCCTCGATCAGAGTCGATGTCAGCAGGGCGACGACCGGGAACAGCACCGAGCTGTAGCTCGCCCGGGAGGCCCCGATGCGCCCGATCAGGGCGACGTAACAGCCGAATGCGATTGCCGAACCGGCGACCGCGAGGTAGACCAGGGACACGACATAGCCGGTGTCGAACGAGAACTCCATCGGCAGCGACAGGCCGGCGGCGAGCGCCAGCGACATCAGTCCACCGAGCAGCATGCCGTGGGCATTGACCGCGACCACCGGCATGCCGCGCGCGAGGTTGGCGACGGCCGCCATGTTGCCCAGCGAGGCCGACACGGTGCCTGCCGCGACCAGCGCGATGCCGAGGTAGATCTCGTCGTTCGAGGCCGCGTTGCGGAACTCGGGCAGGAACAGCAGGGTGATGCCGGCGGCCCCGACGATGCCGGCTACGATCAGCCTCGCGTCGAGGGGCGTGCCGAAGAACAGTCGCCCGAAAACGGCATTGAAGAGCACGATCAGGCTGAAAACCACCGCGACCAGGCCCGAGGTGATGTGACCCGTACCCGCGTAGACGAACAGGTAGTTGACGCAGAACAGCAGCAGGCCCTGCAGGAGGACATGCGGAAGACTGCGGATCGGGATCGCGAGCCGCCGTCGTGACAGGAGGGCGAAACCGTAAAGAACCAGCGCCGCGAGGATGAACCGGTAGCCGATAGACACCGGGACGGGCACGCCATGGAGCTGGTATGGGATCGCCGCCCAGGTCGTGCCCCAGATGAGCACGACGGCCGCGTACAGGAGCACGGTCTGCATCGGGGCCGCGGCGTCAGGCGCGGCGCGCCCGGCGATGCGTTCCTGGGGGCGATGTGGACAGCATCATTCTCCCGGCGCGGCGGCCTGGTTGGGCCGGAAGCGGAATACTGCGAAGGGGCGGGCTGCCTCGATGTCCTCGGCGGACCGCAGCACGAGTTCGGACAATGCGCTGTCGCTGACGTAGACCCAGCCATCGCTCGCGACCGCGATGCCATCCGGCCAGCGCAGCGATTCCGACCGGAGCAGCGTCCGCGGCCGCCTGTCCGGGCCGACCAGGTGGATCGCGTTGTGTTCGATATCGGTGACGTACAGGTTGCCTCTGTCGTCGATGCCGAAACTCTCGCTCAGCGGCTTGCTCGCGACACGTTCGACGCGAGCGGCGAGCTGCGAGTCCGGGAGCGTCCGGTTCCCGAGATCGGCGAGTGGCACGCGGTAGACGGCCGAGCCCGACATCGCGCCGTAGTAAAGCCACTCGGCGTCCATGGCCACGCCCGTGACGCCGCCGCGCATGGCGACGATGCCGCCGAGGAACGCCATCTCGCGACCATTGCTCCGGATCACGAAATCCTCTGCGGCGACCGACGGGTGCCCCTCCAGGACACGCCGGGTCGAGCCCGAGCGCGTGTCGTAGACGATGAGCGCCGGCCGCTGCCGCCAGTAACTGGCGTCGCTGATGACGAGCGTCCGGCCGTCCGGGCTGATGGCCAGGTCCTTCAGCAGCGAACCGGCCGGGGCGATGGCCGAGCCGAAGCGTTCGTCGGCGATCAGTTTTCCGCTCTCGATGTCGAACCCGAGGAGCCGGGGCTGGCGCAGGCCGTGATTGCCGTGGTCGAGCACCCACAGGCGGCCCGCCGCATCGGCCGTGATCCCGAGCGGGGTATCGAACAGCACCTGCTGCGCACGGCCGTCCGGCCAGGGCTCGGCCGCGCCGTCGACGAATTCCAGGAGCTTGTTGCCTCGCGTGCGCGATTCCGGGTGCACCGTGAAGAAGATCCGCCCGGTCGGCGATACGGCCACGTTGCCGACGGGCTCGCGATAGCTCAGCACCCGCTCGAGCCCGGACTCGCTGATCAGCGGCGCGGAAGCCAGGTTCGGGTAGGGCTCGCCACCCCCGTAACGCAGCCAGGTCACCGTCGTCACGACGGCGGCCAGCATCATCAGCAGCAGGAGGAGTTTTTTCATGCGCGCAGCGGTTCGTCACCTGGCGATACTCGCGCGCGATTCTACCGCAATGCGATGCAGGCTTACGCCGTGAATGCGAGTGCCCAGGCGACGATCACGAGGAGGATTGCGATCGCCCCGGCGGTTTTCTGGCGCAGCGGGCAGTCGATGTAGTCCCGAACCGAGGACAGCAGCATGCCGCTGCCGAAACCCGTGACGAAGCCCATCAGGTGTGCCCCGATATCGGTGTTCTCGTCGCCCGTGCCCGTGAACATCAAGAGCGCGAGTCCGCCGACGATTGGCCCGTAGCGATAAACCCAGCGGTCCTGCGCCATGAACTTGCTCTGCCAGACGAACCCCGACATCAGTCCCAGCGCGGCGAAAACCGCCGTCGACGCGCCGATCGCGCGGTGTGACGGGTCCAGGAGCAGCGTATTCACCAGGTTGCCGAGAGCGCCGGCCAGGAGGATGGCGAGCCAGGCGACACCGGAGCCCACGAAGCGGCCGGCGAACCAGCCGAAGAACAGCCCGAAGACGAGATTGCCGACGAGATGCTCGAGATCGGCATGCAGGGTCAGCGCGGTGATCGTTCGCCACCATTCCCCGTCGCGCAGGAGGGCCCCGTCGATGCGCCCGGCGGCGCGCCAGTCGAGCCCGAACGCGGCGCGGCCCGCGAGGCCGGCGACGACGCAGACGATCAGGAAATAGGCGGCCACGCCGGGCAGTGCGTCGTGATAGCGAATGTCCGGTTTCGAGGCCGGTCGCCGTCGCGGGTTTTCCTCTTCGTAGGCCCGGAGTTCGTCGCCGGCGGCGATCGAGTACTCCGCCGGCACCAGTATTGCCGACGAGCCCGGGTCGTGGAGCACCCGGTGCGGGATACCGGCCACCGTCAGCACGAGTGCGCGGTCGGCGCACTCCGTCCGGTTCGGCCCCTGGTAGACGACTCGATAGTCGTCGATCGTCATGCGCCCGGCCGCTCGGACGCGGGCTGCCGCTCGTGGCCGAGGACCGCCAGTGTCTCCACCAGCAGGCGGGTACAGTCGTCGTCCAGCCGCAGCGCGGCGAGGTCGTCGGCGCGGGTGCGGCCGCGATTCAGGATGGCGACCGGCTTGCCCAGCTCGTGCGCACGGCGCGGGAAACGCAGGCCGGAATACACCATCAGCGAGCTCCCGATGACCAGCATCGCGTCACTGCGGTCGATGGCGGCGTAACCGGCCTCGACGCGCTCTTTGGGCACGTTCTCGCCGAAAAAGACGACGTCGGGTTTCACGATGCCGCCGCAGGCAGGACAGTCGGGGACGCGGAACCGGCTCGTGTCGTCGTCGGCAAGCACGGCGTCGCCGTCGGGTTTCCAGGCGACGACCGTGCGGTTCCAGTCGGGGTTGGCGGCCTCGAGGCGGGCCTGCCAGCCGGGACGCTCCTGCCGCCAGCCACAGTCCAGGCAGACGACGCGATCCAGCCTGCCGTGCAGGTCGATGACCTGCCGGCTGCCGGCACGGCTGTGCAGCCCATCCACGTTCTGGGTCACGACCAGGTCGATATGACCGTGCGCTTCGAGGTCGGCGAGGGCACGATGGGCGGCATTCGGCAGCGCGCCGGACATGCGCTGCCAGCCGATGAAGCTCCTCGCCCAGTAGCGCTGGCGACCCGCCAGCGTCCCCCGGAACTCCGCGAACTGCATCGGCTTCGCATGTTTCCAGTTGCCATCGCGATCCCGATAGTCCGGGATTCCGGAGCGGGTGCTGAGGCCGGCACCGGTCAGCACGGTGACCCGGGCATGATCGGTCAGGAAGTCGGCGAGCGCCGTGGCAGTCGTCATCGTCGGCGATTCCAGCAAGTGGATGGAAGGGCGTCAAGCCGGCGGTGTTTCAGCCGGTGTTCAGGGAACCGCGCGCAAACTGGCTCCCGAGTCAACGGTAATGGGTAATGCAATGACGCTTTTCAAGAGAGTCTATTTCGCGGTGGCGCTCGCGAGCGTCCTGTTCCTCGCCGTCACGTTGTTCTGACGCCCGCGCAGGGCGCCGCCGAACTGCGGTAAGCTCATGGCCTCGCCATGTCGAAAGGAAGACGGCCATGCGACTATCGTTCCTGATGCTGTTCCTCGCGGCTGCAGCGAGCGCCGAGGTCACCGATTCCGCGCCCGGCGGTTTCACGGTGCAGCACGAAATCACCGTCGCCGCCGAGCGTGCCACGGCTTACGAGACCGCCGTCGAACGGGTCGGGGACTGGTGGAACCCGGAACACACACTGACCGGTGACCCTGCCCGCCTGCGCATCGAGCCGCGCGCGATGGGGTGCTTCTGCGAGGAACTCGGGGAGGGCAACGCCGTCGTCCATCTCGTGGTGACGTTCGTCAACCGCGACATCATCGTCCGCCTTACCGGCGGCCTCGGTCCACTGGGCCTGATGGGCGTTACCGGCAACATGACCTGGGAGTTCTTCGACACCGAGTCCGGCGGGACCCGCATCCGCTGGACCTACGCGGTGGGGGGCTACCGGCCGGGCGGCCTCGGTGCGGTCGCGCTGCCGGTCGACGCCGTGATCGGCGACGCTCTTGCCCGGCTGGGTGCCTATCTCGAAACCGGCGACCCCGAAGCGCCGCCTGCCGATGGCTGAGTCGACCGCGCGGCCATCGGCGACGGTGGTCCTGGTGCGCGATCGCCCGGGAGGCCTCGAAACCTACCTGGTGAGACGGCATGGCCGGACGGCGTTCGGCAATGCGTGGGCATTCCCGGGCGGCGTCGTCGACGCCGACGATGCGCGTGTCCACGCGGCGTGCCACGGTATCGACGCGGGCGCGGCAAACCGTCTTCTCGAAGCCCCCAATGGTCTGAATTACTACAGCGCCGCGATTCGTGAGCTCTTCGAAGAGACTGGCGTGTTGCTTGCCGACACCGAGGCCCCCGGGTCCGCGCTGGCCGATTATCGGGATGGTCTGAACGCGGGGACGCTGACCTGGCTCGAGACCGTCGAAGCCGCGGCCCTGGCGCTCGACTGCAACGCACTCCACTACCTGAGCTACTGGATCACGCCGCGGCTCCACAAGGCGCGGTTCGCGACGCGTTTTTTCGTCGCGGCCATGCCGGAGGAGCAGACCGCCCGGCACTGCGGCGGCGAACTGGTGGACTGCACATGGCTCGCCCCGGACGAGGCACTCGCCAGGCACGCGCGGGGTGAATTACCGATGATCTTCCCCACGCTCAGCACGTTAAACATACTGACCGCCTGCGGGTCGGTTGCCGAGGCCCTCGAGGAGGCGGACAGCCGCGCCGCCGCAGGCGTCGTGGCCACCCTGCCGAGGGCGATCGAGGTGGACGGGGAGCGGGTCATCGTCCTGCCGGACGATCCGCGCTACCGGGGGGCGATCGATTGAAGGCACCCTGGCCCTCGCTGCCTGCCTACGCCGAGCTGGCAGACGGCGTTGCGCGCGTGCTCGCACCGAACGCCTCGATGATGACGGGCCCCGGCACGAATACCTACCTGTTCGGCCGGCGCCAGGTCGCCGTCGTCGATCCCGGGCCGGCATCGCCGGAGCACATCGACAACATCATCGACCGCGCGCCCGGGCCGATACGGTGGGTCCTGGTCACCCACACGCACCCCGATCACTCTCCTGGGGCCGAGCCGCTGGCGAGCCGGACCGGCGCGGAGCTGCTTGGACGCCCCGCGCCGGCAGGGCCGCACCAGGACGCGACCTTCCGGCCGACGCGCGTCCTCGAGGACGGCGACGTGCTCGAGACGGACGAGTTCAGGCTGGAGGTCATTCACACGCCCGGTCACGCGTCGAATCATGTCTGCTACCAGCACGCGGCGACGAACTGGATCGTCACCGGCGACCACGTGATCGACGGCTCGACGGTCGTGATCGACCCGCCGGACGGCAACATGGCGGAATACCTGGATGCGCTGGCAAAGGTGCGGGATCGGCGGCCCGCGGCATTGCTGCCCGGTCACGGGGAGCGCATCGATGCGCCGCGGGAGGTCATCGACTGGATCATCGAGCACCGGCTGGCCCGCGAGGCGAAGGTGCTGGCGGCGCTCGGCAACCACCCGGCCCGGACGACGCATGAACTCGTGCCACACGTTTACCAGGACGCGCCCGAACACCTGCACGGATTGGCCGAACGATCCTTGCTGGCGCACCTGGTCAAGCTCGAGGCGGAGGGGCGGGCCGCGTCGAGTGACGGCCGCTGGTATGCGTCCGGCAACGAGGCCTGACGCCCCCTGCAGGCGGCCGAACATTCACGGCGCGACGGGGTGCCGAGAGACAGCGGGTGACGGCGGCGCGGCCCGTCTGTACTTATTCGACCACCCACGGGTTGGGGCCCGCGAGGTAGTCGGCGACGCTCTTTGTGCGCTCGAAGCGGGTAGGGTGCTCTGCGTAGAAACGCGCGGAATAGCCCGCGACCGGCTGCCGGAACAGGATCCCGAGTGCCACCGGCATCTTCAGGTCGATCAGGAGCCTGGCAATGACGGCGTTGGTCTCGTCGTGCACGAGGACGTCGTCGTCGGCATCCACGACGTCGAGTGAATATGTCGTCGGGTTGAAACGAATGCCCTTGCCGTCCCCGAAGAGCATCGGTTCACCGTGCCTCAAGTGCAGCTGCGTGTTGGCCGCGTTCCTGCGGTCGGTGAAGTCGGCGAACACGTTCTCGTTGTAGACGATGCAGTTCTGGAATATCTCGACGAAGGCGGTGCCGGTGTGGGCATGCACCGCTTCGAGCACGTGGCTCATGCCGGCCTTGTCGGTGTCGATGGCGCGGGCGAAGAAATGGCCGCCGGCGCCGAGCACGAACTGGCCGGGCGAGACCGGCGTGTCGAGCGAACCGGCCGGACTCGACGGCGAGCGGGTGCCGACGCGCGACGTCGGCGAATACTGGCCCTTGGTCAGGCCGTAGATCTCGTTGTTGAACAGGAGGATGTTGATATCGACGTTCCTGCGCAAGGCATGCAGGAGGTGATTGCCGCCGATCGACAAGCCGTCGCCGTCACCCGTTACGACCCAGACGTCGAGGTCGGGGTTGGCGAGCTTGAGCCCGGTTGCGAGTGCGGGCGCGCGGCCGTGGATCGTATGGAAGCCGTACGAGTTGACGTAGTAGGGGAATCGCGACGCGCAGCCGATGCCCGAGATGAAGGCCGTCGACTCGGGTGTCGCGCCGACGTCCGCGAGCGCCTTCTGGACCGCCTTTAAGATGGCGTAATCGCCGCAGCCGGGGCACCAGCGGACTTCCTGCGAGGTCGCAAAATCCTTCGGCGTCAGCACGGCATTCATGCGGCGGCCTCCGATTTGAGTGCCTGGATCCGCTCGACGAGTTCGCGGATCAGGAACGGCTGGCCGCTGACCTTGGTCATCGACACGGGATCGACGCCGAGCCGGTCCCGCAGGACGGTGACGAGCTGGCCGTTGTTCATCTCGGGAACGAGGACGGTTCCAAAGCGTGCGAGCAGCGACGCCAGGTTCTTCGGCAGCGGATTGATATAGCGGAGCTGGGTAAAGCTGACGCCGGTCCTGAGCGCAGCCTGGTAGATCGGTCCGTAGGTCGAACCCCAGCCGAGCACGAGTATGTCGCCGGAATCCGGGCCGAGCTCGATCGTCTGCGGCGGGATGTAGTCGGCGACCGACTCGACCTTGGCGGCGCGCAGCTCCGTCATTGCCTGGTGGTTCGCCGGATCATAGGAAATATGCCCCGTCGCGATGTCCTTCTCGAGGCCGCCGATACGGTGCATCAGCCCCGGCATGCCGGGCGTGATCCAGGGGCGGCCCCAGGTCGCCGGGTCGCGATCGAAGGCATGAACCTGGGCGGGGCGGCCGTCGTCGGCGTCCGGCAGGTCGCGGCTCGTGATCTTTGCATAGCGGTCGAACTCCGGTAGCCGCCACGGGTCCGCCGCATTCGAGAGGTAGCCGTCGGCCAGCAGGATCACGGGCGTCATGTGCCTGAGCGCGATCCGCGTTGCCTCGATCGCCATGTCGAAGCAGTCACCGGTCGTCGCGGCGGCGACGACAGGCAGCGGCGTATCGCCATTGCGGCCGTAGACGGCCTGGTAGAGGTCGGACTGCTCCGTCTTGGTCGGCAGCCCGGTCGACGGGCCGCCGCGCTGCCAGTTCACGATGACGAGCGGCAGCTCGGCGCTGACGGCCAGGCCGATCGCCTCGGTCTTGAGGGCGATGCCGGGCCCGGAGCTGCCGGTGACGCCGATCATGCCCCCGTAGGCGGCGCCGATGGCTGCGCAGACGGCGGCGATTTCGTCCTCCGCCTGGAACGTAGCCACGCCGAGTTCGCCGAGGCGGGCGAGGTGATGCAGCAGCGGTGAGGCCGGGGTGATCGGGTAGGACGCGTACAGCACCTTGCGGTCCGCCAGTTCGCCGGCCGCCGCGACGCCGAGTGCAAGCGCCTCGGCGCCCGTGATGCTTCGGTAGGTGCCCGGCGGCCAGTCGGGCGAATGCAGGTGGTAGCGCCTCACGCTCGCCGAGAGCTCGGCCGTCTCACCGTAGGCGTGACCCGCGCGAAGCGCCGCGATGTCGGCGTCTCTGAGTACGGGCTTGTTGCGGAGCTTGTGTGCCAGGACCGACTCGACCGGCTCGAGTTTGCGGTTGAACATCCAAAGCAGGAGGCCCAGCGTCCAGAAGTTCTTGCACTGGTCGCCCTCGCTCTTGCTGAGGCCGTAGGCCTTGACCGCCTCGAGATTCAGCCGGCCGATGTCGGCGGAGACCACCTGGAAGTTCGCGAGCGAATCGTCGTCCCGCGGATCGGTGTCGTAGCCTGCCTTGGCGAGATTGCGTGCCGTGAAGCCGTCGTTGTTCAGGATGATCAGCGAACCCGGGTGCAGCAGCGGCAGGCTGACCTTGAGCGCTGCCGGGTTGAACGCGACGAGCACGTCCGGCGCGTCGCCGGCCGTCGTGATCGGCCCTTCGCCGAGATTGATCTGGTAGGCCGACACCCCGAACAGGGTCCCCGTCGGCGCGCGAATCTCTGCCGGGTAGTCCGGAAACGTCGCGAAGTCCCGGCCCGCCAGCGCCGTGGAGACGGCGAACTGTGAGCCCATCAGCTGGATGCCGTCGCCGGAGTCACCGGCGAAACGTACGACGACCGATTCTATCTCTTTGTTTTTACTCACGGAATCTGGCTATCGGCTGGCCCGCTTGGCAACGGCCGTAGTGAAGTCGGTTGCAGTGTAGCGCAGGCGGCCGGCCGCCCGGCATACGGACAGACCCCGGCTTGAACTCGCGTGCCCTTTCGCATAGCGTACGCGCTTTCTCACGAGAATAGTGCGCCATGACGTTCGTAGTTACCGAAGCCTGCATCAAGTGCAAACTGACGGATTGTGTCGAGGTCTGCCCGGTGGATTGCTTCCACGAAGGACCGAATTTCCTCGTCATCGACCCGGACGAATGCATCGACTGCACCTTGTGCGAACCCGAGTGTCCCGTGGAGGCAATCTACTCCGAAGACGAACTGCCGGCCGGGCAGGAGCAGTTCCTGGAGATCAACGCCGAACTCTCGAGAGAGTGGCCCGTGATCACGGAGATGAAGGACCCGCCCGAGGACAGCGACGAGTGGCGCGACGTCAAGGACAAGCTCCAGTACCTCGAACGCTAGGCCGCGCCGCGCTCCGCGCGAACCCGATCAACATCTCCGCAAGCGCAGGTCCCTGATCTTCCTGCAGGAAGTGGCCGGCATTCCTTATCCGTACGTGAGTGCCATGCCGGGCGCCGGGCACGCGTTCCTGCCACACCAGCTCGCCGCCGCGGGTGATCGGGTCGCGGTTGCTGAAGCAGGTCAGGAAGGGCTTCTCCCAGCGACAAAAAACCTCCCAGGCCGCGCGATTCGCGGCACTCGCCGGATCGTCCGGAGCGGTCGGCACCAGGTTCGGGAACGCTCTTGCGCCGGCCTTGTACCTCGCGGACGGGAACGGCGCGTCATAGGCGGCCCGCACGGCCGGTGACAGCTCGGTGACGGTGCCCTTGTCGATGATCCGGCCGATCGGGAACCACGGGCTCAGCCGCGCGAACGCGCGCCATAGGAGGAATGCGCGCGGCAGCGCCTCGTCACCCGTCGGCAGGCCGCCGTTGCCGAGTGCGATGCGGGCGAACCGGTGTTCCCGTTCCGCTGCCACGCGCAGCCCGATCAGCGACCCCCAGTCCTGGCAGAACAGGGTAATCGCCTCGAGGTCCAGCGCCTCGACGAAGGTCGTCATCCAGCGGACGTGCCCGGCGTAGCTGTAAGCGTCTACGCGGGCCGGCTTGTCCGACTTGCCGAAGCCGACGAGGTCGGGGGCTATCACGCGAAAGCCGCCGGCCGCGAGTGGCGGGATCATGTGCCGGTACAGAAACGACCAGCTCGGCTCGCCGTGCAGCAACAGCATGACGGCCCCGTGCCGTGGCCCCGTGTCCACGTAGTGCATCCGGAGCCCGTCGACGCTCACATAGTTCGGTGCGAACGGGTAGTCCGGAAGTTTGTCGAAGCAGGCTTCTGGTGTACGGAGTACCTGCATGGCATACCCTGTCGTCGTTCCGGTCCCTGGCGCATGATACGCCGATGAGCGAACAAGCCCATTTTTCGCGGCCGAGCCTCCGCGCGCGCCTCGTAAGAAAGATCACCGCCCGGTACTTCGAGCGCCTGGTCGATCCCCGGAATGCGAATCTCCCGCACATGCGCGCCCGGCTCGATCGTTTCGCGCGGCGGATACCGGTTGCGCGGGGCGTGAGCGTCGTGTCAGAGGAACATGCGGCGCTGCACGCGGAATGGCTGCGGCCGGCCGGCGCCATGCCCGGCAAGGCGATGCTCTACCTGCATGGCGGCGCCTACGTGCTCGGGAGCTGCGATTCGCACCGGCACTTCGTCAGCCACATTGCGCGGGAGGCCGGCATCAACGTGCTCCTGCCCGAGTATCGGCTGGCGCCGGAACACCCGTTCCCGGCGGCGCTCGAGGATGCGACGCGCGCGTACCGCCGCCTGCTCGACGACGGCTACGCGGCTTCCGACATCGTGATCGCCGGCGACTCGGCGGGAGGCGGTCTCGGTATGGCGACCCTGCTGAACGTACGGGAGCAGGGCTTGCCGCAGCCGGCGCTCGGCTGCCTCTTGTCGCCGTGGCTCGATCTCGCAGCGGAGGGCGAATCGATGCGGACACGCCGGGACGCCGATCCCTGGTTCAGGCCCGACGACATGCCCTTCGTCACGCGTTTCTACTGCGACGACACGGCGCTGCGCTCTCCGCTCGTCTCGCCCGTCTACGCGGATGCCGCGAGCCTGTGCCCCATCTACATCCAGGTCGGGGATCACGAGATCCTGCTCAGCGATTCGGAGCGAATGGCGCGCAATATCGAGCGTGTTGGTGGCGCGGTCGAGCTCGAGGTCTGGCAGCACATGTGGCACGTGTTCCAGGCTTTCGTCCTGTTCATGCCGGAGAGCCGGGTGGCCATGCAGAGACTCGCGACCCGGATTCGAAGCGCCGTCGCCGCGCCCTGAGTCTCCCTAGTAGCCGGTCTGCCGGTTCGCGTCGTCGAACATCTTCTTGAGGAACTCACGGATCGCCGGCACCGCCTCGGCGTAAGACATGAGCCGCTGCTTCTCGAGCACGACGGCCATGTCCTCGATCGAACGTTTGCCGTCGATCAGCGACATGATGAACGCGTAGATCTGCGTGGTCATGGCCTGGGTACGGAACGACTGCAGCAGTGGGACCGGTTCCTTGCCGGTGACGATCCAGTCCGGCAGGGCGCGGTGTCGGGGCGGGGCCTTGACGTCCTTTTCCTTGTAGGCGGAGAACGTAAAGACTTTTTCCCGCCTGCCGTGCCGGCTCGCCGGTGAGCACATGTACGGGATGCTCGCCTCGGTGACGTACGGGTCCGAGAAGCCCGACTCGGCAACGATCGTCTTGGTTTCCTCGGGACTGTACTGCCAGGCCCGCTGCGGGTGGTGAAATGCCAGCGAGCCGAAATTGATCCACCGGCCGTCCGCCTTCAGCAGCCGGTTGATGCGGGCAGCGAATATCGAGAATTCCTCGGTGACGATATCGATGAGCCACGGCGTAACTACCGTGTCGAAGCTCTTCTGTGCAAAGGGCGGGCGCAGTGCATCGCCGAGCACCAGGTGGAAGCCGTCGGTGACCGGCTCCGGGGCAGACAGCTTGCGCAACACCGCGTCGTCTTCGAGCGATTTCGGCGCGATCGGGAATTCGTACATCGGCAGCGTATCGCCGCCGGTTACGGCGTCGGCGACCAGCATCAGCAGCGGGTTGAAATCGAAGGCAACGGTTCGCCGGCAGTCCAGGTTCATGTGGATGTCGTAGGCGAGCCGGCCGGCGCCGGCGCCGAGGACGAGGACATCGCCGAGTTCCGCGCCTTCGTTGACGACCTTCCGGACCTGGTCGAGCGAGGCGCCGTTTTCCTCGTCCCCCCAGGCCCAGTCGCGGTGTATGTTGGGATAGTAGGTACTGAGCCCCTGGTCGACCGGCAGGCGCGTGCGCATCGCCAGGTAGGATTCGTAACTCGCGGCACCGTCGCCCGCCCCGAGCGGCTCCAGGAGCTTCCTCAGCTTGCGCCGGTGCGTATCGAGGCACTTCCGGTGCCGCTCGAGACGCCGCCGCGTGAGCTCCCGCAGGTCTTTCTGCGACGCCTCGGCTTCGAGGCGCTCGACGTCATGAGCGACCTTCTGCATCGCGAGATTGAGTCGATTTCGCCACTCGCCGAGGCTGGCATCGGGGTCGGCGAACAGCCAGGGAATGCCGGCGACGTCGGGGAAGTCGACCTTGCAGGCGTCGCAGCGGAGCCCATCGCCGGTGCGGGCGACGAGCGCTTGGTCACAGCGGGGGCAGGCGAGCAGGTCGTTGGGCGTGTCGGCCATTGCGCTTCGGTTCTGAGGGAACGGCGCTCATTATCTACCGTGACGCGCGCCATGTCCCGACCGGGGTCACAGCCTCAGCCGGTCGCGCCGGGAAACAGGCGCTCGCGTGCGGTCTCGGTGATCGTCACCACGGCTTCATGGCGGAGACGACGCTCGGGCGAAATGGCGAAATACGACTCGGTCAGGTCCCTGGCGCGGCCGATCGCGCTGGCGCGGTACATGCGGCCGATCTCCGCCTCGATGGCCGTGGGCGCGACGAAGATACCCGCACCGGCTTCGCCGAAGGCTTTCAGCAATGCGCTGTCGTCGAATTCGCCGGCGATCTGGGGCGCTATCCCCTGCGCCTCGAACCAGTCGTCGAGGCGTCGCCGGAGCGCGGAATTCTTCGTCGGCAGCAGCATGCGCGCATCGGCGAGCGACTCGGGAAAGCCGGCCGTGTAGCTGCGGGCCTTGCCTTTCGGCGCGAAGAAGGTGAGCTCACTGTCACCGAGATGATGGTCGTACGCCTTCAGGCTGAGGCCACGCGGCACCGGCTGATCCGAAAGCACGAGATCCAGTTTGTGCACCGCGAGATCGGCCAGGAGGCGATCCAGCGACGCCTCGTGGCAACGGACACGGAGCGGTGGTTCACGCGTCATCGCCGGGGCGATGATTCGCTCGGCGATGAGTTTCGGCATGGAATCGACGATGCCAATGACGAGGGTTGACGCCGTGTTCGGCAGGTTGCTGCGAATGGTGCTCGCGAGCTCTGCGCCGATCGAGAATATCTCCTCGGCGTAGGAGTAGACGACGCGTCCCGTCTCGGTCATGGCAAGCCGTCGGCCCACGCGTTCGAAGAGCGGCTGCCCGATCGTCTGCTCGAGCACCTTGATCTGGCCGCTGATCGTCTGCGGCGTCAGGTGCAGCACTTCGGCCGCCTTCGCCACGCTGCCTTCCCGTGCCACGGTCCAGAAATACTGCAAGTGGTTGTAGTTCAGGTGTCGCACGCTGTTTTTTGCGCTCGGTAAAAGTTCGAAAAAATCAGGAGATAACAGGTAACGATTCGATTGTAACGAAGAGTGGTGGTGCCTACCATCCTTCCCGAGGCCCGGCTGCAGCAGGCGGCCGGCACCCGGATGTCCGCCCCGGCTACGGCATGCTATCGTTCATTCATTGAGACAAATGCGGAACCCGAGGATGATTCGTACGCTCGTCGAGAAAATCACCCAGGTAATCCAGGAGCCCGAAACGGACAAGGAAGCCGAGCGCGCCAGGGCATTGCGCATCGCGACGGCGGTGCTGATGGCCGATGTCGCCCGGGCCGACTACGATTTCGACGAGGACGAGTTCACGAAGCTGCTCGACCTGGTCCAGCTGCACTTCGGGCTATCCGCCGAGGACGCCACCCAGCTCGCGAACGAAGCGTCCGAGGTCGCGGAGGATCTCGTCTCGCTGCACGAGTTCACCAGCTTGTTGCACAAGAACCTCGACGAGACCGAGAAAGAGGAGGTCGTGGCGCTGCTCTGGCGAATCGCCTACGCCGACGGCAGTCTCGACAAGTACGAGGATTCTCTCGTACTCAAGATCAGCGACCTGCTCTACGTCAGCCGTGGCCGGGTAATGCAGCTCAAGGCCGAGGCACAGGCAGCCGCTGCGTCTTCCTGAATCGGCCACTGGTCTAAAAAGACAAAAAAGCCCCGCGGTTGCGGGGCTTTTTCGTGACGCGCCGGGTCGTCGTTTACTGCGACGGTTCAGGCAGGTCGATAAGCGTGAGGCCGGCCGCGTCGATCAGCCGGTTGAGTTCCGGCACCGAGTCCGTCCAGACGTACTCGAGCGCTTCGAGTTCGCGGCGGACCGCGGCCGTCAGTTCCGTCTTCACGGCGACCGCCTGGTCGGTGGGCCGGGCGTCGCCGGTATCGACCGTCTGGAACAGGCTGGAGAGCTTGTTGTTCAGCCGTATCGGGTAGTTCAGCGGATCCTGCCGGCTCTGGTTCCTGGTCTGGTACAGCGCTTCCTCGATCGCCGTTATCGTGTCGATGACCGAGGTGATTTCCGCGACGAGTGCGTCGCTGGCATCGTCATCCTCGACGCGAGCCTTGACCGTCTCGAGCTGGGCCCTGAGCGCGCGGATGCGCGTAATCTCGCCGTGAACCTCGCTCAACAGATCGCGCACCTCCATCAGGAAGTCGAACTGCGCCGCATAGTCCGCCGTTGTCGCAGATGACCGCGGATCCGGCAGCACCTCGAACGAGGTCTCCCTGACGACGTCGCCCGCGGTCAGCCGCGCGCGGTACTCACCGGGCACGGCGCGCGGCCCCTCGGTGTTGTCGATCCACAGGATGAGGCCGTCAAAACGCTCCATCGGCGGATAGCGCAGATCCCAGACGTGGCGGTTCAGGCCGGCGTCGGCCGCCAGCACGCGCGTCTCGGGACCGTCGGCGTCGACTTCCTCGTCCCCGCCATCGGTGGGCTTGCGTGTCCATGTCCAGATCGGCTCGGCGTCCCCGATACGAAAGACTTCGAGTTCAAGGTCGCGGCCCTCGGGCAGGTCCTCGGCGAGCGAGTAAAAGAGGCTGACGCCGGTATGGGGATTGGTCCCGTTGTTACCCGGGTTGTCCGTGCGGCCGCCGGCGACCAGGCGGTAGGCGTCCTGCGGTGTGTACAGGTGGAGGTCGCTGGAGCGCGCGTCGCCGTCGAGCTGCTGCAGAACGGCCAGGTCGTCGAGGATCCAGTAGCCGCGTCCCTGCGTTGCCGCGATGAGATTGTCGTTCTTGATCGCGAGATCGGTGATCGACACCACCGGCAGGTTGAGCTGCAGCGACTCCCAGCTGCGGCCGTCGTTCGTGGAATAGAAGATCCCCCACTCGGTGCCGGCGTAGAGCAGGCCGGCCCGACCCGGGTCGGCGCGCAGCGCGCGCGTGAAATACGTGTCGGGGATGCCGTCGGTGATTCGGGTCCAGCTCTTGCCCCAGTTGGTGGTCTTGTAGAGATAGGGCATGAAGTCGTCCGACTTGTAGCGCGTGGCGGCAAGGTAGACGCCGCCAGGCTCGAACGGATTGATCTCGAGGCTGTTCACCTGCGCCCACTCGGGCAGGCCGCGCGGCGTGACATCGTCCCAGGACTCGCCCCCATCCCGCGTCAGGTGGACGCGGCCATCGTCGCTGCCGGCCCAGATCACGCCGGGTTCGTGCTGTGACTCGGCGAGGGCGAAGATCGTGCCGTAATACTCGACGCTCGTGTTGTCCTTCGTGATCGGCCCGCCGGACGGCCCCATCCGCGACTTGTCGTTTCGCGTCAGATCCGGGCTGATGGCTTCCCAGCTCTGGCCGAGGTCGCTGCTCCTGAAAAGTACGTTGCCCGCGGCGTACAGCACGTCCGGGTCATGCTTCGAGAAGGCGATCGGGAAGTTCCACTGGAAGCGGTACCTGAGTTCGGCAGCGCCCCAACCCATCGGGTTGTCCGGCCAGACGTTGATCCCGCGCTGCTCCCCGGTCCGGTGATTGACGACGGTCAGGTAGCCGCCGTAGGAACCGCCGATGACGATGTCGGGATCGTCGGGCTTCGCGACGATATGACCGCTCTCGCCGCCCGCGGTCGGCTCCCAGTCACGGGTGCCGATCGAGTAGCCCGTTGCGGAACGCGAACGGATGCGCACGGCCGAGTTGTCCTGCTGGCCGCCGAGCAGCCGGTACGGGAAGTCGTTGTCCGTCGAGACGCGGTACATCTGAGCCGTCGGCTGATTGCTCTGTACCGACCAGGTCTCGCCGCCGTCGTCGGTTACGTTGGCGCCGCCGTCATTCGACTCGATCATGCGCTCGGGATCGCGCGGGTCGATCCAGAGATCGTGGTTGTCGCCGTGCGGCGTGTCGATTTCGACGAAGCTCTTGCCGCCGTCCTTCGAACGATGGAAGCGGACGTTGAGCACGTAGACGGCGTCTTCGTCTGCCGGGTCGGCGTAGATCCGCGAGTAGTACCACGCCCGCTGGCGCAGGTTGCGGTCCTCGTTGGTGCGCGTCCATGTCTCGCCGCCGTCGCGGGAGCGGAATACGCCGCCGTCTTCGGCTTCGACGATGGCGTACAGGTTCTTGTTGTTCGTCGGCGAAACGGTAATGCCGATAATGCCGAGCGTGCCGGTCGGGAAGCCCTCGTTATCGCTCAGGAGTTCCCAGGTGTCGCCGCCGTCGGTGCTCTTGTAGAGGCCGGAGCCTTCACCACCGCTTTCGAGGCTGTACGGCGTGCGCAGCACGCGCCAGAAGCTCGCGTAGAGGATGCGCGGGTTGGTGGGATCCATCGCGAGATCAACCGCGCCGACATTTTCGTCGACGAACAGCGTCCGTTCCCAGGATTTTCCGCCGTCCGTCGAGCGGTAGACGCCGCGGGCCTCGTTCGGTCCGAAAAGATGTCCCATCGCGGCGACGTAGACGCGGTCCGGGTCCGTCGGGTGAATGCGGATCCGGGAGATATGCCGGGTGTCCTCGAGGCCCAGCTTCGTCCAGGAGTCCCCGGCATCGGTGGACTTCCAGATGCCGTCGCCGGGCGAGACGTTGCCGCGCACGGTCTTCTCGCCGAGCCCGGCATAGACCACGTTCGGATCCCATTCCGAGACGGCTACGGCGCCGATCGAGCCGCCGAAGTAGCCGTCGGAGACGTTGTGCCACGACTCGCCGCCGTCGCTCGTCTTCCAGACGCCCCCACCGGTGCCGCCCATATAGTAGGTCTCCCGGTCCGACGGTATCCCGGCGACGGCGGCCGAGCGGCCGCCCCGGTAGGGTCCGATCTCCCGCCACTCGAGGGCTTTGAGGTAGGACGGGAACGTTTCCGGGTCGATGTCAGCCCGGGCGACGAGCGGTATCGTCAAGAGCAGGATGGTCGCAGCGATCAGCTGCAGAAGACGAAGGGGCATGAGAGCGCTCCTGGGGTTGGATTTGTCGGGTTGGTCGCTGCCGCACGTTGCCGGGCCCCGGCGGGGCCCGGCACGCCGGGTTCTTCGTTATTAGTCTTTGCCTTTCAGGTAGGTATCGAGGAACTGCAGGTACGCCTCCGAGGCCGTGATCCGGTTCTCGCGGCGACGGAAGCCGTGGCCTTCATCCGGGAAGACGACGTATTCGACGGGGACTTCGTTGGCCTGCACCGCCGCGACCAGCTCATCGCTTTCCACCTTGAGGACTCGCGGGTCATTCGCGCCCTGCACGACGAGCAGCGGCCGGACGATGTTGTCCGCGTGGAACAGCGGCGAAATGCGCGTCAGGCGCTCTTCGTCGGTCGCGGGGTCGCCGAGCTCGTCGTACAGCGATTCCTTGAAGGCCTCCCACCACGGCGGGATGCTCTTCAGCGTCCGTACCCAGTTGGTGACGCCGAAGATATTGATGCCGACGTCGAACGCTTCCGGCTCGAAGGCGAGGGCGGCGGCAACCATGTAGCCGCCGTAGGAACCGCCGATGATCCCGATCTTGTCGGCGTCGACCCAGTCCAGGGTCTCGAGGTACTTGCGGCCGTAAACGATATCCTGGAGATCGTCCTCACCGTGCCGCTTGTCGTCGAGGTGATAGAAGGTCTTGCCGTAACCCGACGAGCCGCGGTTGTTGGCGCCGAGGATCGCATAGCCGTGGTTGACGAGGTGCTGTACGAAGGCCCGGTAACCCTGCCGGGTCTGGCCGCCCGGCCCGCCGTGGACCAGCACGAGCGCCGGCACGGGGTTTTCGGCCGAGGCGCCATGCGGCTTGTAGAGCGTCGCCGGAATCTCGAGACCGTCGAAGCTTTCGTAGCGCACGATCTCGCTCGAGACCAGGTCGTCGCGGTCGATCGCCGGGTTGAGCGCGTCGGTCATCTGCGTCGCGGTGTCGGCTAAAAGGTCGACGAGGTAGATATCCGACGGC
>JAZBNZ010000089.1:0-2302 GCA_036350895.1 Woeseiaceae bacterium
CCAACCGGACCGCCCCGGCGGAATCACTCGTGGCTGACGCGGTTGCCTGGGGCACAGAGCTCGCGAAGCGCGCGCCGCTGTCGCTGGCCGCGACGAAGCAGGCGATGCGGTCCGCGATGGACAACGACTGGGGGGCGAGTTTCGATCTGGAAGCCAGCCTGCAGAAGGACCTGCTCGCCTCCGAAGATGCGAGAGAGGGAGTCGCTGCCTTCTTCGAGAAGCGTGCCCCCGAGTTCAAGGGGCGCTGACCCGACACACCGCTGCGGTCGTCGATTCCGGGTTGCTCGATCAGGCTTCGAGTGTCTGCGGGTCATTGACGGTCGCATCGATCCCGTCCGACAACGAAGGAATGTCATTCGAGACCATGGCCAGAAGAATCTTTGACGAAGAGCACGAGATGTTCCGCGACAGCGTGCGCAGTTTCCTGACCAACGAGATACAGCCGCACAGCGAGCGCTGGCATGAGCAGGGCATCGTCGATCGCGAGGCTTTCCTCAAGGCGGGAGAGCAGGGGCTTTTGCTCATGTGGGCTGACGAAGCCTATGGCGGTGCCGGCATCAGCGACTTCCGCTACGAGCAGATCCTGATCGAGGAGAACGCCAGGTACGGCGACGTCGGGTTTTTCTGCTGGCTGCACAGCCGCCTGGTCGGGCCGTATATCGGTGAGCTCGGTACGGACGAACAAAAGGCCCGCTGGCTGCCGGGCTGCGTCAGCGGGGAGAAGATCCTTGCGGTCGCCATCACCGAACCCGGCGCCGGCAGCGATGTTGCCGGGCTCAAGACGCGTGCCGAGGACAAGGGCGACCATTTCCTCCTGAACGGTTCCAAGACCTACATCTCGAACGGCATCAACGCGGACCTGGTGATCGTCGTCGCGCGAACCGACCCGGAGCAACGGCATGGCTTGAGCCTGTTCGTGGTCGAGCGCGGCATGGAGGGCTTCGAACGCGGCCGCAATCTGAAGAAACTCGGGCTCAAGAGCCAGGACACCGCGGAGCTTTACTTCAACAACGTGCGCGTGCCGAAAGAGAATCTCCTCGGAGAGCTGCACAAGGGCTTCTACCACACGATGCACTTCCTCGCCGAGGAGCGCCTGATCGGCGCGGTCGGCTACCTGGCGTGCGCCGAGGCGGCATTCGCGACGACCATGGACTTCATCAAGGAACGCAAGGCCTTCGGCCAGGCCGTGGCGGATTTCCAGAACACGCGCTTCAAGATGGCGGACATGCGCACCGAGATGGACGTTGCCCAGGCCTACGTGGATCACTGCGTGCTCGAGCACAACGAAGGCCGCCTGACCGCAGACGACGCGGCGAAAGCCAAGCTCTACACCAGCGAGCTCGAGGGCCGCGTGACGGACGAATGCCTGCAGCTGCACGGCGGGGCAGGCTACATGGACGAGTACCCGATCAGCCGGATGTACGCCAACGCGCGGATCTCGCGCATCTATGCCGGCTCCTCGGAGATCATGCGCGAGATCATTGCCCGCTCGATCGGGCTCGATCCCCGCAAGAAGGCACGCAATGACTGAGAAGCGACCGAAGCGCGTGGCCTTCATCGGCCTCGGCGTGATGGGCTACCCGATGGCGGGCCACCTTGCCGCGGCGGGTTACGAGACCGTCGTATTCAATCGCACGCCGGCTCGTGCCGAGCAGTGGCGCGCAGAGCACCAGGGCCGCCGGGCCGCCACGCCGGCGGAGGCCGCCCGCGATGCCGACGTCGTACTAATCTGCGTCGGCAATGACGACGATGTCCGGGAGGTCGCGACGGGACCTGACGGCGTCTTCGACGGGGTGAAGCAGGGCGCCGTCGTCGTCGATCACACGACCGCGTCGGCGACGCTGGCGCGGGAACTCGAGGCTGTCGCCGCCGGGAAGGGGGTCGGTTTTCTCGATGCGCCCGTATCCGGCGGCCAGGCCGGCGCCGAGAACGGCCAGCTCAGCGTGATGGTCGGCGGCCGCCGCGATACCTTCGAACGTGCGCTGCCGGTGCTCGAGGCCTATTCGAAAGCGGTGACGCTGATCGGCGAGTCCGGTTCCGGCCAGCTGGCGAAGATGGTCAACCAGGTCTGCATTGCCGGGATCGTGCAGGGGCTCGCCGAAGGCCTCGCCTTCGCGAAGCGCGCGGGGCTGGACCCGGCCCTGCTGATCGAGGCGATCGGCAAGGGCGCAGCGCAATCCTGGCAGATGGACAACCGCTGGCAGACCATGGTCGCGGGCGAGTTCGAGTTCGGCTTCGCTGTTGACTGGATGCGCAAGGACCTTGCGATCGCGCTCGAGGAAGCGGAGCGTCTCGGCATCGA
>JAZBNZ010000090.1:0-3828 GCA_036350895.1 Woeseiaceae bacterium
CTCGCGCCCGAGGGCGTATTCCTCAAGAGCAACCCGCACCCGCGTGCCTACGGCAGCTTCGCCCGCGTGCTCGGCAAGTACGCGCGTGACGAAAAAGTGCTGACCCTCGAGGAAGCCGTCCGCAAGCTCGCCGCGCTACCGGCGGAGAACCTGAAGATCGAGCGCCGCGGCTCGCTCACACCCGGCTACTACGCCGATATCGCCGTCTTCGACCCGGCCACGATCCGGGACCACGCCACCTTCGTCGAGCCGCACCAGTACGCGACCGGCATGGTCCACGTCTTCGTCAACGGCGAGCAGGTCCTCGGGGACGGCGAGCACACGGGTGCGACGCCCGGCCGCGTCGTGCGCGGACCGGGCTGGCAGGGGGACTGACAGCCCCCCGGCATACGTCTGCCCTCAGGCCGCTTGCCGGCGGCCGCGGCGGGCCTGGCGCGTGGCGCTGACGCGCTCGTCACAGGCCACGAGGATTTCCCGGAGCATATCCGCGTAGGACATGCCGGCCAGCGCGGCCATCCGCGCGAGGTGTCCGTCCCAGCACCAGCCGGGATTCGGGTTCACTTCGAGCAGGCGGGGCGTGCCGTTCGCATCGAGGCGCCAGTCGAAGCGCGCGTAATCCTGGCAGCCGAGTCGCTGGAAGAGTCGGATGCAGCTCGCGTTCAGGAACTCGACGGTCGGCCGCGGCAGCTCGGCGCGTATCGAGCCCACACTGCTGAAGTAGACCGAGTCGGGATCCCACTTCGCTTCGTAGCCGCAGATTCTCGGCAGGCCGGGCGGCAGCTTCGAATAATCCTCCTCGATGATCGGCAGTGCCGTGTAGCTGTCGGGCGGATTGCCGATGATGCCGACGCTGATGTCCTTGCCCTGCAGGAACTCCTCGACGAGCACCGGCGCCGCAAAGCCGCAGCGCTCACGGACCCGGGCGATCGCCTGCTCGAGCTGGCCGATGTCGGAGCAGACGCTGTCGACGGTGATGCCCACGCTCGAATCACCGAAGTTCGGCTTGACGATGACCGGGAACTCGATCGGGAACGCAATGAAAGCGACCTCTTCCGGCGCGACGGTGAAGGCCTTCGGCACGGGAATGTCCATCTCGGCAGCGACGCCGCGCACCAGCGACTTGTCGTAGCAGTAGGCCAGGCACTGCGGGCCACCACCGGAGTACGGAATCTCCAGCGTGTCGAGCAGAGCCGGCAAGTGCAGCTCCTTCGCGGGATCGTTATTGAGCCCCTCGTCGCACAGGTTGAACACGAAATCCGTCGCGTCCGCCCGGTCCCGCAAGGTGTCGAGCAGCGTATCGTGATCGTCCACGTAACTGAACGTGAAGCCCGGCACCTGTCGCAGCGCGCGCTTGAGTTCGTTGATGGTGTGGAAATCGTCCGCGTCGAAGGCGCTGCCCGGCTTTACGTCGTCGGCCTTGCGGTGATCGCCGAGCAGCACGGTTACGCGCCGGGCCTCGCGCTTGGCCGGCGCCCTCCCCGGCCGCGTCTTGTCGGAACGCGCCGTCAGGACGATACGCTGCGCCATCATGCCGAGGTCCTGGTTGCGCTTCGATGACGTCGCCATCGGGTTGGCACCGAGCACCTCGAAGCCGTTCTGTTCGAGCAGGGCTCCCAGCTCCTCCGCGCTGTAGAGACGCTCGGCATAGAACTGGTCGGCAACGACACCCTTCTTCGTGTGCGTGATGACCTCGCGGGAAATGAGCCGCGCGCCGTCCTTCGACAGTGCGCGCTCGCGGCACACGAAGTAGTTCTTGTCGATCCATTCCCAGCTGCGCGGTTCGTAGTGGGCCCGGACGTAATCGCCGTCCGTGAAATCGATCAGGAGGTCGCCGCGCGGCGCGAGGATGCGGCGTATCTCGTTCAGCACGAGGATGTCGTCATCCGCGGATTCGAAGTAACCGAAGCTGTTGCCGGCCACGTAGACGAAATCGAAACTATCGCTCTGGTAGCGGAGCTTGCGGGCGTCGCCCTCGCGAAACCGGATCGCGAGACCCTGCTCACTGGCAAGTCGTTTCGCCCGCGAGACCAGGTAGTGCGAACGATCCATGCCGTGAAGATCGGTAAAGCCGCGGCGCGCGAGCTCGAGGACGTGCCGGCCCTGGCCGCAACAGAGGTCCAGTATCGACGCATCGCGAGCGACGTCCACGACAGCGAGGAAGGCGTCGATCTCGGCACCGGTAATCTCCGGATCCTCGACCACATCGCCGTCCGTGCGCAGGTAATTGGCATTGAAGATATCGCGCCACCAGTCGGCCTTGACGTAACTTTCCAGGTCTTCGACGGGACCGATCGACGCGCGCAGGGCAACCTGCTTCCGCGGCGCCTTGCGCCCGGAACCAGCAGTTGAACCGGAAGTGGCCATGTAGAGAATCTCCGAGAGAAAGCGGCCTTGAAATTGCGCGAATTGAGCGCCTGCTACGACCGCCTGTCAAGAAGAATCTGCACCCCGCGACGGCGCTGCCGGACGACCTCCGGACGCGGGAAAAAAGCCGTTCCGCAGCTCCGCCGCCAGGCCGGCAGCGAACGGAGATTTGCCCCCGGACGCCGCCGGCGTCACGATGGCCGGATGCCGATGACACGACCCGCACAAAGGTGACGCATGACCCCGACGATCGCCGTAGATCACATCCTGCTGGCAGCCCCCGATCTCGAGCTCGGCCGCGATTATGCCGAAGCACTGTTCGGCGCCCGGCCCGTGCCCGGTGGCGTACACCCCGGGCAGGGCACGCGGAACGCACTGCTCGGTCTCGAGGACGACATGTACATCGAGATCATCGCACCCGATCCGGAGCAACCGGCCGACCTGCCGCTGTCCCGCTACCTGGCCGGCCAGAGCCGCGCGGCCCTGGCATGGTGGTGCGCCCGCTGCGATGACCTGGAGGCGCTCGGCGTATCGCTCCGCGAAGCCGGCATCGAGGCCGGGAGTGTCGACCGCTGGTCCCGCAAGACGCCCGCAGGCGGCGAGCTGGGCTGGCGACTCATGATGCCGGACGACGCGATGCTCGGTGCCACGATGCCGTTCTTCATCGACTGGGACGACATGGCCGAGCACCCGTCGCGGCACCTGCCGACCGTCGGTCGCATGGCATCGTTCGACATCGTCCACCCGGAAGCGGATCGGCTGGCGCCGTTCACGGACAGCGCGGCCGGCGTGATACGTGGCGATACGGCCAGCATGGCCGTCGAAATCGATACCGGGGAGCGGCTGGTCGCGCTCCGCACGCCCGGAAAGCTGGCGCCCGCCGTCGGCCAAATCATCGCGTCAGGGTAGTCCCGCAGGGACGATCCCGGAGACCGCCGGGAGCGGACAGGCCGCAACTACCAGTTGATCTGGAAGCCGATACTGGTCATCAATCCCTGCGGCAGGGTCGTGCCGTCGATGCTGACGGTATCGAGTGCGGATGCGATATCGACATTGACGAACCTGAAGGCCGTGAAGCCGACGCTCAGGTAGCCGAGCTCCGTGCCGGCGAGATTCTGCCGATAGCCGAGCCGCACGTTCGGCAGCCACCAGTTGTCCATCGTGTAGCCGGTGCTCAGGGTCAGCCACTGGTAATCGTCGCCGAGCGGGTCGGTCGCCGCATTCGCATCGACACCGAGGTTGCCGGTCCAGCGCCGGTTCCTGCTGAACAGCGAGGCCTCGAGCTTGAGCTGGCGATCCATGACGTAAACCTTGTCGCGCTGGAGGAAGCCGATGATGTCGGGGTTGCTGTAAGGCTCGAGGTTGACGTCGGGAAAGTCGAACGTCGGCTGGTTGATGTTGGTGAGCTGTGCGCCAAGCTGGTAATTCCCGGCGACCCACAGTGCACCGATGTCGACACCGACA
>JAZBNZ010000091.1:0-20623 GCA_036350895.1 Woeseiaceae bacterium
CCCTTCTGGTACTCCCCGGAACAGATGCGCATGAACGCGATGCGATCACGGTGCCCGGGGTCCATGTTTGCCTGGATCTTGAACACGAAGCCGGTCAGCGTCTCCTCGACGGGCGCGACCTCGCGGGTTTCGGTCGCCCGGGGCAAGGGCGCCGGCGCGTGCTCCACGAACTCGTCCAGCAACTCCTTGACGCCGAAGTTCGCGAGCGCCGAGCCGAAGAAGACCGGCGTCTGCCGCGCGGCCCGGTAGGCCGCAAGGTCGAAGTCCGGGCATGCGCCCCGGACGAGTTCGATCTCCTCCAGGAACTCGGCGTGACGATCACCGAGCGCGGCGCGCGCGGCCTCGGATTCGAGCCCGTCGATGACTTCGCGCGTCGATGCCTTCTGCCGGCCGGCGGACGAGTAGAGATAAATGCGATCCTGCAACAGGTGGTAAACGCCGACGAGCGAGCGGCCCATGCCGATCGGCCAGGTGATCGGGGCGCACTGGATGTCGAGCACCGATTCGATCTCATCGAGCAGCTCGATCGGTTCCCTGCCCTCGCGGTCCAGCTTGTTGATGAACGTCATGATTGCCGTGTCCCGCAGGCGGCAGACCTCCATCAGCTTGATCGTCCGCAGCTCGACACCCTTGGCACAGTCGATGACCATCAGCGCCGAGTCGACGGCGGTCAGCGTGCGATAGGTGTCCTCGGAGAAGTCCTCGTGGCCCGGTGTATCCAGCAGGTTGACGACGTGATCGGCGTATGGAAACTGCATGACCGAGGATGTCACCGAGATGCCGCGCTGCTGCTCGAGGGCCATCCAGTCGGAGGTCGCGTGCCGACTGGCCTTGCGGCCCTTGACGGTGCCCGCGAGCTGGATGGCGCCGCCATACAGCAGGAGCTTCTCGGTGAGCGTGGTCTTGCCGGCATCGGGGTGCGAAATAATCGCGAAGGTACGGCGCCGGGAGACCTCTTTGGCAATCTTCGTCATGACGGGGCGGAACGGGCTGCGAGGCGGCGCAGTCTAGCGCTTGCCGTGTCCGATGCAAGCGGAAGCTGCGCGCCCGTCAGGGATCCGGGTCGAGTTTGCGGACCAGCACGGCCGCGTCCTCGCGGCCGTGCGTCGCCTGGTAATAGGACGGCCGGCTCGCGATCTGGTGGAAGCCTTTCTTGCGGTAGAGCCGGATCGCCGTCTCGTTCGAAGGCCGTACCTCGAGGAAGATCTCGCGTACCCCGGCAGCCCTCGAGATGCGGAGCATCGCATCGAGCAGCTGCTCACCGTAGCCACGGGCCCGATGCGCCGGGTCGACGCAGAGGTTGAGCACGTGCGCCTCCCCTGCGGCAACCGAGAGGATGCCGTAGCCGACCGGTCGTTCGTCATGCACCAGCACGAGACAGTTGTAGCCTGCCAGCAGGCAGTCGCGGAATACGCCGTGACTCCACGGGAAATCGTAGCTGCGCCGCTCGATGTCGGCGATGTCCGCCAGGTCGTCGTGCACCATCCGGCGGACGACCACCGGCAGATTCCGGACCGGCGTGATCACGCGGCGCTCTCCCGGAAGAGACGCCGCGCAAGCCTGAGATCGTCCCAGGCTTTGGCTTTCTGGGACGGACTCCGCAGCAGATAGGCCGGATGGTAGGTCACCACCAGCGGAATGCCCTGGTAGTCGTGCTGCCGCCCGCGCATCCGGCCGACCGGCGCGTCGGTCTGCAGCAGCTCGTGCGCCGCGATGCGCCCGACGACGAGAATAAGCCGGGGCGAGACGCGCTCTATCTGTGCGTCGAGATAGCGCCGGCACTGATCCATTTCCTCCCTGTGCGGATCGCGGTTGCTGGGCGGCCGGCACTTCAGGACGTTGGCGATGAACACGGAGCGCCGCGACTCGCCGATCGCGCGCAGCATCTCGTCGAGCAGCTTGCCGGCACGGCCCACGAACGGCTCGCCCTGCCGGTCCTCCTCCGCACCCGGGGCCTCGCCGATCACCATCCAGTCGGCATCCGGATCGCCGACGCCGAAGACGGCCTGCGTCCGCGTTTCGTGCAGCGGACAGCGCGTGCATTGCGCCACGATGTCCCGCAGGGACTCGAAATCGTCGGGCAGGGACGGCGCGGCCGGCTGCGTCCCGGCTTGCGGCGTCTCGGACGGTCGAGCCTCGGCCGGCTCCATACCGGGCGACGGCTCGGGCGTGCCGCGCGGCACGTAAAGGTCGATCCCCAGGGCTTCGAGATACGCGCGGCGCTGTTGTTCGCTAGAGAGTGTCACGGGTACTGCGGTTGGCTGCATCGCCTCTAGTGTGCCACGAGGTCCGGGGCTTTGGCAGCCGTCAGTGATGCGGGACTGAGCCGACGAGGTCGCTGCCGGCCACGACCGTCTGGCCGGGCTCGGCCCTGACCTTGCCCTCGAACGGCACGTGTAGTTCGACGAAGCGGACGAGCCGCAGGTAGGCGCAGCGCTGGCCCTGCCCGAGCCGCTCCCCGTAGCGGACGAGCGCCCGGGGCGGCAGTCCGAAGCGGTAGCCCCGGAACCCCATGACGACATCATCGCCTTCATCGGTCCGGATCCAGAGCGCATTGGTTGCGTAGTCGACCGGGCGCCCGCCCGCGGCACTCGACAGGTTCCTGACCGTCCCTTCGACCGGGCTCCTCGCCGTGTAGGTCCCGAGCGCATCGACCTCGATCACTATCCGGTGCGCCTTGCCCAGCAGGGTGCCGCCTTCGACCGTTTCGACCTCGACGACCTTGCCGTCGACCGGGCTCACAACGCCGAGCGCACTGGGCGGAATGCCACGTACCGGGTCGCGGAAGACGAGGAACAGGACGACCGTGAGGGCAATCGGCAGCGCCGTCCACGCGTCGGGCAGGTAGCGCCAGGCCGCCCAGATCAGAATCAGTGATGCCAGCAAGAACGGTACGCCCTCCCTGGCCACGAAAGGGTTTCGACGTCCTACCACGCACCCGTGCCTCCTGCCGACCAGTCGCCACGATGGCAACGACGCCATCGTCCGTCAACTGCTTTTTGGGCCAACACGAGCACAAAAACCGATAGAATGCGCGACCTCCGTCAGCGAAGGTATTCACCAGCCATGCGTTATTCACAGTTCCCGCTCACGACGTTGAAGGAAGTCCCCGCGGAAGCGGAAATCGTCAGCCATCAACTGATGCTGCGGGCCGGACTGATCCGACGACTCGCGTCAGGCCTCTTTACCTGGATGCCGCTCGGCCTGCGCGTGCTGCGCAAGGTCGAGGCCATCGTTCGCGAAGAGATGAATCGTGCGGGCGCGCTCGAGCTCCTGATGCCGGCGGTACAGCCGGCCGAGCTCTGGCAGGAATCCGGACGCTGGGAGCAATACGGACCCCTGCTGCTCAGGATGTCCGACCGGCACAACCGGGACTTCTGCTTCGGCCCGACTCACGAAGAAGTCATCACCGACATCGCTCGCCGCGAGCTGCGCAGCTACAAGCAGCTGCCCGTCAACTATTACCAGGTGCAGACGAAATTCCGCGACGAGATCCGGCCGCGCTTCGGCGTGATGCGCTCGCGCGAATTCATCATGAAGGATGCTTATTCCTTCGACCTCGACAGCGAGGGCCTCGAGGCCTCCTATGCCCGCATGCACGCCGCGTACACCGCCATCTTCACGCGCCTCGGCCTGACCTTCCGGGTCGTCGAGGCCGACAGCGGCGAGATCGGCGGCAGCAAGTCGCAGGAGTTTCACGTGCTCGCCGACTCCGGCGAAGACGCGATCGCCTACTGCGATACGGACGACTACGCGTCGAACATCGAGACCGCGGCGACCGTGCGGCCGAAGGGCCAGCGCCCGCCGGCCTCCCGTGCGCTCGAAACGGTCGAGACACCGGGCATCCGTACGATCGATGCGCTCTGTGAATTCATGGATATCACCCCGGAACAAACACTCAAGACCCTGATCGTCGAGGGCGAGACCACGCCCGTCGCGCTGGTCCTGCGCGGCGATCACGAGCTGAACGCCGTCAAGGCCCAGAAACTCCCTGGCGTCCACTCGCCACTGACGATGGCATCGCCCGAGACGGTCCGCGAGGTCACGGGCGCAGGCCCGGGCTTCGCCGGCCCGCTCGGCCTCGATATCCCCGTCTATTTCGACCACGCGACGGCCGCGATGGCCGACTGCGTGGCCGGCGGCAACGCCGAGGACAGGCACGTCATCGGGATCAATTTCGGCCGTGACGTCGACGAGCCGGAAACCGTGGACATCCGCAACATCGTCCCCGGCGACCCGACGCCCGGCGGCACGGGCACGCTGGCCATTGCCCGCGGCATCGAGGTCGGCCACATCTTCCAGCTCGGCGACAAGTACAGCAAGGCGATGAACGCGACCGTGCTCGACCAGGACGGCAAGGAGCGTGTAATGGCGATGGGCTGCTACGGCATCGGCATCACGCGGATCGTCGGCGCCGCGATCGAACAGAACCACGACGAGAACGGCATCATCTGGCCCGCGCCACTCGCGCCGTTCGACGTCGTCATCGTGCCCATCGGCATGGACCGTTCGGACACGGTACGCGAGGCCGCGGAAGCGCTGTACCGGGAGCTGTCGGACCTCGGTTACGAGGTGCTGTTCGACGACCGCGACGCGCGGCCGGGAGTCAAGTTCGCCGATGCCGAGCTGATCGGCATACCGCACCGGCTCGTTGTCAGCGAGCGGAATCTCGCCGCGGGTGAACTCGAATACCGGCACCGGCGCGATAGCGAATCGCGCAACGTGAAACGTGACGAGGCTCTCGCCATACTCGCTGCCGGCTAGCTAAGCTCGGGAGGGCATGACATAACCCCCCTGGACATGAATCGGGAACGACGACAACTGCTGATCCGGCTGGCGTGCCTCGGCCTGGCACCGGCACCGCTGTTGGCCGCGACGACCGAAAGGCCGGACCCGGAGCTCAGGCGGCTGCTGCTCGACGCGGCCAGCGCGACCGACAGCTTCGGCGACCGCTTCGACGCCGAGGTCTGGCTGACCGACATGTCCTCGCGTCTCGAGCGCCAGGTCCGCGACCACGGCGAACGCATCGAAATTCTGACCAACGTTCACTACGAGGCGAACCGCGCCGATCTTGCGCCCGAGCTCGTGCTGGCCGTCATCGACGTGGAGAGTAACTTCGACCGCTACGCGGTGTCGGTCGCGGGGGCGCTCGGACTGATGCAGGTGATGCCGTTCTGGCTGGACGAGATCGGGCGGCCGGGAGACAACCTGCTGCACATCGATACGAACCTCCGCTACGGCTGCACGATCCTGAAGTTCTACCTCGAAAAGGAAACCGGCGACCTGCGCCGGGCGCTCGGCCGCTACAACGGCAGCCTGGGCAAGCGCAAATACCCGAACAAGGTGATCGATAAACTGACCGGCAAGTGGTTCAAGGCCTAGTGTCCTGTTTGCCTGATTCGTTGACTCTCAGAAAGCCTGCAAAGCACTGAGAGTCAACGTAATAGGCAAACAGGACACTGGCGGGCCAATTCAGCCGGTAATGAACCCGTGCGTCGTTTCGATGGGGGCGTCGCGGCGATCCACCGACGTCACCTCGGCCAGCGGCGGCCCCTGCTGTAACCACGCCTCGAGACGATCCAGTTCGCGGGGATAGCCCACCGCGTAGACCTCGACGTTGCCATCGTCCAGATTGATTGCGTAACCCGAGATGTCGAGTTCCAGTGCCTGCCGGCGCGTGCTGTCGCGGAACCACACGCCCTGCACCTTCCCGGTGATCGTGTAGAGGCGCGCCGTGCGCAGCTCGACGATAGTGGAATCGTTCACCGGGCGCGGCCGGAACTCAGTACTGCGGCGGCAGCTTGGCGGTTTCCGACAGTTCGAGCGAGCGCAGCGCCCGCGCCTTCGCCTCGAGGGCATCGGCCCGCGCACGGGAATAATTGCGCCGCGTCAGGTTTTGCTCGGCCGACTGCAGATACGTCTCCGCCGTCTCGAGTTCGCGCGCCGCCGTTTCGCCCGGGACGGCCTCGCGGGCCACCGCGATCGCCTGCCGCGCATCGCTCATCTCCTGAACCGGGGGGGCGGTCTCACACGCCGCCGCCAGCCCGAGGACCGCGGCAAACAGTATGAAAATCAGGACGTAAGATGCGAAACGTGACATTGGAAATCAGGCAGAGTGTTGCAGAAACGAGACGAAAACCTATCAACTGCCCGCGCGCTGCGTCAAGCTGCACGGAAAGCGTTTTCGAACGCCCGAACTGTTGCTAAAGTCACACTATGAAGATCACCATCTACCACAACCCACGCTGCTCCAAGTCTCTGAAAACGCTGGAAATTCTGCGAGAAGCCGGAATCGAGCCCGAGATTGTTGCATATTTGGATACACCTCCGGACGCGGACGACATTCGCATGCTCGCAAAACAGCTCGGAATTCCCGTAAACGGCCTGCTCCGTCGAGGCGAATCCGAGTTCCGTGAGGCCGCCGACCTGCCGGATCTCGACGACGACGCCGAGCTCGCCGCCTGGCTGGCCATGCACCCGCGAGTCATAGAGCGTCCGATCGTCGTCGACGCCGCCAGTGGCCGGGCCGTGATCGGCCGGCCGCCGGAATCCGTCAGCGACCTGATCCGCTGAAGCACCGCGCTCGTGCCAACCGAAATTCTCGTCCTGTATTACTCCCGGCATGGTGCCACCGAGGCCCTTGCCCGCAACGTCGTCAAGGGGATCGAGCAAACGCGGTCTGCAGCAGCGCGACTCCGGACCGTGCCGCCGGTCTCGGCCGACACAGAGGCAACGCTTCCAGACATTCCCGAACAGGGCCCCCCGTACGCCAGCCTCGATGACCTGCGTGAATGTGCCGGACTCGTGCTCGGCTGCCCGACGCACTTCGGCAACATGGCCGCACCCATGAAGTATTTCTGGGACGGGACGACCGAGCTGTGGCTCGCCGGGGCGCTGGCCGGGAAACCGGCCGGCCTGTTCACCTCGACGGGATCACTTCACGGCGGCCAGGAGACGACGCTGTTGACGATGGCCGTTCCACTCCTGCACCACGGGATGCTGATCACGGGGCTCCCGTATACCCACGGCGAACTCTCGACGACGCGTACCGGCGGCACCCCGTACGGGGCCTCTCACGTCAGCTTCAACCGCCGCGAGAACGACTCGCTGAGCGAAGAGGAAGCCGCGCTCGCCATCGCGCTCGGTGCCCGCGTCGCCGATATCGCGACGCGCCTCGCAGCCGGTCGCTAGGCCTGGCTAGGCCTGCTCGTCGAGAACGGTACGGACGAAGGGGATCGTCAGCCGACGCTGCTGGGACAGCGCTGCCGTATCGAGCGCGTCCAGCAGCGCGTACAGCGTGCGCATGTCGCGGCGGCTGCGTTTCAGGAGATAACGCGCGGTCTCGCCGGGCAGGTCGAGGCCGCGGTGATGCGCCCGCAGGCGCAGTGCGGCGGCCCGCTCCTCGTCGTCGAGCGAGTGCAGCCGGAACACCGGGAGTCGTTTCAGGCGGCTGTCGAGGTCCGGCAGGACGATCCCGGCATCACGGGGTGGCGCGGTCGAGGCGACGAGCAGCCGGTTGCCGCGCTCGTCGATCGCGTTGTAGAGGCGAAACAGCGCCCGCGCCCAGCCAGCATCCCCGGCGACGCGATCGATATCGTCGATGCAGAGAATCTCGCGCTCCTCGAGACCGTCGAGCAGCGCCGGCGGTGCACTCACGAAATCGGCCAGCGGCAGGTACATCGCACTGCTGCCGGCCCGGGCGCAGACGGCCTGCAGGAGGTGCGACTTGCCGGAAGCGGTCGCCCCCCAGATCCACGCGCCCCCGCCGTCCGCCGAGCTCGCAAGCCGCTCCAGGGCGGCGACCGCGGATTCGTTGCCGGCGGCGAGAAAGCTGTCGAAAACGGCGTGATCGGCCAGCTTGAGCGGTAATGCCAGTTGGCTCATCCGTGCTTCCTTCCCGCCACGGGATCGCCCTCGAGCTGCTCTACCACCTCGGGATGCTCGCGCAGGTAGCGGTCGTAGGCGAATCGCGCCAGTACCGAAAGGACCGCCGCCGCAGGGAGCGCCAGCAGAATGCCGAAAAAGCCGAACAACTGACCGCCGGCCGCCACTGCGAAGATAACGATCACCGGGTGCAGCCCGATGCGGTCCCCGACCAGCTTCGGCGTCAGCACCGTCCCCTCGATGACCTGCGCGATCGTGAATGTCGCGACGACGCCGGCCAGGGGCCAGAGTGGCGACGGCTCGAGCACCACGGTCAGCGACGCCAGCGCAATCCCGAAGACGAGACCGAGGTATGGCACGAAACTGACCACGCCGGAGACGACGCCGATAGCAACGGCATATTCGACGCCCGAGAGCGTCAGGCCGACCGAATACAGGATGGCCAGGCCGACCATGACGAGCAGCTGACCGCGCAGGAAGGCCCCCAGCATTTCGTCGGCCTCCCGCAAGAGCTTGAACACCGTCTCCTGCTGACTGGCCGGGATCAGCGAGCCCAGCGTGAGCATGATCCCGTCCCAGTCGCGGAGCATGTAGAACGTGAGGATCGGAATGAGGAACAGGCTGATGACGGCCGTCGCGACCGCACCGCCGCCGCGCGAGACCGACGTCAGGATCTTGCCGCTCCACTGGCCCGCCATCTCGCTGTACTGCGCCAGGAAAGCCCCCAGGCCGACATCGCTATCGAACTCGATACCGAGTAGTTCGCTGACGCGTGGCAGCCAGACCTGCTCGGCCTGGCTTGCGAGCCCGGGCAGAGCCTGCAGGAGTGACACGACCTGCTTCTTGACCAGCGGGCCGACGAGGACGACGAGCAGTACGACGACGAGAAACGTCAGGATGAAGACAGTCACCACCGCCAGCGAGCGCGGCAGTCCCAGGCGCTCCAGCCGGTCCGCCAGCGGGTCCCCGAGGTACGCGAACAGCGCCGCCGCGACGAAGGGCGTCAGGATGGGTGCAAGCAGGTAGAGCACCCAGCCGACAAGCGCGATCGCGATCAGCCAGTTCGTCCGCAGGTTGCTTTCGATCATGTCGTCCTCTCCTGTCTTGCCCTGCGCGACCAGGACACGACGTAATCGATGCCGCTGATCGCTACCGTAACGAACGTGGCCGCGCCGAGCACGATCAGCAGCCAGTCCGGCGGCCACCCCGTCGCCAGCTGGAGCAACACCATGAATATGTAGCCGAGCGTCACGGCCGTATTGAACTTACCGATCATCGTCGGCTCCCCAGGCACCGGGCCGATCAGGAAATGATAAGCGGTGGCGCCGCCGAGTATCGTGATATCGCGGGCGACGACAATGACCGCGAGCCATACCGGAATCGCACCCGTGATGGCCAGCGTGACGAACATGCCGGCGACGAGCAACTTGTCCGCAACCGGGTCCAGGAGCCCGCCGAGGCGAGAGTGCCAGTTGAAACGGCGCGCGAGGAAGCCGTCGAGCCCGTCCGAGAAGCCGGCGAATACGAACAGCGCCAGCGCTTCGGCGCAGCGGCCGTCCAGTATCAGCCAGAGTATCGGCGCGATCAGCAGGATGCGCACGATAGTGATGGC
This sequence comes from Woeseiaceae bacterium, assembly GCA_036350895.1. Classification (GTDB taxonomy): domain Bacteria; phylum Pseudomonadota; class Gammaproteobacteria; order Steroidobacterales; family Woeseiaceae; genus UBA1847. The sequence goes on from JAZBNZ010000091.1 coordinate 9,497, forward strand.
GTTGGGCAACCAGGAAAGTGACATGAACAGTCAGCCCGACTCCCGGCTAGCGGGACTCATAGTAGAAGCTCAGCGAGTCCACGTAGGGATTCGTGTCGAAAGCGCCGCCCGCCTCGATGCGGTCGCTCTCGAGGAAGCCGGCGAAACGCAGCGCCCGCGCCAGCTGCTCGCCGCCGCCCCGCACGTCGACGCTGTACGTGATCGCGTCGCCGTCGACACGTTCTATCCTCAGGCCCTCGATGACCCTGACGTTCGCCAGGCGCTTCTGCAGATCGCCATAGGCGTCGACCGTCTCGACGCCGCCGATGGTGAGCTGGACGTTGCGCAGCGGCAGATCACCCTGGATCGCGAATTCGGCGGCGAGAAGGTCGGCCACCAGCGGCACGACCTGCTCAGGCTCGCCGCGCCAGTCACGCCGTTCGGGCCCGAAGTAGTAGCGCCAGCGATTCGGCTCCGTGGCCGAGGCATCGATCACACCGATCAGGATCGAATCAACGTCGTAGCGCGCCGAGGCGTCCAGCACGACGTCGTCGAAACCGCCCCGGATATCCGCATAGGTGATCCGCTCGAGGTCCTCGCTGTCGAGCAGCGGCAGGAGCAGCGGCAGGCCACGCCGTCCGGCGAGGGCCAGCAGGCGCTCACGCAGGAGCCGGGTCCGGTCGATCGAGCGGGCGTCGCTTTCTTCGCGAAGCGGGTCGTCGACGCCGAGAATCTCGCGCTCGCCACCGCCCCAGTCGACGGCAAGCCAGACGAGCGTCAGCGGCCGCTCGTTGCCCCACACGGTCTGGCCGGCATTTTCGAGCACGGTTTCCACCGCCTCGCCGTCGAACGTGACGATCAGTGCATCGTCGGCGCCCGGCTGGAACTGGACGACGTAGGCCGAAGGCTCCGGGAACAGCGCCTCGACGAGCTCGCTGTCGTCGGCCAGCGCCGCGCCCGACACGCGCAACAGCACGTCGTAGAGCGCCATGCGATAGGCGTCTTCGCGTGGCGTCGAGGATTCGCGGTCCAGCGGCACCTCGGCGGTGTACAGGTTCGTGACTTCGACGGCCAGCGTGGGCGCCGCGATCGTCAGCAACAAGAGTGGCAGCCAGCGACGCAATCGGTGCCGGCGGTCTCGCGGAGTCAGCAAGAGCGGTTTCCCTGGGACAAGTATGGAGACTATTATATCGCCCCCGCAGCTTTTGCCACCCTGTCGATGGCCGATTCGAAATTAACCTACAAGGATGCAGGCGTCGATATCGATGCCGGCAACGCGCTCGTGGAGCGCATCAAGCCGGCCGTTGCCCGCACGCGACGCCCCGAAGTTCTCGCCGGTATCGGCGGTTTCGGTGGCCTTTTCGCGCTGCGCCCGGACCTGAAAGCCCCGGTGCTCGTCTCCGGGACCGATGGCGTCGGCACGAAACTCAAGCTGGCCCAGATGCTCGGCATCCATGACACGATCGGCATCGATCTCGTCGCAATGTGCGTCAACGACGTCCTCGTCCAGGGGGCCGAACCGCTGTTTTTCCTCGATTATTTCGCCTGCGGGCGCCTCGACGTCGACACGGCCGCCGCCGTCGTCGAGGGCATAGCCGAGGGCTGCTGCCAGGCCGGCGCCGCCCTGATCGGGGGCGAGACCGCGGAGATGCCCGACATGTACGCCGATGGCGAGTACGACCTGGCGGGGTTCACCGTCGGTGTCGTCGAGAAGGACGGGATCATCGACGGCAGCCGGATCGACGCCGGCGACGCCCTGATCGGGCTCGCGTCGAGCGGGCCGCACTCGAACGGCTACTCGCTGATCCGCCGGGTCCTCGAACGCGACCCCGAGGCCGTCATCGAGGGCCGGCCCGCCGCTGAATGCCTGCTGACGCCAACGCGGATCTACGTGCGACCGGTGCTCGAATTGTGCCGGCACATCGATGTCAGGGGGATCGCCCACATCACCGGCGGCGGGCTGACCGAGAACATCCCGCGCGTGCTCCCTGAGGGCCTGGCCGCGGAGATCGACACCGGTAGCTGGCAGCCGGGGCCCGTATTCGAGTGGCTCGCCGCGACGGGCAATATCGACGCCGCCGAGATGCGCCGTACCTTCAATATGGGCGTCGGCATGGTGCTCGCTGTCGCGCCCACCGCCGTCGACGCCGCCCTCGAGCAGCTTGCCGCCGCCGGCGAGACCGCCTGGCGACTCGGCAGTGTCGTCCATGGCAGCGACGGGGTCCGCTTCGTTTGAAGCCCGCCAAGCCGCGCATCGCCGTCCTGATATCGGGCTCGGGCACGAACCTGCAGGCATTCATCGACCGCGCCGCGGCCGGCGAACTGGAGGCCGAGATCGCGCTCGTGCTCGCGAACCGTCCCGACGCGTACGGCCTCGAACGTGCACGCCAGGCCGGCATACCGACCGCGGTGATCCGGCACGGCGACTTCGAGAGCCGCGAGGCGTTCGACCGGGCGGTCGCGGAGCGGCTCGACGAAGCCGGCGTCGAACTCGTCGTGCTCGCCGGGTTCATGCGTATCTTGAGCCCCTGGTTCGTCAACCGCTACCGCGGCCGTCTGCTGAATATCCACCCGGCCCTGCTGCCGCGGTTTCCCGGCCTCGATACGCATCAGCGGGTCCTCGATGCCGGCGACGAGCATCACGGCAGCACCGTGCACTTCGTGACCGAGGAACTCGATGCCGGTCCCTGCATCCTGCAGGGACGGCTGCCGGTCAGCCCGTCGACAAGCGCCGACGAGCTGATGGCCCGGGTGCAGCAGGTCGAGCACCGCATCTATCCACGAGCCGTAAACTGGGTCGCCACGGGACGCGCGCGCTTCGCCGACGAGCGCGCGGTCATCGACGGCGGGCCGGCGGACGGCCCCGTCATCGAGGATTTCGAGTAAGTCAGGCGCGCCGAGACGGCCGGTGCCGCTGCGAGCTCAGGCCTTGGGCAGCGTAACGCCCGTCTGCCCCTGGTATTTGCCGCCACGGTCCCGGTACGAGGTTTCGCACTGCTCGTCGGACTCGAGAAAGAGCATCTGCGCGACGCCCTCGTTGGCGTAGATCTTCGCCGGCAGCGGTGTCGTGTTCGAGAATTCCAGCGTCACGTGCCCCTCCCACTCGGGCTCGAGCGGGGTGACGTTGACGATGATCCCGCAGCGGGCATAGGTCGACTTGCCGAGGCAGATCGTCAGCACGTTGCGCGGGATGCGGAAGTATTCGACCGTCCGGGCGAGCGCGAAGGAGTTCGGCGGGATGACGCAGACGTCGCTCTGCATGTCGACGAAGCTGGTCGAGTCGAAGGCCTTCGGGTCGACGATGGCCGAGTTGATGTTGGTGAAGATCTTGAACTCGTCGGAACAGCGTACGTCGTAGCCGTAGCTCGAGGTGCCGTAGGAGACGATGCGCTGGCCCGCATGCTCGCGAACCTGGCCCGGCTCGAATGGCTCGATCATGCCCTCCTGCTCGGCCATCTGCCGGATCCACCGATCTGACTTGATACTCACGGTCGCTCCCGCCTCAGGTGTCTTCGACGACGATCTTCGGGAAGACGGACGAGTAATCCCGATCCTTGCCGGCGAGCGCCGACGTCATCCTGCGGGCGGCGCGAATGAACGCGGCAGCCGCCGGCGAGTCCGGGGCCGCGGCGACGGTCGGCCGGCCACTGTCGGTCATTTCGCGTACCTCGGCATCGAGCGGCAGCCGGCCGAGTACCTCGACATCGAAGTCGGCCGACATCCTGTCCGCACCGCCGGACCCGAAGATCGCCGACTCGTGACCGCACTCGGGACAGATATGCGTGCTCATGTTCTCGATCACGCCGAGCACCGGGATGGACACCTTCCGGAACATCGCGAGGCCCTTGCGGGCGTCGATGGCCGCGATGTCCTGCGGGGTCGTGACGACGACCGCGCCCGATACCGGCACCTGCTGCGACAGCGTGAGCTGGATGTCTCCCGTGCCCGGCGGCATGTCGACGATCAGGTAGTCGAGGTCCTGCCACGTCGTCTGCATCAGCATCTGGTTCAGCGCCGACGTCACCATCGGGCCGCGCCATACCATGGGCTGGTCCGGGTCGATCAGGAAGCCGATCGACATCACCTGCAGGCCGTGCGCTTCGAGCGGTCGCATGGTCTTGCCGTCCTCGCTGGCCGGTCGCTCGCCCACGAGCCCCAGCATGTGCGGCTGGCTGGGCCCGTAAATATCCGCGTCGAGCAGTCCGACCCGCCCGCCGTCCGCGGCGATCGCGAGCGCCAGGTTGACGGCGACGGTCGACTTGCCGACCCCGCCCTTGCCCGAGGCGACCGCAATGACGTTCTTCACGCCTTTAAGCGGGGAGAGGTTGCGCTGCACGCCGTGCGCGACGACCCGGGAGAGCACCTCGACCGCCGGGGACTCGGCGCCGGCATCCGTCGCCGCCCGAAGCGCCGCCTCGCGTATCGTCTCGGCCAGCGCGCCCGCCGGAAAGCCGAGCGTGATGCGGATCGCCGCTGCGCCGCCCTCGACCTCGATACCGGCAATATCGCCGAGCCGCTTGTCCAGTTCCTGAATTTCCAGCCCTTCGAGGGCCTGTTTCACAGCCGAATCTGTTGACACGGTCACACTTCCGGGTTGGGTATTAGGTAAAATTTCGGTTCGGCGCGCTGCTGGCGTGCCGATCGGGGGCGCCATTGTAACGAAGCCTGCACAGCGCCGATAGCCACAACCACGCGAGACCCGGGAGGCCTCGTCGGCGCCGGCACGCCCCGCAATGTCGCAGAGGCGATGTGGCATAATGCCGCCGCGCCGGAGGGTAGCTGCCTGGCGGGACGGATTGCCGGCGGCGCAATGATTTCGCATGGGCAAGAGCGAGTCGATTGACTGATCGGAAAGCATCGATGGAGAAGTACGACCGCGGGGAAGCCGGAACCGGCTTGTCCTCGTCGGCGTATGTCGCGACCCGCGAGGTGCCGGCGTGAGTCTCCTCGGATCCTTCCGCGCGGATCAGCAGATCAACGCGCTGATTGCCGAACAGGACCCGGAGTCCCCGAACGCCCGCAAGCTCACGCAAAAGCTCAAGGGCGCCAACGCCAAGGCCATCCCCAAGATCATCGACGCGCTCGCCCTGTCCGACAAGACGCACACGATGCTCTTCGTCGATATTCTCTCCGAACTCGTCTCCGACAAGTCGCTCGAGTTCTTCCGCGAGGGTCTCGCGGACGGCAACGAGCGGGTCGTCTCGGGCACGGCCTGGGCGCTGTCGAGCTCGACCGCCTACAACGCCAACAAGCTGCTCGACTTCTTCGACGACCCGGAAGTCTCCAAGCCGGCACTGATCGAGATCCTGCGCGTGCACAAGCAGGATCTCTCGGTGCACGAACTCCTGCAGCGCGCCTACGAGCTCGAACCCAAGGAGAAGGCGGCGCTGTTCCGGGTCATCGAGGACATGGTCACCGTCCAGATGCTGCCCGACCTGATTGCCCGGATGGGCGGCAAGGACCCGATCGTCAAGGTCCACCTGATCAACCTGCTGGCGAGGTACGATCGCACCGAGGTCAACCGGGCGCTCGAGACGCAGCTGCGGGACAACAACAAGATGGTGCGCAGCGCGGCGCTGGGTGCGCTCGGCAACCGCAAGGGCGGCATCAACATTGCCGCCGTCGCCAAGCTCCTGCAGGACCCCGACCTCGACGTAATGAACAAGGCCGTCGAGATGATGGTCCAGATGAAGCACCCGGATACCGCCAGGCATCTCGCCGACGCGCTGAAGGACGAGTCCGAATACGCCCGCCGCGCCGCGGTCGAGGTGCTCAACGAGGTCGGCAGCAAGGACTCCGTCAAGGAACTGCTCAACGTCCTGAAGGACGACGACTGGTGGGTCCGCAGCCGTGCCGGTGATGCGCTCGCCGAGATCGGCGGCCCCCGCATCGTCGACTCCGTCGTCAACCTGATCGACGACGGCGAGGAGGATATCTGCCGAACGGCGATCGAGATCCTCAATTCGATGAAGGACGAGCGGGCGGTCGATCACCTGATCAGGGCGACCGACCACACGGACTGGTGGGTTCGCGAGCGGGCCGTCGACGCGCTCGCGAAGATCGGCAGCAAGAAGGCCTTACCGAAGCTCGAAGCCATGCTCGGCCAGAACGAAAAGACCGACCCGGTCGTCCTGCGCGCGCTGGCGAAACTCGGCTCCTTCAAGCACATCCCGCTCGTCGTGCCGATGCTGAAGAGCACGGAGCGCGAGGTCCAGGTCGAAGCCATCAAGGCACTCTCGGCGCTATCCGACGAGGCCAACGCGCCGAATGTCCGGAACATCCTGCACAGGATCCGCGATTCGGGCGAGGCAACGATCATCGCCAGCGTCGACGGCGCGCTGGACGACCTCGACGCGCGCTACTCGTCGACCGTCCTTGAGCAGAATCGCCGCGCCGAGAAACTCGGCGAGGCGACGAAGACGCTGCTGCTCGACGACGCCGAACTCGAGAAACTGCTCAAGTCGCAGGCGGCACCGATCGAGGAAGAGGATGCCGGCGCCGTCACTGCCAGCGCTACCGCACCGGCGGCACCGGCGATCCTCGACATCTCGACGCTCACCCCGGGCGACGTCATCGAGGGCCGCTACCGCTACATCGAGAAAATCGGCAAGGGCGCCTTCGGCACGGTGCTGCTGATGGAGGACGAGGTGGTCGACGAGCGCCTCATCCTCAAGTTCCTGAACCCGAACGTCTCCTCCGACGAGGAGATGATGAAGCGTTTCGTGCACGAACTCCGTTACTCGCGGAAGATCACCCACCGCAACGTCATTCGAATCTACGACTTCCTGAACCTGCAGGGCTGCTACGCGATCTCGATGGAGTACTTCCCGTCGCACACGCTCTCGGGCGAGATCCCGGACGGCAAGCCGATGGATCCGAGGAAGGCGCTCAAGTTCTCGCGCGATATCGCCACCGGCATGGCGGTCGCCCACCAGGCCGGCGTCATCCACCGCGATCTCAAGCCGGCCAACGTACTCGTCAACGACGAAGGCCTGCTCAAGATCGTGGATTTCGGCGTGGCCGCAGCCGCGTCCAGCGGCGATACGCAGCTCACCAAGACCGGCTACGTCATCGGCTCTCCGAAATACATGGCGCCAGAGCAGATACTCGGCAAGAAAGTCGACGAAACGGCCGATATCTACTCGGTCGGCGTCATCATGTACGAAATGACGACCGGGATCCCGCCCTACAGCCGCGGCGACCACATGTCGGTGATGTACCAGCACGTCCAGGGCAAGGCCAAGCCTGTCGCCGAGATCAACCCGGATATCCCGCCGGATTTCGCCGACATCATCTCGAAGGCAATGTCCGTCGACAAGACCAAGCGCTTTCAGAGCATGGATGAGCTGACCGACGCGCTCGACGCCGTCCGCCTCGGCTAACCGGCTCCCGGCCGCCGGCCGTGCTCCGCCGACGTCCCGGCCCACGAATGTCCGAAACTGTGACCTCGCTCTGGTACAGCAGACATAATCCGCCTACGATAGTGGTAACTGTCTGATTTGCAGGAAAACCGCTGATCATGGCGCGTATTGACGCATTCCTGAAGCTGGGCCTCGCGCAGGGCTGTTCCGATGTTCACCTGGCCGTCGGCGTACCGCCGATGCTGCGGATGAACGGCGATCTCCTGCCGATCAAGTTCCGGCAACTCTCCGACACCGAACTCGAGGCCTACATTCTCGAAATCCTCACGGACTCGCAGAAAGAACGGCTGCAGGCGGGCAAGGATCTGGACTTCAGCTACGTCGCCGACGAAGGCGGACGCTTCCGCGTCAACGTCTTTCGCAAGGTGACCGGCATCGGTGCCGTCTTCCGACATATCCCGGGCGACGTGCCGACGCTCGAGCAGCTCAAGTCGCCGAAGGTTTTGTGGGACCTGTGCGACTATCACCAGGGCCTCGTACTCGTCACCGGGGCAACCGGGACCGGTAAATCGACGACCCTCGCCGCGATGATCAATCATCTCAACGAGAACCGGCACCTCAACATCATCAGCCTCGAAGACCCGATCGAATTCGTGCATCCGAGCAAGAACTCGCAGGTCATCCAGCGAGAGGTCGGAACGCACGTCTCGAGCTTCGCCGACGGCGTCCGCTCGGCGATGCGCGAAGACCCGGATGTCATCCTCGTCGGCGAAATGCGCGACGCGGAGACGATCATGATGGCAATGACGGCCGCCGAGACGGGGCATCTCGTCTTCGGGACGCTGCACACGACCGGCGCGGTCAAGACGATCGATCGCGTGATCGACGCCCTGCCCGGCGAGCTCCGCGAACAGACCAAGGCGTTCCTGTCGATGAGCCTGAAGGCCGTCGTCACCCAGGTTCTCGTGAAGACACCCGATGGGCGCGGCCGGCGCGCTATCCAGGAGATCCTCGTGACGAATCGGGCCATCGCGAAACTGATCACGACGGACCAGACCCACCAGATACCGTCCCAGCTGCAGACCGGCAAGGACGTTGGCATGCAGCTGATGGACCAGGCGCTGCTCGAGGCAATCCAGCGCCGCGAGATCGACCCCGACGACGCCTATCGATTCGCGGTCGACAAGAAGAAGTTCCACCGCTTCGTGACGGACACCGACATGATCCCGGCACTCGAGATGAGTGCCGGCGGCGGTTAGGCAGGATTACACATGCGCCAGATCGACACCTATCTCACCGCGATGCTCAAGGAAAGCGCATCGGACCTTCACTTCATCTCCGGCGACCCGGTGCGCGCCCGCGTGCACGGCAAGTTGCGCCAGCTGATGCCCGATGTGCTGTCGACCGATCACGTCGAGATCTGCCTCGACGAGATCATGGACAGCGCGACCAAGCGCAACTTCCAGGCCAACGACGCGGCCGACTTCGCGTACGAGATTCCCGACGTATCCCGCTTCCGGGTCAACGCGTTCCGGCACCTCAACGGCCTCGGCGCGGTCTTCCGTGCGATACCCTCGCAGGCCATGAAACTCGAGGACCTGTCGATGCCGAAGGTAGTACATGAACTCTGCCGCCACACGCAGGGCATGATCCTCGTCACCGGCAAGACCGGCTCCGGCAAGTCGACGACGCTGGCGGCAATGATCGACTCGATCAACAGGAACTTGAAGGGCCACATACTGACGATCGAGGACCCCGTCGAATTCGTCCACCGGGCCCAGGGCTGCCTGATCAGCCAGCGCGAGGTCGGTGTGCACAGCGGCAGTTTCGCCGAAGCGCTGCACTCGGCCCTGCGTGAAGACCCGGACGTGATCCTGGTCGGCGAAATGCGCGATCTCGAGACCATCAGTATTGCCGTTACGGCCGCGGAGATGGGCATCCTCGTGATGGGCACGCTGCATACCAACGGCGCCGCGCAAACCGTCGATCGCATCGTTAATTCCTTCCCTGCCGACAAGCAGAGCCACATCCGGACAATGATTTCGACGTCGCTGCGCGGCGTCATTTCCCAGCAGCTCTTGCCGACCAGGAATCGCCCGGGCCGGGTCGCCGCGCTGGAGATCCTGATCAACACGCCCGCCGTTGCCAACCTGATCCGGCAGGGGAAGCTTGACCAGCTGGAGACCTCGATGCAGTCGGGCGGCAGCCTCGGCATGCAGACGATGGACACGGCCCTGATGAACCTCGTGTCGCAGGGGCTGATCAGCGGCAAGGACGCTTACCAGCAGGCCAGCAACAAGTCCAAGTTCGAGCGGATGCGCGAGGAAACCTGACGCGCCGACCGCGCCGCGCCGTGGCATAATGCCCGGCTTTGAACTCGCCCCTGCGCCAGGCAATGACCGATACCCGCAAGATTCTCGTCACGAGCGCCCTGCCGTACGCGAATGGCTCTATTCACATGGGCCATCTCGTCGAATACCTGCAGACCGACATCTGGGTTCGTTTCCAGAAAAGTCGCGGCCACACCTGCACCTACGTCTGTGCGAGCGACGCCCACGGCACCCCGATCATGATCAAGGCGCGCGAGCGCGGAGTGACGCCGGAAGCCCTGACCGAGGCCGTCAGCAAGGAGTTCGTCCGCGACTTTGCGGCATTCGGCATCGAGTTCGACAACTATTACACGACCCACTCGCCCGAGAACGAGGCCCTGACCGTCGAGATGTACGAGGCGCTCCGGGAGCGTGGCGACATTTACTTAAGGACCATCGAGCAGGCCTACGACGAGAAGGAAGGCATGTTCCTTCCCGACCGCTTCGTCCGCGGTACCTGCCCGTTCTGCAAAGCGCCGGACCAGTACGGCGACGCCTGCGAGGTCTGCAGCAAGACCTATACGCCGGCCGACCTGGTCGACCCCGTCTCGGTCATCTCCGGGACCACGCCGGTCAGGCGCGAGTCGGAGCACTATTTCTTCAGGCTCGGCAACTACGAGACCTACCTCAGGCAGTGGATGCAGGACGCCGAACTCGACCGCTCTATGGTCGCCAAGCTCGAGGAATGGTTCGAGGCCGGTCTGCAGGACTGGGACATCTCCCGGGACGCGCCCTATTTCGGCTTCCGGATCCCGGATACCGAGGACAAGTTCTTCTATGTCTGGCTGGACGCCCCGGTCGGCTACCCGGCGAGCTTCATGAATCTCTGCGCCCGCCGTGACGACCTCGATTTCGACGAGTACTGGCGTCCCGGCCACGACACCGAGGTGTATCACTTCATCGGCAAGGACATCATGTATTTCCATACGCTGTTCTGGCCGGCCGTGCTGCACGGCTCGGGCTTCCGCGCACCCAGCGGCGTATTCGTACACGGTTTTCTGACGGTCAACGGCCAGAAGATGTCCAAGACGCGCGGCACCTTCATCACGGCGCGCACCTACCTCGACAACCTCGACCCGAATTACCTGCGCTACTACTACGCCGCGAAGCTCGGGCCGACGGCCGAGGACATCGATCTCAACCTCGACGACTTCGTCGCCCGGGTCAACTCGGACCTCGTCGGCAAGCTCGTCAACATCGCGAGCCGCTGCGCGGGTTTCATCGGCAAGCGCTTCGACGGCATGCTTGCCGCCGAGCTACCCGACCCGGACGGCTTCAGGGCCGTGGCCGATGCGTCGGAAACGATAGCGGCGCATTACGAGAACCGCGAATTTTCGAAGGCCATGCGGCTGATCATGGCGCTGGCCGACGATGCGAACCGCTACATCGACGAACACAAGCCCTGGGTGCTGATCAAG
>JAZBNZ010000092.1:0-5850 GCA_036350895.1 Woeseiaceae bacterium
CTCTTCAAGCCGCGACCGCGCCGGTGTTTCTGCACGTTCGTTCAGCGCCCACGCCGATTCATGGCGCCACCGGCCTGCTGCGGTGCCGGATACGTGGACTGTAGGAGCGGCTCTTCAAGCCGCGACTGCGCCGGTGTTTCTGCATCACACGATCAGCGCCCACGTCGATTCGTGGCGCCACCGGCCTGCTGCGGTGCCGGATACGTGGACTGTAGGAGCGGCTCTTCAAGCCGCGACCGCGCCGGTGTTTCTGCATCACACGTTCAGCGCCCACGTCGATTCGTGCGGTACCCCGATTCCAGCTAATACGCTACCGAGATACGTTCGCGGACGTGCTCCGCACGCTCCGCTTCGTCGATCAGCGCCACGGCGAAATCGGCGCGCGAGACGCGCGTCCGGCCCAGGTCGTCCTCCAGCGCCCGGTCGCCACCGATGCGGTAGTGCCCGGTTCGCGGCCCGTTCGTGAAACTCTTCGGGGGCGTCACGTAGGTCCAGCGAACGTCGTCCACCTTCCGATAGAACTCGAGCGCCAGGATCTGTCCCAGGATCTCGATCTCGAGCCCCTTCGGCAGCAGGATCTTCGGCAGTCTCTCGGCAAACAGTACGCCGGGCTCGACCTCGAGCGAGCCGGCTCCGCCGACATGAATCAGCCGCGGCGCGGCGTCGCCCATCCGGAACAGCGCGTCGACGAGCGTCTCCGCGGCGATGAACTGCAGCGCGCTCGCCGGCGCGCCGGAGTCGCCGATCACGCCCCGAACCGACAGGATGACGACGTCTTTCCCGGCCACCGTCTCGGCAACGCTGGTCTCGTCGAGCAGGTCGCCCTCGACCGCGGTGAGACGGTCATGCTCGAGCGCGATCTCCTCGGGATGGCGTGACACGGCGATCACGCGATGGCCGCGATCGAGCGCTTCGCGCACGACGTGCGAGCCGATTTCGCCGGTCGCACCGTAGACGACGATGTCGAGCGCTTCGGCGCTGTGAGCGCTGCCCCCCGCGAGGAGGAGCGCCAGGCCGGCGATCAGGATTCGTTGCACGTGAGTACTCTCGGGGACAGCTCGATTCCCTGACGATTCTGGCACAGACGCATCGCGCACGCTGGCCTTGCCGCCGATTGCGCGCGCGCCCGAACGGGCCGTTATGATACGGTCCGGCGCCCGGGCCCGGCCCGGCCTGAACATTACGGGAAGCAGAGCATCATGAATGGACGTGACTTCGATATCGTCGTCTGGGGCGCCACCGGGTTTACCGGGGCGCTCGTAGCCGAGTACCTGCTGGCGCAGTACGGGGTCGGTGGCGCCCTGAAATGGGCAATTGCCGGTCGCAATGCAGAGAAACTCGACGACCTGCGGCGTGAACTCGGGCCGGAGGCCGCCGCGCTGCCGACGATCGTAGCGGACAGCTTCGACGAGGAGAAGCTGGCCGCAATGGCGGCGAGTACGAAGGTCGTGATTACGACGGTCGGCCCCTACGCAAAATACGGTTCTGCATTGGTAGCAGCCTGTGTCGCCGCCGGCACGCATTACTGCGATCTCGCCGGCGAGGTGCAGTGGATCCGCAAGATGATCGACCGGCACCACGACGCGGCCGTCGCGAGCGGCGCACGTATCGTCAACTGCTGTGGCTTCGATTCCGTGCCCATGGATATCGGCGCCTGGTTCCTGCAGCAGGAGGCCGAGCGCCGTTTCGGCGCCCGCTGCGAGTCGGTGACGATGCTCCTCAAGGCGTCGCGCGGCGGGCCGAGCGGCGGCACGATCTCGAGCATGCTGAACATCATCAAGGAGGCGCGTGCGGACCGCAGCGTGGCCCGGATACTCGTCGATCCCTACGGGCTGAACCCGCCTGGCGAACGCGAGGGACCGGACGGCCGGGACCAGCAGGGTGTCCGCTACGACGACGTCGCGAACACCTGGACCGCCCCGTTCGTGATGGCCGGCATCAACACCCGGGTCGTGCGCCGCAGCAACGCGCTGCTCGGCTATCCTTACGGTCGCGACTTCAGGTACCGCGAGGCGGTGATGATGGGCAAGGGCGCATCGGGCTGGTTGAAGGCCGGCACCATGACGGCCACGCTTGGCGGCTTCGTCGCCGCGGCCGGCATCGGCGTCACGCGCGGGCTGCTGGAGCGGTTCGTGCTGCCTGAGCCGGGCGAGGGTCCGGATCGTGAGCAGCGCGAGAACGGGTTCTTCGATCTTCGTCAGTTCGGGGAGTTGGCGGACGGCACGATCATCCGCAGCCGAATCACCGGCGATCGCGATCCGGGTTACGGCTCGACGAGCAAGATGCTCGCCGAGTGCGGCGTCTGCCTCGCAGAGGACGACCTGCCTTCCGATGGCGGCGTGCTAACGCCGGCCGCCGCAATGGACGGGGCCCTGCTGGAGCGACTGCGGCAGAATGCCGGACTTACATTCGAGATCCTCGAGTGATCCCGCCTGATGGCAAGTTTGGCCAGGACCTATTATTCCTATGAGTGACCGGCAAACCGCATCGCAGCTGCGAGGCTATTTCCTAAAGATCGGCAGCGAAGCCGTTCTCATCATCGTCTCGGTGTTCGTCGCCATCCTGCTGGAGAGCATGTGGCAGGACCGTGCCGAACGGCAGGATGCCAGGGAGGCGTTGGCACAGGTGCGCATAAGCCTGGCTGAAGACAGGGCATTTTTTGATCGCGTGGAACAGGAGCAACGAGCGGCTGCCGAACGCATCGAGTTGCTGATCGAGTGGCTCTCGAATCCCGAATCGGCGCCCGGTGAGCCGGTCTACGCGGCGCTGGATTACTCGATGCCCATTTCGATCTGGCCGCGCCGCGCCGCGTGGAACACGATGGTGAGCGCCGGGCAGCTTCAGCTGCTGGATGCGCCGGAATTGACGACCCGGATCGGCGACTATTACGAGCATCATTTAAGGCGCATCGAGTACAACGGGCGACAGTATGACAATGCGTTCATTGACGTATTCGAGGGCTATCTGCCGCGAATCTGGAATTTCGAGCGGCAGGAACCGCTCACCTCGGACCCGGCCCGACTGGTCGAGCTGCGCAACCGGTTGGTGCAGCTGTATGGCTGGATCCAGTACTACCTGAATTCAGTCGAGACCAACCGCCGCTTGCTGGAAACGCTGCTCGAGGACATCGATCGCTACCTGCGCGAGTTCGACTAGCGTTTCCGCGCGGCGCTCATCCGGTTGCGGATTTTCGAGCGGCGCGGCAGTTTGCCTGTATGATGACGCACGGCCTACGGTGCCGCACAAACAACGATAAAGGGGTAGTCATGAGTGCCAAGCTGGAGTCAGCAAAAGAATTCTTCGATGCCTGTGAGACCGGTAAAGGCTGGAACGCCTGCGAGGCATATTGTCATGCCGATGCAACGTTCTCCGCGCAGGCGCACGCACTGGAGGGAGTCTCGACTCTCGCAGGCTACTGCGACTGGATGCAGGGCATTGCCGCGACGATGCCGGACGCGAGCTACGACCTCAAGTTCTTCGGAGCGGATGAATCCGGTGACTCCGTCGCGGCCGTCGCTGTTTTCAAAGGCACGCATACCGGGGAAGGCGGCCCGGTGCCGCCGACCGGGAAATCCGTCGCCTCCGACTACGCCTACCATATCGTCTTCGACGGTGACCGGATCAAGCACATGACGAAAGTCTGGAACGACGGGATCGCCCTCGAGCAGGCCGGCTGGGCGTAAACCGCCATCCATAAATCCTGTTCCGGGTCGGTGGCCCCGATGTGTTCTCAGCGCGTGCCCTGCTGTTCGAGTCGCCAGCAGAGCAGGTACAAGATAATCGGAAGCCACAGGGCCAGGAAAACCGGGTTCAGCACGCCATTGACACTGAAGCCGCCGGACACGTTGCCGGGCAGCACTCCCGTGAACAGAATGGCGAAAAAGCTTGCCAGGGCTATCGCCGCGATGAGCACGCCTGCACGCTCCCGCTTGAGTGCCAGGAACATGGCGGCTGCGTAAATGCCCATCAGCGTCAGACCGATCGCCGCGTATGGCTCCAGCGAGCCGGGTGACGGTCCGCGCCCCTGCAGGACGTACCCGAAAAACATGAGCAGCAGGAAGCTCGCCATGAGCACTCCGAGCACTCGAGCTGATCTTCTGATCACTAGCATTGCGCTGATACTCCCCTGCCGGTTGTCTGTCATGGGATATCGCTTGAATAGAGCCCAGGCCCGCATTGTCCTTCAATGCTCGTTCAGTGAGTGCAAGGCATGAGGGTCTTGTGGTCTGCCGAGCCGATCCGGCCCTCTCTGGCTCGAGTCTGCGCGAGTAGAGTCAGAGTGTCCACGCCTGGCTTTGGTTGCCGGTCGCATCAACAGGCGAAACTGTCGGTTTCGTGAACATATACGACTGTGTCGGCCACACCCTCTCTCCGCCCAGGATGCCTCATCGGTTTCTGGCCGGGGGCCGTTCTGAAGTATGCTGGCGATCAAGCCAGAACGGGAATAATCAGTGGAATCGGACCGACTGACACGATGGCTGACCATTGGCGCGAACCTCGGCGTCCTGCTCGGGTTGTTCTTGCTGGTTGCCGAACTCAAGCAGAACCGCGACATGACCCGAGCGCAGATTCGGCACGAGCTGGCGATGGGCATCGTCGATCTGCTCCAGGTTTCCGCGGGCAACGAGCAGCTTGCCGACGTGCTGCTGCGTGGAATATCCGGCGAAACGTTGACCCCAACGGAGTTGTTCCAGTTCGAAATGCGGACCAATGCATTATTCCGGTACTGGGAAGATGTTCACTATCAATATCGGGTCGGCCTGTACGACGATATCGAGTTCTCGCGGCAAAGAGAGGCCTGGGGGGACTCGATAAGACAGTCGCAACTAGGCCGGGAGTACTGGTGCCGGGTTCGACTGCTCTATTCGCCGGAGTTCGCCCGGGAAATGGATGGCCTGCTGGCAGCCAGTCCCTGCCCGGCTGACGATGATCAGTCGAGTCCGGGCACGGATTAACGGCAGGTAACTCGATTGACTGCACTGCCTGATTCGGCGCTCGTGGTGAGTGGCGCACTCCTCGCGATCACGGTGGCGGCGCTTCTTTGGGCCGAGCGGAAGTGCTCCCGACTCGGGATCTGGCTGGCAAAACCATTAGCCAGCACGCTCTTCGTCATAACCGCGATTCTTGCGGGAGCCCTTGCGTCTCCGTATGGCCGGATCATGCTGGTCGGGCTGGTTCTCTCCTGGCTGGGCGATGTTCTCCTGATTCCGAGACGCCAGCGCTTCTTCGTTGCCGGGCTGGCAAGTTTTCTGCTCGCCCACGTGGCGTACAGCGCCGCTTTTTTCCTCGAGCCCCTGGCAGTTCTGCCCTTATCGCTCGGAGCCATCGCAATGGCGGTTTTCGCAGTGATTATCGTTCGCTGGCTGTGGCCGCACCTGCCACGCAACTTGCGAGCGGCGGTCGCGGCCTACGTGGCTGCAATTTCGCTGATGGTCGTTCTGGCGGCCGGCACGACGGCCGCTCATGGCTTCGGACTCTTGATCGGCGCCCTGATGTTCGCGGTGTCAGACGTGTTCGTCGCCCGCGACCGGTTCGTCTCGGCGTCGGTGACCAACAGGTTCTGGGGTCTTCCGCTCTACTACTCCGCTCAGCTGGTCTTTGCCCTCAGCACGCAAGTCAGCGGATAACGCGTGCCAGGTGACCGGCAGGCTTATGCCCCGGGCGCAGCCGGTTTCGATCATTTGGCCCCGGAACGATTCGAGCAGCGCTATACTTTCAGCAGCCGATCGTCGCGGAATCCGGGCACTTATTCCGGGCGCTCACTCGCGACCGCTTAATATCCCTTTCTGTTCAGCCAGAGCGTGAATCCGAATGAAGAAGCCAAGCTTAGCTGATCTGGCAAACCTGGCA
>JAZBNZ010000093.1:0-12218 GCA_036350895.1 Woeseiaceae bacterium
AACGCTTCTGCTGTAGGAGCGGCTCTTCAAGCCGCGACCGCGGCAAGCTTGAAACTGCCGGGATCAGCCCGAACGCCGCTACAGCTCCACCGAATCCACGAACGGCTTGACGCCCACGGCTTCGTAAAGCTCGTCCGGTCGGTACAGCGTGTCGCCCTTCATGACGAGCACGGCCCTGCGGACCGCACTGATGTCGTCGAGCGGGTTGCCTTCGACGAGCACGAGGTCCGCGTCCTTGCCGACCTCTATCGAGCCCTTCTGCCCGTCGGCGCCGACCACGCGTGCCGAATCCAGCGTCGCGATCTTCAGGACGGCCGCGGCAGGGATACCCGCCTCCACATAAAGCTCGAGTTCCCGGTGCAGCGTGAATGCGACGATATCGTCGGTGCCGGGCACGAGCTGGATTCCGTAGTCGTAAAGCGCCTTGATCATCTCGGCCTGGCGTTCGGCCGAACGCCCCCAGGCCTCGACCGTGTCCGTAATGTCGAAGTCCGGGTTGTACTGGGCCCGCGACACGCTCGGCGGCAGGTGCTCGATCACCGCGGCGAACGTCGGACTCGGATTGCCCGAGACGTGCCGCAGCATTTCGTCGAAGATGGCTGCCGTCGGATCGATGACGACGTCGTTGTCCTTCAACAGCTTGAAGAACGCCTGCACCTCGTCACTGTCGAGGTCGAGGTTACCGGCCTCGTCGCCGTACAGCGTGAACCGGAGCTGCTGGCGCGTGTCTTCCCGGTCGCCGGCGAGGAAATTCAGGAACACCATGTTGATGTGCTGGATCTCGTCGTAGCCCGCACGCACGGCCTGCTCGGCCGACATGAAGGCCGGGATGTGGCCGCTGAGACGCATGCCGTGCCCGTGCGCACGCTCGGCGATCGGCGCCACCCACTCCGGTTCGATCGAGCTGTAGAGCTTGACCTGCAGGTAGCCGTTCCCGGCGAAGAAGTCGACGCGATTCAGCGCGTCCTCCAGTGATTCCGCAGCGTAACCGGCGGCGTAGGGCCCCGCCCGATCCATGAAGCCCGCGCGGAAGACATTCGGGCCGATCACCTCGCCGCTGTCGAACTTGTCAACGACATCCATGATCTGCTCGTGTTCGTTACCGATATCGCGCACGTTCACGACCCCGCCCGCGATATTCAGCACGCCATCGGACAAGGACAGGTGTCCGTGCATATCCCAGAGACCGGGCATCAGTGTCCTGCCGCTGCCGTCGATAATGGTCGCGTCGTCATCGTCGAGCGCGTCCGACGAGACCGCATCGATCTTGCCGCCGACGACCCGGACGTACTGGTCCTCCAGCAAGGTCTGATTCACGACGTCCACGACATCGACATTCTCGAATACCACGGCGCCCTCGGCCGGGTTTGCCAGTTCGCCGGCGAGCTTTGCGATCTGCCTGGCGCTCTCGTTGGTCTGCACTTCGTCGAGCGTGCCGAGAATGGCGGGATCCCACCCCTCGGGCAGCATGCCGAGCCAGCCGCCGCCGAAGGCGGTGACCTCCATGTCGTCGTCGAACCAGCCGTACTGGGGCGTGAAGCCGATCCCCGAGACCGAGTAAAGCGACAGCGTGACGGGGCCATCCGGCGATTCCACTTCGACGTCGGTCAGTTTCTCGACGCGCGCGCTGCCGGTCGGCAGGAGCGCGACCGAGTTGTCCAGGTTTTTCACCGCAACCCGGACGAGGGCCTCGAAAGCGCCGATTGCCGCACTCTCGTTCGGCGTGTAGAAGGCGGGCTCGTCGACCGTCTTCGAGCCGCTCTCGCCGGGCGTCTGCCAGCTGGCGACACCGCCTTCGATGCTGAACATTTCGTCGATCGGCGAGCCGAACGGCGAGCGTCCCTCGATCTTCTGCGACACGATGTAGCCGTCCTCGTCGAGCTGCAGGACCGAATCGATGTCGTATTCGCGGTTGTTCCAGTGCAGGAACGACTCGTTGGTAACGCGGCCGTCGCCCGTCCGCACCAGCGTCGTCTGGCCGGCAGGCGTCTTGCGCTCGAGGTACCAGCTGAACTTGCTGGTCGTGCCGACCGGCATGCCCGGTGCTGTCGCGCCCGAAGCGTCGCCGCCGGCGCCGGCGGATACCGGGTCGCTCGCCTCCTGCCTGCCGCAGGCGGCGAAGAGCATGAGACCAGCGAGCAAGAAGGTGGCACGGGTAAGGCTGTTTGTCATATCGGGATCCTGGCTCATTAATCGTGGCGTCACGCGGGACAGACTACAGGGAATGGACCGCGAAGACGAAAGCGATCGATTAAACCACGAGCCTTTATCTGGGCTATGCTGGCGCGATCCGGGTGATAACAAAAAGGAGAACCGGACATGAAGATCATCACCGACAGGAAGCGCCTGCCGAAACCCGTGCTCATGGTCATCGCAGCGATCGGCTGGGCACTCGTCGTGTACCTCTGCTGGCAGGTCCTGCGAGATTCCTGGGATCGCTCGCAGTTCGCGCTGAACGCGCTGGCCGGAAAGATACCGGCCCTCGACCCCTTCAATGATCGCTACACGGCCCATCCCTTCCAGACGCTGGCACACACGCTGGCGGGCGTGGTCTTCGCGACGCTCGGCCCGCTGCAGTTCGTCGCACCACTCAGGCGTCGCTTCCCGCGCCTGCACCGGATGTCAGGCTACCTGTTTCTGCCCTTCGGCATCCTCTCCGGCGTCGCCGCACTGGTGATGGGCCTCAGTTTCCCGGTCTGGGGTGCCTCGTACCACCAGTTGATCACCGCCGGATGGTCGATCTTCATGATCTTCGCGTTCGTCAACGCTTTCGTTAAGGTGCGCAATCGCAATTTCCTGCTGCACCGCGAGTGGATGATGCGCGGCTTCGCCACCGGCCTGGCGGTCGCGGTATTTCGTGTCATCCTCGACGATATCCTGGTGCCGATGGGCTACAGCTTCGACGAACGCTGGGCCATCGTCATGGTCGTCTCGCTGCCGATTACGCTCGGTGCAACGGAGCTGTGGATACGCGCGACGCGCCCGCAGCGCGTCAGTCTCGACGCAGGTCTAGCCACGAGCGCATAGTCGAGGTCACGAGTTCGGCAGCGTCCTGCTGGACGAAATGACCGGCACCGGGAACGGTGACGATCGTCAAATCCCTGTCGATCCAGTCCCAGGTATTGTTGAGGCCGTCGGAGTGCAGCGCCGTGTCCTCGAGTCCGTGGAAGATCAGCGTCGGGACCGCGACGTTCGGCGCCTCCGGCCAGCTCACGTCGTCGCCGCTCCAGACGTCCGGGTAATTCCGCTTGTAGTAGTTGAGCATCGCCGTGAAATCCGAACGCTCGAAGGCCTCGATGTATTTCTCACGCGCCTCGGTGTCCGTGACCCAGCCGGACAGCGTCTCGGCCGTCATCGGGTAGCCGAAGAATATATCCGGGTCATCGGGTGAGCCCTCGCGGAAGACTTTCGCGTAAGTCGTACCCGCCAGCACCTCGGGATTGTCGCGCCCTGCCCGGGCCAGGCCGTTGGGGTGCGGCAGGTTGAGGATCACGAGCCTGTCGACGATCCCGGGCAAGCGGAAAGCGACGTTCCACGCGACCATGCCACCCCAGTCGTGACCGACGATGGTGGCCTTGTCCTCGCCGAGGTGACGGACGACGGCTGCGACATCGGAGACGAGCAGACTCATGTCGTAGTTCTCGATGCCCTCCGGCTTGTCGCTCAGGTTATAGCCGCGCTGGTCGATCGCCACGACGCGATAGGCATCCTTCAGGCCGTCCATCTGGTGGCGCCAGCTGTACCAGAAGTCGGGGAAGCCATGGATCATGACGACCAGCGGACCCGACCCCGTCACGGCGTAATGAATCCTGACGCCCCCGTTATCGGCATAGCCGTGCTCGATCGCGGCTGCGGGGCCTGCCTCGTCAGGGCTGGACGCCTCCGGTGCCGGCGCGGGCCCACACGCCGAGAGTCCGGCTGCGATCAGGAACACCGGTACTGACGCCAGCGTTATCCGGTAAGGGCTATGTCGTTTCATCTGGAATCTCCTCGGCGTCCACGGCGGAATCTGCCGATCACTATCGCACGGCGCTGCGGCGCTGTCAGGCGCACACAGCCCAGGCCCCCTGTTCTGGCATGGTTTTACGGGTTTGCCGCAATAGCGTTTTCCCGGTCGATGCCCGACCATGGCGGCCGATGGAAAACCAGTCTGCAGAGGAAGCTTTGATGACCAAGCTCGTTTATTCCTTCACCGAGGGCGACGGCAAAAACAAGAAACTGCTGGGTGGCAAGGGCGCCAACCTGTGCGAGATGACCCAGATCGGGATCAACGTACCGCCCGGCTTCGTGATCACGACGGATGCCTGCCTCGAATACCTGGACGCCGACCAGCTGCCCGCCGCACTGATGGCGGAGGTGGAGGAGCAGATCGCCGGTCTCGAGAAGGCGACCGGCAAGACCTTCGGGCGCGGTCCGGATCCCCTGCTCGTCTCGGTACGCTCGGGCTCCGCCCTGTCGATGCCGGGCATGATGGACACGGTCCTCAACCTCGGCCTCAATGCCGAGACGCTCGAAGGTCTGATCGAGCAGACCGGCGACGAGCGCTTCGCCTACGACGCCTACCGCCGCTTCATCCAGCTGTTCGGCAAGGTTGCGATGGGCATCGAGGACAAGTATTTCGACGAGCACTTCGAGGCCGTCAAGCAGCAGGCCGGCGTCAAGTCGGAGACCGCGCTGGACGCCGCACACCTTAAGGAAATCAGCGCACTGTTCCTCGGCGTGGTCCGCGACCAGACCGGCCGCGATTTCCCGGTCGACGTGATGGAGCAGCTCAAACTCGCGATCGAGGCCGTGTTCCGCTCCTGGATGGGCAAGCGTGCCGTCGACTACCGGCGCGAATTCCACATCACGCCCGACATGGCGAACGGCACGGCGGTGAATATCTGCACGATGGTGTTCGGCAACAAGGGTGGCGATTGCGCGACGGGCGTCGGCTTCACACGCAACCCGGGCACGGGCGACAAGGAGATGTTCGGCGAATATCTCGTCAATGCGCAGGGCGAGGACGTGGTTGCGGGCATCCGCACGCCGAAACCGCTCAGCGAGATGGAAGAGGAGATGCCCGAGCAGTACCGGCAGCTCGTCGAGCTCAGGAACACGCTGGAATCGCACTACCGCGAGGTGCAGGACTACGAGTTCACGATCGAGAAAGGCACGCTGTACTGCCTGCAGACCCGAAACGGCAAGATGAACGCGGCAGCATCCGTGAAGACCTCGGTCGAGATGTACCGCGAAGAGCTGATCACGCGCGACGAGGCGCTGCTGCGCCTCCAGCCGGAATTGCTGGAGCAGCTCCTGCACCCGGCACTCGATGTCGATAACGAGGCAGAACCGGTCGTACTCGGCCTGCCGGCGTCGCCGGGCGCGGCCTCCGGCAAATGCGTTTTCGACGCGGATATCGCGGAACGGCTCGGTAACCAGGGCGAGGCGATCATCCTCGTCCGCGAGGAGACCCGCCCCGAGGACATCCACGGCTTCTTCGCCGCCAAGGGCATCCTGACGAGCCGCGGCGGCAAGACCTCGCACGCGGCGGTCGTGGCACGCGGCATGGGTAAACCCTGCGTCGCAGGCGCCGAGGGCATCGTCGTCGACGTCGGTGCACGCGAGGCCCGCATCGGCGATCACATCATCCGCGAAGGCGACATCATTACGCTCGACGGCGGCACCGGCGAGGTCTACCTCGGTTCGATCCCGACGATACCCGCCCATTTCTCCGACGAACTTCGCGAGCTGCTGGGCTGGGCCGACGAGGTGGCCGATCTCGAGGTCATGGCCAACGCCGATACGCCCGAGGCAGCGAAGACCGCCGGGGAATACGGCGCGATGGGCATAGGACTCTGTCGCACGGAGCGCATGTTCAATGCCAGCGACCGGCTGCCGATCGTGATCGACATGATCCTCGCCAACAGCATCGAGGAACGCAAAACTGCGCTGGACCGCCTGCTGCCGTTCCAGCGCGACGACTTCGTCGCGCTGTTCACGGAGATGGCGCCACGCCCGGTCACGGTCCGCCTGCTCGACCCGCCGATGCACGAGTTCCTGCCGACCGAACACGATCTGCTCGAGCAGATCGAGAACCTGCGCACTTACCGGAGCATCGTCCGCGGCCGGCAGACCGCCATCGCCTCGCTCGATCACAAGGTCGAGCTGCCGGAGGCGTTCGCCGAGCTTAGCGAAGACCATGTCAACGACGCACTGGCCCGCAAGGAACGCATGCTGAAGAAGGTGCGTGACCTCTGGGAGGTCAACCCGATGCTCGGTCATCGCGGCGTACGTCTCGGCATTACCTATCCCGACATCTACGCGATGCAGATCCGCGCGATCCTCGAGGCCGCCCTGGCCTGCGGAGAGCGTGGCATCGACATCCACCCCGAGATCATGGTCCCGCAGGTCATCACGCTGCAGGAGCTGGGCTACGTGAAGCGGGCTGCCGACCAGATTGCCGCGCAGCTGATGGAAGAATCCGGCAAGCAGATCAAGTACAGCTTCGGCACGATGATCGAGACGGTGCGTGCCTGCACGCGGGCCTGGCACCTCGCCGACATGGCGGAGTTCTTCTCGTTCGGGACCAACGACCTGACGCAGGCGACCTTCTCGTTCTCACGCGAGGACGCCGAGAACAAGTTCCTGCCGATGTACAACGAGACCGGCATCCTGCAGGACAACCCGTTCGAGGTCCTCGACACCAAGGGTGTCGGCAAGCTGATCAAGATGGCCGTGCAGAGCGGGCGCGAGAAACGTCCCGACCTGCGCATCGGCATCTGCGGCGAACAGGGCGGACATCCGAAGTCGATCCGCTTCTGCCACGACGTCGGCCTGAACTACGTATCCTGCTCCGGGCCGCGTGTGCCGGTCGCGAGGCTCGCTGCCGCGCAGGCCAAGCTGCTGTCCTCAGCGCAGTAAAGCTTAACCGGGGGACAACTACCGGAACTACCGGGGACAACTACCGGGGACAGTTTACTTTTATTTTGAGATAGGTCCGATCCCTTATCTCGTAATCCAAAAAAGTAAACTGTCCCCGGTAGTTGTCCCCGGTATTTGTCCCCGGTAGTTGTCCCCGGTAGTTCAAACTCACATCTGCGGCTGGAACCGGGCAGGTTCCTGCGATGCCATGTGCTCGTAGGTCTGCCAGCGACGATCGACGAGTTCCTGCGCGCCGCGCATCAGCACCTTGGCTTCCTCGGGATTGGTCTTGAGCAGAACCTTGTAGCGCATCTCGTTGTAGGCATACTCCTCGAGCGGCACGGTCGGCCGCGGCGAATCGAGCACGAAGGGTTTCTTGCCGACGGTGCGCAATGCGGGGTTGTAGCGAATCAGCGGCCAGTAGCCGGAGAGCGTCGCCAGCTTCTGCTGCTTCAGGCCGTCCTTCAGGTCGTAGCCGTGCGCGATGCAGTGGCTGTACGCCAGGATCAGGGACGGACCGGGATACTCCTCGGCCTCGCGCATCGCGAGCAGCGTCTGCTGCGGGTTCGATCCCATCGCGACCTGCGCGACGTAGACGTTGCCGTACGAGATCGCCTGCAGCGCCAGGTCCTTCTTGCCGATACGTTTGCCGGCCGAGGCGAAGCGAGCGGATGCGCCCAGCGGCGTCGCCTTCGACATCTGTCCGCCGGTGTTGGAATACACCTCGGTATCCATGACGAGGACGTTCACGTTGCGCCCGCTGGCCAGCACGTGATCCAGCCCGCCGGCGCCGATGTCGTAAGCCCAGCCGTCACCGCCGACGAGCCAGACGCTGCGGCGCACGAGATGATCGACGACCGAGTTCAGGGCGGCGGCCTTGTCGCCGAGTTCACCGTCCTCGAGTTCGGCGAGGATCGACTTCAGCCTGCGGACGCGTGCCCGCTGTGCGCGGATCTCGCTGCCGACGCGCTGGCTGGCGTTGTTGATCTCATCGGCGAGTTCGGGGCCGATCGCATCGGCCAGCTCGGTGACGAGCTGCCTGGCCATCTCCATGTGGTGATCCGCGGCGATGCGCATGCCGAGGCCGAATTCGGCGTTGTCCTCGAACAGCGAGTTCGACCACGCGGGGCCGCTGCCCTCGGCGTTTTTCGCCCAGGGCGTCGTCGGCAGGTTGCCACCGTAGATCGACGAGCAGCCGGTCGCGTTCGCGACCAGGAGCCGCGGCCCGAACAGCTGTGAGAGCAACTTGACGTAGGGCGTCTCCCCGCAGCCGGCACAGGCACCGGAGAACTCGAACAGGGGCTCGAGGAACTGGCTGCCACGTACCGACGAAAAGTCGACGGTCGCACGGTCGTTGACCGGCAGGGACTCGAAGAAGCCGATGTTCTGCCGGCCCTCGTCGAGTATCGGCGCCTTGTCGGTCATGTTGATCGCCCGGACTTCCGGGTCGTCGGGGCTCCGGACCGGGCAGGCGTCTACGCACAGGCCGCAGCCGGTGCAGTCCTCGAGGTAGACCGAGAGCGTATAGCGGGTCTCCGGGAAGCCGCGGGCGCTGATCGGCGCCGACGGGAATTCCGGAGGCGCGCTCTCGAGTTCGTGCTCGTGATAGAACTTGGCCCGGATCACGCTATGCGGGCAGACGAAGCCGCAGTTACCGCACTGGATACAAAGATCCGGCTCCCACAGCGGCACCTCGTCGGAGACGTTGCTCTTTTCCCATTTCGAGGTCGCGCTCGGGTACGTGCCATCGCTCGGCAGCATGCTGACGGGCAGGTCGTCCCCGTGGCCACGCATCATCGCGGCGGTGACTTCCTGCACGAAAGCGGGAGCGTTCTCGGGGACGAGCGCCGGCAAGGCCTCGTTGCCCGTGGCCGTAGCCGGGACCTCGACCTCGTGGAGATGATCGAGCGCCGCGTCGACCGCGGCGAAGTTCTTCTCGACGACGGCCTGGCCCTTGGCCTTGTAGGATTTCTCGATTGCTTCCTTGATCTTGCTGATCGCCTCGTCGCGCGGCAGTACGCCCGACAGCGCGAAGAAGCACGCCTGCATGACCGTGTTGATGCGCTTGCCCATGCCGGCCTCGCGCGCAACGCTCGAGGCATCGATCACGAACAGCTTCAGGCCGCGGTCGATGATCGTCCGCTGCACCGGGGCGGGCAGGTGCTGCCAGACTTCCCCCGGTCCGTACGGACTGTTCAACAGGACGACAGCGCCCTCCTCGGCAGCCGCCAGTACCTCGACTTTTTCGAGCAGGCCGAACTTGTGGCAGGCAATGAAGTTCGCCGACTGCACCAGGTAAGGAGCATGAATCTGCTCCGGGCCGAAGCGCAGGTGCGAGACCGTGCGCGAGCCCGACTTCTTGGAGTCGTAGACGAAATAGCCCTGCGCGTAGAGATCCGTGTTCTCACCGATGATCTTGATACTGTTCTTGTTGGCGCCGACGGTGCCGTCGGAACCCATGCCGAAGAACAGGGCGCGCGTCGTCTCCGGCGCCTCGATATGAAAATCGGGGTCGTAGTCGAGGCTCGTGTTCGAAACGTCGTCGCGAATCCCCACCGTAAAGTGGTTCTTGGGCGTCGCCTTGTCGAGCTCGGCGTAGACCGCGCGCACCATCGCCGGCGTGAACTCCTTGGACGACAGCCCGTAGCGGCCACCGATGACGCGTGGCATCGCCTGTCGCCGGCCGCTTCCAACCGCCTCGGCCAGCGCCGTGACGACGTCCTGGTACATCGGTTCGCCGACCGCGCCGGCTTCCTTGGTGCGATCGAGGACCGCGACCGACCGGACGGTCTCGGGCAGGGCCGCCACGAAATGTTCGACCGAGAAGGGTCGGTACAGCCTCACATTGATGAGTCCCAGGCCCTTGTCCGGAATCGCATCCAGCGTCTGCATGACGGTATCCGCGCCCGAGCCCATGATCACGATCACGCGCTCGGCGTCCGGGTCGCCGTGGTAGTCGAACAGCCGGTAACGCCGCCCCGTGATGTCCGCGAAGCGGTCCATCATCTTCTCGACGATGCCGGGTGCTGCGGCGTAGTAAGGATTCACCGTCTCGCGCGCCTGGAAGTAGACGTCAGGGTTCTGTGCGGTGCCGCGGATGAACGGATTGTCCGGGTTCAGCGCGCGTTGCCGGTGCTGGTAGACCAGCTTCGCGTCGATCATCGCCCGCATCTCGTCATGAGACAGGAGCTCGATCTTGCTGACCTCGTGGGAGGTCCGGAAGCCGTCGAAGAAGTGGATAAAGGGCACGCGTGCCTCGAGCGTCGCCGCGTGGCTGATCAGGGCGAGATCCTGGGCCGCCTGGACCGACGACGCCGCGACCAGGCCGAAGCCCGTCGTGCGCGCGGCCATGACGTCCTGGTGGTCGCCGAAGATCGACAAAGCCTGGGCGGCCAGCGAACGGGCTGCCACATGGAAGACGGCGGCGGTCAGTTCGCCGGCGATCTTGTACATGTTCGGCAGCATCAGCATCAGCCCCTGCGATGCCGTGAAGGTCGTTGTCATCGCGCCCGTCTGCAGGGCACCGTGCGCGGTGCCGGCAGCACCGCCTTCGCTCTGCATCTCGATGATGTCGGGCACCTGGCCCCAGATGTTCTCGACGCGGGCCGCGGACCAGACGTCCGCCTGTTCCGCCATCGGCGACGACGGCGTGATCGGGTAGATCGAGCAGATCTCGCTCACCGCGTACGCGACGCGGGCCACGGCCTCGTTGCCGTCGAGTGTCCGCCGTTCGCTCATGCCGATACCTCCGCGCTTTCCTGCTCGTCGACCATCTCGATCGCGTGACAGGGGCACTGTTCGTAGCACACGGCGCAGCCGGTGCACTTGTCGTAGTGCACGCGATAGCGTTTGCCGGGGCCCAGCTTCTCGATCGCGTCTTCCGGGCAGGCGCCGTAGCAACCGTCACACTCGAAGCAGTTACCGCAGGACAGGCAGCGACGCGACTCGAACAGCGCGTCCGACTCGGTCAGGTTCTTGAGTATCTCGTCGAAACCCTTTGTGCGTGCCGTAAGCGGGATACGCTGCTGTTCGCGGACCGGTGCCGCGGTACGGAACCACGTGTGGAGTTTCTCGTAGCCGATGATCGGGTTGCGCTTGCCGCGACTATAGGCCTCGCCACGGAAAAAGGCATCGATGTGTCGCGCGGCGTGCTTGCCGTGGCCGACCGCGATCGTCACCGAGCGCTCGCTCGGCACCATGTCGCCGCCGGCAAAGATGCCCTCGTAGCCGGTCATCATGTTGGCGTCGACGATCACGGTATGGTCCTTCTGAAACTCGATGCCCGGCACCTTTTCCAGGAACCCGGTGTCGGTGTCCTGGCCGAGCGCGAGAATCAGCGCGTCCGCCTCGAGCGTCTCGAAGCGGCCCGTCGGCTGCGGCCAGCCGTTCTCGTCGAGTTCCATGATCTCGATCTTGAAGGTCGTGCGGTCGATCTCGCGGATCGTCCTCAGCCAGTTGATCTTTACACCTTCCTCGATCGCCTCGTCGGCCTCGAAGTCGTGCGCCGGCATCGATTCCCGATTCCGCCGGTAGATGATCATCGCCTCGTCGGCGCCGAGGCGCTTTGCCGTGCGCGCGGCGTCCATCGCGGTATTGCCGCCGCCATAGATCGCAACGCGGCGACCGAGCAGCGGCGCCTCGCCCGTGTTGGCCTCACCGAGATAGGTGACGGCGTCGAGGATCTTGCCCGCGTCGCGGGTCGGGATATCGATGCGCTTGCTGACGTGCGCGCCGACCGCGACGAAGACCGCGTCGAAGCTACCCTCCGCCTTCTCGGCAAGGACGTCTTCCACGCGATGATTGAGCGTGATCGTGACGCCCATGTTTTCGATGCGCCGGATCTCGGCGGCAAGTTCGTCGCGCGGCATGCGGTAAGCCGGGATGCCGAAATGGATCATGCCACCGGCAACCGGCCCGGCCTCGCGGATCTCGACCTCGTGACCGAGGCGTGCAAGATGATACGCGGCGGACAGGCCGCTGGGACCTGCACCGACGATGAGCACCTTCCTGCCGCTCTTCGTTGCCGGCACCTCGAACTGCCAGTCTTGCTTCAGCGCAAGGTCGCCCAGGAAGCGTTCGACGGCGTGAATGCTGACAGCGCTGTCGATAAACGCCCGGTTACAGACGTCCTCGCAGGGGTGATAGCAAACCCTGCCGTGGATCGAGGGCATCGGGTTGTTGCGGACGAGCTCACGCCAGGCCGCCTCGAAGTCGCCGGCCTGGGCGAGGTCAAGCCACGCCTGGATATTCTCGCCGGCCGGGCACGCGTCGTTGCACGGCGGCAGGAAATCCACGTATTCAGGTCGACGGGTACG
>JAZBNZ010000094.1:0-2422 GCA_036350895.1 Woeseiaceae bacterium
CATGATCCTGCTCAACGGCGGCGCGGCGAACCGGCCGGATGCCGCTCTGCTGGCGCCGGTGCCGAGCGCGGTATTCGAACTGGTGGCCGCGAGTGCTGTGCGGCTCGACGGCAGCGCTCGGCGGCCGCTGGCCGACTTCCGGGCGGCACCGGTCCACGCGATTGCCGGGATCGGCAATCCGGGACGGTTTTTCGCGCTGCTCGAGAGACACGGGCTTGCCGTTACCGCGCATCCGCTGCCCGATCACGCCGCGCCGGATCCGGAGGTGATTGCGGTCTGCACGGATGGCGAGGTGTTGATGACGGAAAAAGATGCCGTCAAGCTGCAGCCGTCGGCGGCGCCGGGTGCCTGGTATGTCCCGGTCGATCTCGAGATGGAGGAGGCCGGCCGTCGGCGGCTGGTCGATACGGTCGTCGCCCTGTGCCGGCGAGGACGGGAGAACGAGAAATGAATGACTTTACCGTGGTCATCCCGGCGCGTTTCGCGTCGGAGCGACTGCCGGGCAAGCCGCTGCGAGACCTGGTCGGCAAGCCCATGATTGCCCACGTCTGCGACCGGGCGCGGGAATCGTCGGCCGCAGAGGTCATCGTCGCGACCGACGACGAGCGTATCGCGGACGCCTGCGAGGCCTATGGCGTCGAGGTATGCATGACCGGCAACCAGCATCGCTCCGGGACCGAGCGCATCGCCGAGGTGGCGGACATCATGGACTGGGACGACTCGAGGATCGTCATCAACCTGCAGGGTGACGAACCGACGATGCCCGCCGCGCTGGTCGATCAGTGTGCCAGCCTGCTCGCGGATTCCGATGCCGACATAGCCACGCTGGCCTCACCGCTCGCGGCACTCGACGACTACCGCAATCCGAATGTCGTCAAGGTCGTCGTCGACGATGCGGGCAACGCGCTCTACTTCAGCCGTGCGCCGATTCCCTACGTGCGCAACAAGGCGCTGGAGGACCTCGCGCTGACGACCGCGCTGCATCACCACGGTCTCTATGGTTATCGCTGCGGCGTCCTGCGGCGCCTGGTCGCCGCCGACCCGTCGGCCCCCGAACTGCTGGAGCAGCTCGAGCAGTTGCGGGCCCTGTCGCTCGGGATGACGATTCGAGTCGGCAGGCCCGACCGCCGACCGGGCACCGGCGTGGATACCGAGGACGACCTGGCAGAGGCGGCCATGTCCCTGTCGCGACAGGACTCCTGAGCCGTTTTGACATGGGGTTGCGTCCGGCTGCCGGTCGAGTGCTGTTGCTGGCGGCCCTGTTGCTCCTGCCGGGGCTCTTGCTGGCCCATCCCGAGGATGAGTTCTGCGTGCCCGGTGAGAGCGGGCTCGATCCCGCGCTTTGCCAGGCTCTGGCCGCGCTGGACAGTGCCGATACCGACGCCTCCGACGTCCTGCGGGATTCGACCGGGGAGGCGCGCAGTGGCTGGTCCACCTTCGGACTGTACGTCACGATCGGGATAGGCCATATCCTGCCGGCCGGCCTCGATCACATCCTGTTCGTGCTCGCGCTGTTCCTGTCGTCGACCTCTGTCCGGCAACTGGTCATCCAGGTCAGCACGTTCACCGTGGCGCATACGGTGACACTGGGCCTGGCCGCAGCCGGTGTAATCTCGCCGGTATCGGCGATGGTCGAGCCCGTCATTGCCGCGAGCATCGCGTTCGTCGCCGTCGAAAACCTGTTCGTCGACGGGATGCCGCGCTGGCGGCCGCTGGTCGTATTCCTGTTCGGGCTGGTGCACGGCCTGGGCTTTGCGGGGTTCTTCGGCGAGCTGGGCCTGCCGAAGGCGCAATTCCTGAGCGGGCTGATCGGCTTCAACGTCGGCGTCGAGATCGGCCAGCTGAGCGTCGTCGCCGCGGCGTTGGCGCTATCGTGGCTGGCGCGACACAAGACGCAGAGTCTTCGCGAGCGGGGTGATTACCGCCGCCACGTCGTCATGCCGGCATCGCTGGTCATCGCGCTGACCGGCACCTGGTGGGCCGCCGAGAGAACGCTGGCGGCACTCGCCTGAGCGCCGCCAGCCCGTTGCCTGTCTACGGTTCGCCGGTGAAGCCGCGACCCTCGAGCAGCGGCTCGATGCTCGGGTCGGCGCCGCGGAAGTTCCGGTAGAGCTCGTCGGCTTCACGCAGCCCGCCGGCCTGGTAGACCCACTTCTTGAGGCGTGCGGCGACCTCCGGGTCGAAGATGTCTTCGGCCTCGCGGAACGCGTTGAAGCCGTCGGCGTCGAGAATCTCCGACCACAGGTAGGCGTAGTAACCCGCGGAATAGCCGCCGGCAAACGTGTGGCTGAAGTACTGCGAGCGGTAGCGCGGTTCGATCTCCTCGATCAGGCCGTACTTCTCGAGGACGGAGCGTTCGAACTCACGAGCGTCAGTAATCCGGGCGGCTTCATCGGAGCTCAGCATGTGCCAGTTGAGGTCG
>JAZBNZ010000095.1:0-16568 GCA_036350895.1 Woeseiaceae bacterium
CCTGTCGTCGAGGACTTGCTGGAACTGCTCGACGAGCGTCCCGAGCTGCGGGAGGCGCTCGATCTCGCGATCGAGAATGCCGCGCTCGAGGATATTGGCGACCTCGCTGCGTTCGCCGCGTATCTCGACGGCCTCGTGACGTGGATCCCGGTCGAGCGCGACCTCGTGCCGAAGGCGATCCCGCTGTACTACATCGTCAACCAGGCGCCGGGTGACGTCCTCAACGCCGACGACGACTTCAATGCCTGGCTCAAGGCCTACGTCTCCGCCTGGGGCGAGTTTCTCGATACGCCCGCCTCGGCGGCCGGCATCGATACGTTCGTGTCGATGCCGAACTACAACGTCGACGACTACTTCGTCGGCCCGAGCGGCTGGCTGACCTTCAACCAGTTCTTCGCACGCGAGGTGCGGCCGGGCAAGCGGCCGATCGCGGCGCCACGGGACGACAGCGTCATCGTTTCGCCGGCCGACGCGGTCTTCAAGGGCCAGTGGCCGATCGAGGAAGACTCGACGATCACGGTCAAGGGCGCCAGGTGGGCCATCGCGGAACTCCTCGACGGCAGCCCCTACGCGGACGCGTTCCGCGGCGGCATCTACGCGCACAGCTTCCTCTTCGTCGACGACTATCATCGCTATCACGTGCCGGTCGGCGGCGTCGTCAAAGAGGTCCGCAACATCAGCGGGCGCGTGTACCTGGACGTCCGTCGCAGGGAGGACGGCTCCTTCGACATCCTCGACGGCGATACCTACCAGTTCAACCAGGAGCGAGGCCTGATCATCATCGACTCGCCCGAGGTCGGGCTGGTCGCGGTGCTGCCTATCGGGATGGCCTACGTGTCGTCGGTGAACCTGACTCCCGAGGTCGGGGCGGAGCTGCGGAAGGGGGACGAGTTCGGCTTCTTCCTGTTCGGCGGCTCCGACATCGTCATGCTGTTCCAGGACAGGGACGTCGTGCTCGACGCCGAGGTCGGCCGGAAGTACCTGCAGGGGCAGCGCATCGGGCAGCAGCGCGAGGCGCCGTAAGGCGGAGCGCGTGCCGGGCTACCGCAGCGCCTCGCACGCGGCCTTGTAGAACGCGCGATCGGGGACGGTCGTCTTGCCGAGTGGTTTCGGCCGCGCGCTCCACATCGCAATCACCACGCCTTCGGCCGGGTTGATGTAGAGCTCCTGGCCGAAGATGCCACTGGCTTCGAACGCACCGTCGTGTACCGGGTCCTCGTCGTCCGGCACCGGCCAGAACATGTAGCCGTAGTCGACGACCTCGCCGTCGACGCGCTTCGACGTCGTGGCCTCCGCCAGCCAGCCGTCCGGCAGGACCGGCTCGCCGTTCACGATGCCGCCCTGGAGCAGGAAGAGCCCGAAACGACCGTAGTCACGCAGCGTGGCCGAAAGGCCGCTGCCACCGACCTCGATGCCGCCGGGCGATTCCAGCCACCAGGTCGCGTCGGCTTCCATTCCGAAGCCGGCCCAGATCTTCTCCGACAGGTAATCGGCGAGGTTCCGCCCGGTCGCCGCCCGGACGAGTTCGGCCACCACCTGGGTCTCGCCCGTGCTGTAGTTCCAGCGCGTGCCCGGCGGCGCTGCCCGCGAGAGACCGGCCATGACCTCGAGCATGCCGCCGGGTTCCTGCGCGATCTGCGCCTCGAGGAGCCGCCGCCGGTCGGATGCCGGATCGGTATACGTCTCGTTCCAGTCGACGCCGGACGCCATCATCAAGAGCTGCCTGACCGAGACCCCGTCGTACGCGGTGTCCTCGAGTGCCGTGACGTAGCGCGTGACCGGGTCGTCGATGCTGTCGATGTCACCGTCCCGGAGGGCGGCACCGACCAGGGTCGCCGTGATCGACTTGACGACCGACATGGACATCCAGCGCGTCGCCTCGGTGTTGCCGAGCTGGTAGGTCTCGTAGGCGATCTCGCCGTCCTTGATCACGAGCAGCCCGCTGATCCGGTTCAGCGACACGTAGTCGTAGAGATCGTAATCGACACCGTCGACGCTGAAGGTAAGCGACTCCAGCGGCGTGTCGCTTTCGGGCAGTGGGTGGACGTCCGGGCCGCGTCGTACCGTCCGGGTCGCGAACAGGCGGTGGATGTTCCGAAACGTGTTGGCCTGCAGGTCGGGCATCAGCGCCCCGTCATACACCTGGCGGACACTGCCGATGGGCTCCTCTTCGTGGGGATACAGCGCGGCCGCAGGCGATGCGGCGTCGAGCTGGCGCTGGTATTCGTCTTCGTCGAGATGCCCCTGCGAGTAGAGAATCAGGCCGTCGTCGTCGAGCGTCCACTGCTCGTAGCCCGTCAGGTCGACCGCCGCGCCCGTGCCGCCCGGTCCGGTGTTCGTGCCGGTCCAGCGCCAGTGGAAATTGACGGAGTTGCCGTCGCGCTCCAGCCTGACGAGCGTGACTGTCATGTCGGGAAATGCGGTCATGAAATCCCGCGCGGTTTGCTCGACCGCGTCCCGGCCGGACGACGGTTCGCCGTCGTTGATGCGCAGCGTGCCGTTCTCGGCGTAGAACGCGGCAAAGGCGACCGGGTCCCCGCCGCTCCATGCGTCCGCGTAGCGTTCGGCGAAATCGGTGAGTTCGTCGCTTGTCCCGGCCGGCGGTTCGGGCTGGCAGGCCGCAAGCAGCAGCAAACCGAGCAGCGCGAGGACGCCGGTTGCGTTTCCCGTAGTGGTGATTCGGACGGTCATGCGTGCTCCTCGGATTTTCCGGTCATTCTAGCAGGCGGCCGTTTGCTTCACGTCACGTCGAACACCGTGACGGCCAAGGCGAGCGAAGCGCCGAGGTATGCCGAATTGGCGGCGGCGCGCAACGGCCACGCGGTTTTCGCGAGATCCATCTTCGTGAGCTTCGCGATGACCACGCCTGCACCGAGGAACAGGAACCAGGGCGTGAACAGGAACGCAACGTCTCGCCGGACCGCCATCGTGACGAGGTCGTGGATAACCCCTGTGAAAACGAAGGTGCCGAGCAGGGCGAGCGAGGCCGGCATGACACGCTTTAAGGGCACGAAGACGTAACGGCCGAGGTAGTACCCGAAGATCGGGTTCCAGTGCTGCCAGAAGGCGTCGAACGAGCGAGCCCCGAACGCGCGGTACAGCATGTTCGAGAGCGAACCCGGCGCGCCGAGCGGCACCCCGTTGCGTCGGCGAACGTAAGCGCGGAGCGTCAAGGACGAACCGGTGCCGTGCGAGTTGAGGGAAGCCATTCGACGATCGTTCCGCAGTGGTGGACGCCGCCGTCGGTACTGCTGGCAGCGGCGGCCGTGAAAAGGCGTGCCGCGCTCGCGGCGGACGGGCTCAGTCGATCGGGAAGTCGGCCGGGTCTCCGCCTTCCTCGACTTCGTAGGCTTCGCCGAGGAAGTCTTCGTCGAAAATGTAAAGCGCCGTGCCCTCGGGCGCGATGATCCGCGCGAATGCGCCCTCGAATCCCGGGAACGTGTCGATCGCGATCCCCGCGCGCTCGAGGATCGCGTCGAGGCCCTCGCGATCCGCGCAGCGGAAGCTCAGCGATGGCGCCTCGAGCGCGATGCTCTCGGAGAGCCCGAGCGGTATGCCGCCGGCGTCGAAGCGCATGTGCGTGGTCGGTTCCTCGCGCAGCTCGAGGACGTTCGGCGCGATCGGCGCCCAGAAGCGGGCAGCGCGGACGGCCTCGCGAACCGGCAGCGAGAGCTCGAAGCATTCGCCGCAGGCCGAGTGTTGTTCTTCCTCGACCGCGGGGAAAAACGTGCGGGCCTCGATCATCCTGACGGCGTTGCCGTCACGGTCCTTGAGCTCGAGCTGGTTGAACAGGTCTTCCTCGAGAACGAGCCGCTCGAAGTCGAAGCCGTGATCGCTCATCGAGCGGGCGTGCTTCGCGAGCTCCGGCTGGACGAACGTGATCTGCGGTGAGTCCATCTCGCAGTCGTGCAGGCCGATACTGATGTCGCCGTCGCTGACGACCGCATACTTGTGGTCGTAGACGTCGCCGGTCTCGAGCTCGGTAAAGCCGAGGAGCTTGTAGAAGCCCAGCGATTCCAGGATGTCCGGAGCCCTGACCCCGAACTCGAGGAACCGCCCGGCGCCGCTCACTGCTCGGCCCCGGCTGCGACGGCGCGCTGCCGCATGAGTTCCTGTTCCTCGCGGATCTCCGCCTCGTCGATGTCCCCCGAGAACTCGGGCCAGCCGCGTGCGTGCGCGCCGGCGAGGCCGGCGAGCAGGTCGATGTGATCCTCGCGCGCGTTCAGCGACGGGATGTAAGTGAGTTCGCCGCCGCCCGACTCCTCGAACAGCTCGGCGTTCTGCATCGCGATTTCCTCGAGCGTCTCCAGGCAGTCGACCGAGAAGCCCGGACAGACGACGTCGAGGCGGCCGAGCCCGGCCTTGCCGAGCTCCTCGATGGTTTCGTCCGTGTAGGGGCGCAGCCATTCGGCGCGGCCCACGCGCGACTGGAAGGAAAGGACCCACTCGTCCTTGCCGAGGCCGAGGCGGTCGGTGACCAGGCGCGCGGTCTTGAGGCAGTGACAGTGATACGGGTCGCCGTCGAGCAGCGTCTGCTTCGGCACGCCGTGGAAGGAGAACATCAGCTTGTCGCCGCGGCCGTGCGCATCCCAGTGCTCGCGAATGCTCCGGGCCAGTGCGTCGATATAGTCGTCGCGGTCGTGATAGTGATTGATGAAACGAAACTCCGGCACCCAGCGACGCTGGCTGAGCTCCGAGGTGACGGCGTCGAACACCGAGCCCGTGGTCGTGCCCGAGTACTGCGGGTACAGCGGCAGCACCAGGAGACGCCGCGCGCCCTTCGCGTGGAGCTCGTCGATCGCCGAGCCGATCGACGGGTTGCCGTAGGACATGCCGAGCGCAACGTGAATATTCCCCGAACCGACTTTCCGGAGCCGGCTCTCTATCCCGGCGGCGACCGCTTTGCAGTAGACGAGCAGCGGCGAGCCTTCGTCGCTCCAGATCTCCTGGTAGGCCCTGGCCGATCGCGAGGGCCGGATACGGAGGATCACGCCGTGGAGGATCAGCCACCACAAAGGCCGCGGCAGCTCGACGATACGCGGATCCCAGAGAAACTCGGCGAGGTAGCGGCGCACGGCTGCCGTCGTCGGCGCGTCGGGCGTGCCGAGGTTGACGACGAGAACGCCCAGCGAGTCGTCGTCGCCGTGACGGTATGCGGGATCGGAGCGGTACGAAGGCATGATGAACCAGTCTCTTGACTCAACCGATAACCGTACTGGAATGATCTCATTCGCGCCAGCGGCGGCGGCTATAATCCCTTGTTTCAATTCGTAACCGACGGATACTGCCGATGCCTACCGACGACACCCCGCCAGGGCGCGTCCCCGACCGTTGGACGCTGATTCGCGATGCCGCCGTTTTCCAGTTCAAGCTCGTCGTTGACGGCTTCCGGGACCTGCTGCTCGTGCCGGCCTCGATCGTGGCGGCGCTGATCAGCCTCGTGGATAACGAGGACGGCAAGCCGGGCGGCCAGTTCTACCGGATGATCGCGATCGGCAAGCAGAGCGAGCGCATGATCAACCTCTTCGGTGCCTACGAAAACGCCCCCGAGGACGTCAAGCAGGAGTACGACTTCGGCGACATGAGCATCGACGACGTCGTCGAGCGCATGGAGAGCTTCGTGGTCGACGAATACAAAAAGGGTGGCATGACGGCGCAGGCCAAGGCCCGGCTCGACAAGGTCATCGACGCCATGCAGAAGTCGTCGCGCGAGCCCTAGGAGGAGCGCCCGCGGAACCCCCGCGGGGCATCACTCGACGGTGGGTGCCGCCTCCAGTATTGCCGATACGCCCATGCCGCCTGCGGTGCAGACCGAAATCAGGCCGCGGCCGGTGCCCTGCTCGTTGAGGAGTTTCGCGAGCGTGCCGATGATGCGCGCGCCGGTGGCGGCGAACGGGTGGCCGACGGCAATGCTGCCGCCCTTGACGTTCAGGCGGGTCAGGTCGATGGGTCCCATCGGCTCATTGCGGCCGAGCCGGTTACGGCAGAAATCCTCGGATTGCCAGGCCTTCATCGTCGCGATCGTCTGCGCGGCGAAGGCTTCGTGAATCTCGTAGAAATCGAAATCCTGCAGCGTCAGGTCGGCCTCCCTGAGCATCTCCGACACGGCGTAGGCGGGCGCCATCAGCAGGCCTTCGTCGTTGACGAAGTCGACGGCTGCGACTTTCGCGAACGTAAGGTACGCCAGGATCGGCAGGTTCTTTTGCCGGGCCCATTCCTCGGACGCGAGCAGTACGGCGGCCGCACCGTCGGTCAGCGGCGTGCTGTTGCCCGCCGTCATCGTCGCGTCGTCGTCTTTCGAGAAGACCGGCTTGAGCTTCTGCAGTTTCTCGAAGCTCGTGTCGCGGCGGATATTGTTGTCTTCCTCGACGTCCATGAATGGCACGACGAGGTCGTCGTACCAGCCCGAGTCGTAGGCCTCCGCGGCCTTCATGTGACTCGCGAGCGCGAGCTGGTCCTGGTGCTCCCGCTTGACGTCCCACTGGCGCGCCGTGACCTCCATGCTCTGCCCCATCGACAGCCCCGTCCTCGGCTCGGTGACCGCCGGGAAGTCGGGCGCCAGCATGCCGGGACGGAAGCGGAACCAGGGTTTGATGCGGCCCCATAGCGAGCGGCCGCGGTAGGCTTCGAGCAGCACGGCGCGGTAGTCGTCCCTGAACACGATCGGCGCGTCGCTCGTCGTGTCCGTGCCGCCCGCGATGCCGGAGTCGATCTGGCCGAGCGCGATCTTGTTGCCGATCATGAACGCGGCTTCGATGCTCGTCCCGCAGGCCCGCTGCAGGGTTACCCCCGGCGTGCGGTACGAGAGGCCCGATTCCATGGCGCTCTCCCGGGCGAGGTTCCAGTCCCGGGCATGCTTGATCACGGCGCCGAGTGCCACGTCGCCCAGGACCTGGCCGCGCAGGTCGTACTTGTTGACGACACCCTCGAGCGCGGCCGTCATCAGGTCCATGTTGGAGCAGTGACGGTATATCGAGTGAGAACGGCAGAAGGGAATGCGCGAGCCCCCGACTACCGCGACGCGTTTCGACCGGCCATCGTGCAGCATGAATTACTCCGTTGGATGCGTCCTTGAGACCGCCGCAAGATTACACCAACTGGTCAGAAAAGTTCATGCGCCTAACCGCCGCCCGGGCAGAGACCGGGTGCCGGGCAAGGCTGCGCCGTGGCGCCGGTCGTGCAATCATGGCGCTCTTTCTCCTGCCCACTATCGCGCACCGTCCCATGTCCCTTTACGCAAGCTGGCCTGCCGAGACCCGCAAACTGCTGGCCCTGGCCGGACCGCTCATCGTCAACAACCTGTCGATCGCCGGGATGCAGGCGGCCGATGCCATGATGGCCGGCCGGCTGGGCGCCGAGGCGCTCGCCGCGGTCGCGGTCGGCGGCAGCGTCTGGTTCTTCCTGTTCACGATCGTGCTCGGGATCATGCTCGCGATTTCGCCGATCGTGTCGCGTCACTGGGGCGCCGGCCGGCCGGAACTGATCGGCCGTTATACCCGGCAGGGCGTCTATCTCGCGATCGTGCTCGGTATCCCCCTGGTACTGGCGGTGCGTACCTGGGCCGAACCGGCCCTGGCGGCGCTCGGTATCGATCCGGGCTTCCGGCAGGTGACGGTCGACTACGTGCGGATCATCATCGTCGGCGCACCGGCGATCTTCGTTTTCCTCGCGTTTCGCTTCACGACCGAGGGCATCGGCAAGACCCGGCCGATCATGTTCACGTCGCTGTTCGCGTTCGTCGCGAACGTGTTCTTCAACTGGGTATTCATGTTCGGCAACCTCGGTGCCCCGGCCATGGGGGCCGCCGGCGCCGCCGTCGCGAGCGCCGTCACGATGTGGCTGATGATGCTGGCGCTCGTCGGCGTGTTCCTCTTCGATCCCGCGTACCGGCCGCTCGCGATCTTCGACCGCCTTGCGCCGCCCCGCCCCGACGTGCTGCTCGAGGTCATCCGGCTCGGGCTGCCGATCTCGGTGACGATCACGGCCGAGACGGGGCTCTTCAGCGCGACCTCGGTGCTGATGGGGACCCGCGGTGCGGACGTCTCGGCGGCGCACCAGGTTGCGCTCAATTTCGCGTCGACCACGTTCATGGTGCCGCTGGCGCTCGCCTCGGCGATCACCGTGCGGGTCGGCCAGCAGCTCGGCCGCCGCGACCCGGCCGAAGCGCGCAGCGCAGGCATCATCGGTATTACGAATTGCGCGCTTTTCATGGCCTTTTCGGCGACGTTCATGCTTGTTTTCAGGGATTTCGTCGTCAGCCTGTACATCGACGACCCGGCCGTCGCGCGCATTGCGCTGAGCCTGCTGCTGATGGCGGCCATTTTCCAGGTGGCCGACGGCGTCCAGATCGGGGCCGCGGCGGCGCTGCGCGGTTACAAGGACACGACCTGGGCAATGTTCATCAACACCTTCTCATACTGGGTGCTCGCGTTCCCGCTGGCGTATCTCGCCGCGGTGACGTACATGCTCGACCCGAAGTACATCTGGGGCGGGTTCGTCGTGGGGCTGTCGGTAGCGGCGGTGCTGCTGTCGCTGCGCTTCCTGGTCGTGTCGCGGCGCGCGGTGTCGGACCCCGTGGTCGTGGGCGGTCTGCCAGGCGGCTAGCGGCGGCCCGCCCGAAAGCCCGGCAGGTGTTCGCCGGGTCGCAGGAAATCAGCTGTTGCCCTGGCCGAAGTCAGGCGCGCTGTCGCCGGCTAGATACTCCGCTTCGTCGGCTGTGTTCTCCCTGCCGAGCAGCGCGTTGCGATGCGGGAAACGTCCGAAGGTCTCGACGATGTCCGCGTGCAGCTCCGCGAACTGTGCGATCGTCTCGAAGGTTTCCCGGTAGGTCGGCGTCACGGCCTCGGCGAGCCGCGTGTAGAGCGCCACGGACTTCGCCTGCACCTTCCCCGACTCCGAGTGCTGCAGCGGCATGTAGAAGAACACCTTCTCGATCGGGGACAGGCCGCTGTCCTTCTTGTCCATCGCCCCCTCGACGCACAGCTTGAGCGCTTTCTTGTCGAGCGCAAAAGCCTCTTTCGTGCCGCGATAAATATTGCGGCGAAACTGGTCGAGCAGGATGATCAGCGCCAGCCGGCCCCGCGGCACGGCGGCCCAGTGGT
This sequence comes from Woeseiaceae bacterium, assembly GCA_036350895.1. Lineage (GTDB taxonomy): Bacteria > Pseudomonadota > Gammaproteobacteria > Steroidobacterales > Woeseiaceae > UBA1847. Next base: position 9,102 of record JAZBNZ010000095.1, read on the forward strand.
CCAGCGTGCCTTGTGATGCCGCCTCGACGTCACCGGCGAACCGGCGTTCGATCTCGTGATCGAACTCCGGGTCCTCGCCGAACCAGACATCCATGCGGCGATCGATCTGCGGTGCCGACGGGCCGCGCGCCTCGAACCAGAACGACAGGATGGCTTCGATCCGTTCGCTATCGGCGCCGGTCACCGTCGCGTCACCGGACTCGCGTTCTGCTTCGACAGTCATAAATGTTTCCCGGACGGCAATAACGGCGTCATGTTGCACGCGCACAATGAGAACCGATCGATACGCAAAGTGCGACCTGTGTCACGGATTCGCCGGCAGAGGGGCCGGGCTTCCTGACAGATCGCTACACTCTAGCAGATGATCCGGATCGTGAATGGAACGAGAGTCACAGCGATCGGAATGCTGCTTGCGGCGCTCTGTGCCTGCGAGTCGCCGACCGACGCCGAGACCGAGCTGCGCGAGTGGGTGGCGCGCGGCGAGGCGGCCGCAAGCCGCGAGGATCGGCGCGAGCTGATGGACATGATTTCGCCGGCGTACGCGGATGCCCGCGGCAACAGCCGCGACGAGATCGACCGGATGCTCAGACTGCTGTTCCTGCGACAGGACAACGTCAAAGTCGTCACGCACATCGAGGCGATCAACCTGTACGGCGAGACGGCGGCCGACATGCTGCTGACCACGGGGATGGCCGGCAGCGACGAATCATTACTCGGTCTTCGGGCCGAGGCCGTCCGCTTCGAGTTCGAACTCGAACACGACGGCAGGGAGTGGCTGCTGACCGGGGCTCGCTGGGGCGAACTCGGTGAGGAGCTGCGCTAGCGTAACGAATCGGGGGAGGTTCGTATGCACGACGGAAACCAACGCTCGACCCGGATCGGCGGAGTCATGGCCGCCGCGATCATCATCCTGGCGGGATGCGCATCGGTACCCGAGACGCTCGTCGAGGCGCCTTACGTCAGTCTCAACCGGGTCGAAGTGCAGCGCCTCGACCTGGACAGCCAGACCGTGCTGCTCGGCTTCGACGTGACCAACCCGAACCCCTTCCCACTGCCGGTGCGGGCATTGAGCTACGGCGTCCGGCTCGACGGTTACCGGTTCGCAAGCGGCGAGACCCGGGGCGACTTCACCGTGCCGGCGCAAAGCGATTCGGCTTTCGCGATCAGCGTCGAGCTCGACCTGCTGACGACCGCGCCCGGGCTGATCAACATAGTCACGGACGGCGCCCACCGCGACATTCCCTACGACCTCGCGGGCGAGCTCGACGTGGACGTACCGTTCGCGCCGCCTGTCCCGTTCGAGACCAGCGGAACGATCCGCCTCCTCGCGGGCCGCTAGCGTCCTGTCCGGCGCGCCCTCCGGGGCCTCTGTAATCATGCGAATTAACCGGACAGGACACCCTGGACTTCGGTTACGCGCGAAACCAAACGCCGCGAGACCGCCAAAACGGCCATAAGCTCCTGTTTTAACAGTCGAATAGCGCTTGCGCCCGCGGCGCAGTAGGTGCGCGCGGGCCGCTGGCATATACTCGATAGCGCGATTTGCTGACGCCACGGGCTTGCGGCGGTCGGCGGACCGCGATCCGCCGCGGCCTCCCGGGCACGGCTCGGCCAGGGCCGCCGGCCCCGACCCTTAATAACGACGAACCGACTCGAGGGCCACGCGCCTGGCGCCTGGCCGATAGCTGGTATGACAGAGCGACTTGACCCGACAACGAGCGATACGGGGCTCTACGATCCGGCCTTCGACCGCGACAGCTGCGGCTTCGGGCTGATCGCGAATCTCGACGACGAACCGAGTCACCGGGTCGTCGAGACCGCCATTGCGGCGCTCGCCCGCCTTACGCACCGGGGTGCGGTCAACGCCGACGGCAAGACCGGCGACGGCTGCGGCCTGCTGATCAAGTTCCCCGAGTCCTTCCTCCGCGAGGTCGGCGCCGAGGCCGGGATGACGCTCGGTAACCGCTTCGCCGCGGGCACCGTCTTCCTGAGCCAGGACCAGGGCGAGGCCGCGGTCGCCCGGGAGATTATCGGCCAGGCTATCGAGGCCAACGGGCTGGATGTAGCCGGCTGGCGGGTCGTGCCGACGGACCCTGCGGTCTGCGGCGACCTCGCGAAGCGCACGTTACCGAGGATCGAGCAGGTCTTCGTCAATGCGCCCGGCGACATGCAGCGGGACAGCTTCAATCGCCGCCTGTTCCTGGCGCGCCGCTACGCCGAGAACCGGCTGACCGACCGGACGACCTATGTCGCCAGCCTGTCGTCGGCGACGATCAGCTACAAGGGCATGATCATGCCGGCCGCGCTGCCGGAGTTTTACCTCGACCTCCAGGATCCCCGCCTGCGGTCGTCGGTATGCGTGTTCCACCAGCGCTTCTCGACCAACACCCTGCCGCAGTGGCGGCTGGCCCAGCCCTTCCGGTTCCTCGCCCATAACGGCGAGATCAACACGATCCAGGGCAACCGCAACTGGGCGCTGGCCCGGGCGAAGAATTTCCGCTCCGACAAGCTCGACGATATCAGCGAACTGAACCCGATCATCTCGCTGACCGGTTCCGACTCGTCGAGCCTCGACAACATGCTGGAGGTGCTCAGGGCCGGCGGCATGGACGTCATCCAGGCGATGCGCATCCTGCTGCCTCCCGCCTGGCAGACGGTCGATGATATCGATCCGGACGTGCGTGCCTTCTACGAATACTTCAACTGCCAGATGGAGCCCTGGGACGGGCCCGCGGGCATCGTCCTGACCGACGGGCATTACGCCGTCTGCTGCCTGGACCGCAACGGCCTCCGGCCTGCGCGCTACGTGATCACGAAGGACCGGCACATCACGATCGCATCCGAAGTCGGCGTGCACGACTACGCCGAGCGCGATGTCGTCGAGAAGGGCCGGCTCGGCCCGGGCGAAATGCTTGCGGTGGACCTCATCGACGGCCGGCTACTGTACAACGACGACATCCACGACATGCTGAAGACGCGGGCGCCGTTCAAGAAGTGGCTCAAGCAGGGCGTGCGCTACCTCGATTCCGAGCTGGTCGACGTGCACACGGCTGCCGAGCCGATGGACCCGCCGACGCTTGCGTCCTACCAGAAGATGTTCAACCTGAGCCGCGAGGAACTGACCGATGTCGTCGCGGTGCTCGCGAAGGCCGAGATGGAGGCCGTCGGCTCGATGGGCGACGACACGCCGATGGCCGTGCTCTCGCGCAAGGTGCGTTCGCCCTTCGACTATTTCCGGCAGCAATTCGCGCAGGTCACGAATCCGCCGATCGACAGCCTGCGCGAGCGCATCGTCATGTCGCTGCAGACCAATATCGGTCGCGAATCGAGCCTCTTCGACATCGGCCCGGAACATGCAGAGCAGGTAATCATGAACTCGCCGGTCCTGTCGCAGCGCAAGTTGCGGCAGCTGCTCGGCCCCGATCTCCACGCCGACAACCATCGCTTCATCGATCTCAACGTCGACAAGTCGCTGTCGCTCGAGGAGGCGCTCGACAGCATCTGCGAGCAGGCCGAGCAAACCGCCCGCGACGGCATCCAGATCGTGATGCTGAGCGACCGCTATCTCGATCCGGACAAGCTGCCCGTGCACGCGCTGCTGGCGACCGGTGCCGTGCACCATCACCTGGTACGACGGGGCCTGCGCTGCGACATCAACATCATCGTCGAAACGGCGGTGGCCCGGGATCCGCATCATTTCGCCTGCCTGATCGGCTACGGCGCCACCTGCGTCTATCCGTATCTCGTCTACCAGTCGCTGCACGACATCGCGCGACGCGGCAATATTCCGAAGCAGCAGCAGCTGGGGCGCAGCTACCGCCGCGGCATCCGCAAGGGCCTGTTCAAGATCATGTCCAAGATGGGCATCTCGTCCATCCAGAGCTACCGGGGCGCGCAGCTGTTCGAGATCGTCGGCATCGACAGCGCCGTCGTCGACCGCTGCTTCCATGGCACGACCTCGCGCATCCAGGGTGCGAATTTCGAGGACCTCTGGGACGACCAGAAGCTGCTGGCGAAATCGGCCTGGGAACCGCGCGAGCCCATCACGCAGGGCGGCCTGCTGAAATACGTGCACGGTGGTGAATATCACTGCTACAACCCGGACGTCGTGGCGACGCTGCAGGCGTCCGTGCGCTCGGGTGACTACGACACCTACTTGGCCTACGCGAAGCTCGTCAACGAGCGGCCGGTGGCGACGCTCCGCGACCTGATGACGGCACGGCCTGCCGGTGAGCCGGTCCCGCTGGAGGAGGTCGAGCCGGTCGAGGAAATCCTGAAGCGCTTCGACAGCGCCGGCATGTCGCTGGGTGCCCTGTCGCCCGAGGCCCACGAGGCGCTCGCCATCGCGATGAACCGCATCGGCGCGCGCTCGAACTCCGGTGAGGGCGGCGAGGACCCGGCGCGCTACGGCACCGAGCGGGTCTCCAAGATCAAGCAGGTGGCGTCCGGGCGGTTCGGCGTTACGGCGGAATATCTCGTCAACGCCGAGGTCATCCAGATCAAGATCGCGCAGGGCGCGAAACCCGGCGAAGGCGGCCAGCTCCCCGGCCACAAGGTCAACGACTTGATTGCCCGGCTCCGCTACGCGAAGCCCGGCGTCGGCCTGATATCGCCGCCACCGCATCACGACATCTATTCGATCGAGGACCTGGCGCAGCTGATCTTCGACCTGAAGCAGGTCAACCCCGACGCGCTCGTCTCGGTCAAGCTCGTGGCCGAGCCCGGCGTCGGTACGGTCGCGGCCGGCGTCGTCAAGGCTTACGCCGACCTGATTACGATCTCGGGTTACGACGGCGGCACCGGCGCGAGCCCGCTGTCCTCGGTGAAGTACGCTGGCAGCCCCTGGGAGCTCGGCCTGTCCGAGGCGCACCAGGTGCTGCGCGCCAACGGCCTGCGGCACAAGGTCAGGTTGCAGACCGACGGCGGGCTGAAGACCGGCCTCGACGTCATCAAGGCGGCGATGCTCGGCGCCGAGAGTTTCGGCTTCGGCACGGCGCCGATGATTGCGCTGGGCTGCAAGTACCTGCGCATCTGTCACCTGAACAACTGCGCGACCGGCGTCGCGACGCAGAACGAGGTCCTCCGCAGCCGGCACTTCATCGGCCTGCCGGAGATGGTCATCAATTTCTTCCGCTTCGTCGGCGAGGAGGTTCGCGAACGCATGGCGGCCCTCGGCGTGCGGCGGCTGGACGAACTCATCGGCCGCGTCGATCTCCTCGAACTCAAGCCCGGTGAGACGGGGCGCCAGGCACGTCTCGACCTGCGGCCGGTCATCTCCGACAACGGGCTCGCAAAAGACGTGCCGCAGTTCTGCACCGACCTCAGGAACGAGCCCTTCGATCGCGGCGAACTCGCCGAGGAAATGCTCGAGGTGACGCGCGAGGCGATCCGCAACAAGACCGGCGGCAAGTTCGGCTTCGAGGTCCGGAACTTCAATCGTTCCATTGGCGCGAAGCTCGCCGGCGAGATTGCGCGCCTGCACGGTAACCAGGGCATGGCCGACGCGCCCATCGATGTGCGGCTACGCGGGACGGCCGGGCAGAGCTTCGGCGTCTGGAACGTCAGCGGGCTGAACCTCGACCTCGTCGGCGACGCCAACGACTACGTCGGCAAGGGCATGTCGGGCGGTCGCATCACGATCCGGCCGCCGGACGACGCCGGCTACGTAGCCCGCGACACGTCGATCATCGGCAACACCTGCCTTTACGGTGCAACCGGCGGTCACCTCTACGCCGCCGGTCGCGCGGGCGAGCGTTTCGCAGTGCGCAACTCGGGTGCGACGGCGGTAATCGAGGGTGCCGGCGATCACTGCTGCGAGTACATGACCGACGGCGTGGTCGTCGTGCTCGGCCGCAGCGGGGTGAACTTCGGCGCGGGCATGACGGGCGGCTTCGCTTACGTGCTCGACCTCGATCGCGATTTCGTCGATCGCTACAACCACGACCTGATCGACATCCATCGCATCACGCCCGAAAGCATGGAGGCGCACCTGCATCACCTGCGGCAGCTCGTCATTCAGCACCATGAGCTGACCGGCAGCGAGCTCGCCGCCGAAATCCTCGAGGACTTCCGTACCTTCCTGCCGCGCTTCTGGCTCGTCAAGCCGAAGGCCGCCGAGATCGATTCGCTGATCGAATCGCTCAGAAGGGCGGCGTAGGACGGTCATGGCCAAGCATCCCCTGCAGTTCCTCGAGATACCGCGCCGCGACCCGGAAAAACAGCCGGCGGCGGAGCGCGTGCAGCACTTCGGGGAGATCTACGACAGCTATGACGGCGCGGACGCCGCGCAGCAGGCCGGCCGCTGCCTGTCCTGCGGCAACCCGTACTGCGAGTGGAAATGCCCGGTTCACAACTACATACCGAACTGGCTCGCGCTGATCGAAGAAGGCAAGCTGTTCGAGGCCGCCGAGCTCTCGCACCAGACGAACTCCCTGCCCGAGATTTGCGGCCGGGTCTGCCCGCAGGACCGGCTCTGCGAAGGCGCGTGCACGCTGAACGACGGCATCGGCGCCGTCAGCATCGGCAACGTCGAGCGCTACATCACCGATGAAGCGGTCCGGCAGGGCTGGCGGCCGGACATGTCGCACGTCGTCGACACCGGCAAGCGCGTCGGCATCGTGGGCGCGGGGCCGGCAGGGCTCGCCGCCGCGGACGTGCTGGCCCGCAACGGCATCCGCTCGGTCGTCTTCGACGCCTACCCGGAGATCGGTGGGCTACTGACTTTCGGCATCCCGCCGTTCAAGCTCGACAAGCAGGTCGTGCTGCAGAGGCGCAGGCTGCTGGAAGGCATGGGCGTCGAATTCGTGCTGAACACCCGCATTGGCGAGGACAAACCGTTCGCCGAGCTCTGCGACGAGTTCGATGCGGTGTTCCTCGGCATGGGAACCTATACCTCGGTGCGCGGCGGCTTTCCGGGCGAGACTCTCGACGGCGTCTACGACGCACTCCCGTATCTCGTCTCGAACATCCACCGGCAGATGGAAGGGTTCGGCAGCGAGGCGCCGCCGTTCATCAACCTGAAGGGCAAGCGCGTCGTCGTGCTCGGCGGCGGCGACACCGGCATGGACTGCAACCGCACCGCGATTCGGCAGGGCGCGGCGAGCGTGAGCTGCGCCTATCGCCGTGACGAGGAGAACATGCCGGGGTCCCGGCGCGAGGTCTGGAACAGCAAGGAGGAAGGCGTCAATTTCCTCTTCAACCGGCAGCCGCTCGAGATCGTCGGTTCCGATCGCGTGACCGGCGTCAAGGTGATCGAGACGCAGCTCGGCAAGCCGGGCCCCGACGGCCGGCGCCGCCCCGAGACCGTTCCGGGTACCGAGGAGATCCTGCCCGCCGATGCCGTGATCATCGCCTTCGGGTTCAGGCCGAACCCGCCCGAGTGGTTCGCCGAGCACGGCATCGAGACGCTGCCGAGCGGACGGCTGCGCGTCGCGACGCTCGGCGAATACCCGTTCCAGACCACCAACA
>JAZBNZ010000096.1:0-2325 GCA_036350895.1 Woeseiaceae bacterium
CGCCGGGCATGCGGACGCGGCTGCAGGCGAACACGAGCCGTGCGCCGTCGGGCACATGCTGTCGATGGTCTACGTCGACGATGCGGCCTGGCCGCTGGACAGCGTTCGTGAGCCACCCGCCGCAGCGATCCCGGCATCGATCGTCGAATGGGACGCTATCCCGCGCTATCTCCCCGAGACCCGCGCTCCCCCGGGGCGGCTGTACCTCAGCTAACGCCCATTCACTAGTCGAACCGGTTGCGCCCATGCTGCGCGACCGGGTACACGGGGAGTCTCCAATATGTACGTCCGTCGAAGAGCGGCTTGTTCGCTCGTGACCCTGCTGGCCGTCTCCGGCCATGCGCTTGGCGCCGAATCTTCTGAGATTGATTCGGGAAAAGATCAACAAATCACTGAAAAAATTGATGAAATAGTCGTGGAGGGTTCACGGGAGATCACGTCGCGATCTGCGACCGTCGCCGTGGAGTCGACGCTCGTCATGGACACGGCCAGCGCCCTGAAACAACTACCGGGCGGTGACGTCAACCGTAACGGCCGACTGTCCGGAATCGCGCAGTACCGCGGCCTGTATGGCGACCGCGTCGGCGTCAGCATCGACGGTATCGGCGTCATCGGGGGTGGCCCGAATGCGATGGATGCTCCCTTGTCCTACGTGTCGCCGATGATCACCGAGGCACTGGTACTCGAACGGGGCATCCCCGGGGTTGCCAGCACCCCCGATGCGATCGGGGGCAGCATCGATGCGCATATTGCCCGCGGCAGCTTCGGCGACGACGCCGCGTTCGGCCTGGCCGGCATGGCCGGAGCCCGCTATTTCGACAACGGCGACGCAACGACGGCCGCGGGCCGGCTGACCCTCGCGAACCGTTCTCATCGCATTAGCGTCGTCGGCCAGGCGGATCGCGCAGACGACCAGGAGACGCCCGCGGGAACGATAATCCCGTCACGGCTGTCCCGCGATCGATACGACCTGAGCTACGCCTACGACGACGGTACGGGCGAACTGCTCGTGTACGCCGGCGGCCTGGAGACCCGGGATACCGGGACGCCCGCACTGGCCATGGATATCCGCTACATCGACACGATGCTATACGGGTTCAAGGCAGAGCGACAGGTCTCTCCACGCTGGAGACTGTCGGCCAGTGCCGGCTACAACGACGTGGACCATGTCATGGACAATTTCTCGTTGCGGCCGCCGCCACCGACACCGATGGCCTACCGGCAGAACAGGACCGGTGGCAGCGGCACCCTCCTGACGCTGGCGGCTGAAGGCCGGTACCGGGACACGACGATATCCTTAGGCGTCGATGGCCGCTTCGCGAGCCACGATTCGCTGATCACGAACCCCGATAACGCGAACTTCTTCATCGAGAATTTCAACGACATCGAGCGGGATGTCGTCGCCGTGTACCTGGCTGCCGGGCAGGAAAAGAACGGTACGTCCTGGGAGTTCGGCTTACGGCAGGTGAGGGTTGACAGCGACGCGGACGCAGTCGCTTTCAGCGGACTCATGGGAGGTATGGGCGATGCCGCCAGGCTCCTGGCGGATGCCTTCAACGCGGCGGAGCGCCGACAGTCGTTCTCGAACCTCGATGCCATATTCAAGTTCGAGGCGCAGCTTGCGTCCGACCTGGCGGCGACCGTCGATCTCGGGAGCCGCGCCAGGGCGCCGTCCTACCAGGAGCTTTACCTGTGGCTGCCGTTGCAGGCCACAGGTGGCCTCGCTGACGGCCGCAACTACGTCGGCAACCTGGGGCTCGAGGCAGAGCGTTCCCGCGAAATCGTGCTTGGGATCGACTGGTCGGCCGGGTCGGCGGCATTGAGTCCGCAGGTCTATTACCGGCGTATCGACGACTATATCCAGGGCGTGCCCGCGGACAGCATGCCGGCAGACATGCTGGCCGGTATGATGTCCGGCAACGGTGCACTTCGTTTCGACAACGTGGATGCCGAAATCTACGGTTTCGATCTTGCGCTGAGTTATGCACTCGGCTCGCGTGTCCGCATAGACGCGGCAGCAGGCTACGCTCGCGGCAAGCGGCGTGATGTCGCTGACAATCTCTACCGGATCGCGCCGCTTAATGGCAGCCTTGCCGTGACTTACATGGCGTCGGCGTTCCTCGTTCGCACCGAGCTCGTTGCCTATGCGGCCCAGGAAGACGTCTCGCGGTATAACGACGAAATACCGACCCCGGGCTATGGCATCTTGAACCTGCACGGGAGCTGGCAGCTCGGCCCCGCCACGCGTCTCGAACTCGCGGCCGAGAATCTCTTCGATCGCGGCTACCAGGACCACCTCGCGGGCGTAAACCGGGTCCGAGACGC
>JAZBNZ010000097.1:0-2241 GCA_036350895.1 Woeseiaceae bacterium
GGAAGCTCGCGGACTTCGTCGTACTTTCGGACAACCTGTTGACGATGGACCCGCGGCGACTCAAGGATGTCGAAGTCGCGATGACCTTTGTCGGCGGCAAGGCCGTGTATCGTCGTTGATTTCCAGTTTCGCTTGCTGTTGTGTCGCATACTCCGTTTGTTGCCGCGACTCGCGGAAGCAGAAAAAGCTGCCGCAAGATGGCGGCGGACAGCCATCGAGGCTCCACTTGGCTGTTTTTCTTTCGATATGTTGATTCGTCGAAATGTCTTCAGGTGCCCCGGAGAGATTCAAGCTCTGACTCGATCCTTGTCTTCAGCTCATCCATTTCCCCGGCCAGCCAAATATTCGCCGCTACAACATCCCAGGAGTAGTTGACTGCGGCGGATACCGCGTTGAAGAATCGTCGATCCTCACATAGCGATTGGAAAACCATATCCACGTCCTGCCAGGTGATTTCCGCGCTGCCGCCCACCGGCCCCCTGATTGTGAGCGCTATCCGACTGTCGACGTAATTGACCTGGGGGGCCAGCCTGCCTCGCAGGTCGTCAATAAATGCCCGGTGATCCTCATAGTCTTGCACCATCTGGCTGATTTCCCGACGGAGCTCGGTATTTCGCAAGATCAGGAATCTCCCGGCAGATTTGAGTTCGTCTATGGTCGTGTGAGCGAATTCGACCGGCGAAATCTTGCCGAGATGGTAAATACCGTTGGCGAAGTCCAGTTGCAGCTCGGTCGGAATATCGCATTCGGTCAGGGTATCCAGGACGATCGCCCCTCGTTCTGCGTGTCTTTCCTGGAACTTGATGTTGTTGGTGGTTTCTCGTATCGAGATTTCAAAGTCTTCGATAATCCGCTCGAGGTAAGCAATTTCCTCACCCTTCGCCTTTCTGTTTTCGTTCCAGTCGTCTACCTGCAGGCCAACAAATATCCCGACGACGACTATCAGAACCTCGAGCAATACCGCAATCCAGTCTTGCTTACGCAAAGCTCCTGTCAGTCTTCTGAGGATCATGGGCTTCCCTTCTCCGTCTCGACCAGAGCGTAACTGAGCCTGATTTGGTTGCCAATCTGTACGCTTGCAGGGGTTTCCCTCTGGCAGCTCGGTAATGGTGCTCTGGAGAGGTTTCGAGCGACCCTTTTGCGCCCGGGAGCCGACACTCGTCAGATTCGATGTACTATTCGTGACGCTGACCCGTAACGCAGCTTCTCTCACCTCTGCTGGTGATTGGTTTTGGATTTCCTGTCAATGGATAAGCGAAGGGGCTGGATGAACGAATCACTCAACGTATTCGACGAACCGCTGGAATCCTGCAGCGAAGACCCGATCACGGGTTTTTTCCGAGATGGCTGCTGCAACACCAGTGAACAGGACGGGGGCTCGCACACGGTGTGCGCCGTGCTCACCGGGGAATTCCTCGAGTTTTCCCGCACGCGGGGCAACGACCTCACCACGCCGCGTCCCGAGTTTGGTTTTCCGGGACTGAAACCCGGGGACCGCTGGTGTCTCTGTGCCAGCCGCTGGCACGAGGCGGAGCGACACGGCGTGGCGCCGCGGGTTCACCTTAAGGCAACCCACCGGCGCGCACTGGAGCGAGTGCCCCTGGAGACGCTCAAACCTTACGCACTCGACCTGGTGTAAAACGGGATCTCCCAAGCCGGCATCGCTAACTTCGGCAGTCGTGCCCAGTCTGCTCTCGGCTGACTGCGGCAGACGGAGCAGTTCGCAGTGGACTGGCAGAACGTGAACCCGACGGCGGGCATTCGAGTTTGGCGTGTACCTTAGCAACAGATACTTTGAGGCCATAGCATGCAAAAAGAGAAGTGGAGGGCAATTGCTGAAGCGGTTGGCATAATCTCTATCGTTGCCTCACTGGTTTTTGTCGGCTTTCAAATTCGCCAGGAAGACGATATTGCGAGGCTTGAGTTAATCGATAGATCGACCGAGCAACAGCGGGATCTTCGAATCTGGATCGCAGAAAGCGCAGATCTCTGGATTCGGGGTTGCGCAGGAGCAGAACTCAACGAAGCCGACCAGGCGACATTTCAGAGCATCGTCGACATATATATCAGCCAGACCTATAACCGATGGGTTGTCAGGTACGCGATCACGGAACAAACCGGCGCTGGTGGCCAATATTTGATCGACGCATTGGCCGCAAACATGCATCGCTACCCGGGCTTTCGCGCAGCTTACGAAGCAAGGTCTCGGTGGGCAGCGGAAGGGCGTCGCTATGAAGATTA
>JAZBNZ010000098.1:0-6998 GCA_036350895.1 Woeseiaceae bacterium
TCATCGTGCTCAACGGGCCGTCGATGCGGTCTATCACGTAATAGCTGTAGCCCCAGCCACTCGCGACCTGCTCGGAAAGGACGGCACCGAAACGGTGGATGTTGCAGTCCACCTCGAACTCGCGGCCGACGATCAGCTCGACCTGCGCGTCGCTCTCCTGCTCGAGAGCCGGCAAGCGGATGACGTACCGCGTCATACCGGCTTCGGGGGCGGGGAACGCCTGGAGGTCTTCGGGGGCGGCGCTCGCACAGGCGGTCAACGCCACGCCGGCGAGCGTGATGAGCAGTTTGTTCATAGGTTCTCCCTGTCTGACTCACGCCTTGAAACGCAGCGACGCGCGATTCGGGGTCAGGCTTCGGATATTACCAGCAGCCGCCGGCCGCGGTTTACTTGCGGAGCTTCCGGAGTCGATGCGTGTCGAGGAGGATGGGCGTGGCCCGCGCTTCGGGCTCCATCGTCGCTTCGCCGACGAAGTGGCCCTGGGCCATATCCACGCCGAGTTCCGCGAGGAGTGACATCGTCTCGGCATCCTGGACGTACTCGGCGACGGTCTGCATACCGGCCTCCTGGCCGACCTCGGCGATCAGCCGGATCATCTTCTGGTCAACGGGATTATTGGGCAGGTCCCGCACGAACGTCCCGTCGATCTTGAGATAGTCGAACTTGAGCTGCTGCAGGTAGCCGAAGGAGCTGTAGCCGGTGCCGAAGTCGTCGAGTGCAAACGCGACGCCCAGTTCGCGCAGCGTGTTGATCTGCTGATCCACGTGCAGGGGCCGGCGGATCGCGAGGCTCTCCGTGATCTCGAAGATGATCCTGTTGGGCGGCACCTTGTATTCCTCGAACATGGCCCGGACGTAATCGGTCAGGCTGTCGTTCTCGAACGCATGTGCCGACAGGTTGATGGCCAGCCGGAGTCCCTGCACCGTCGACTGGTGCTGCTGGTAGGCGGCGGCAGCGTTACGAATGACCCAGAAATCGATCTCGCTCATCAGTCCGAAACGAACTGCGGAGGGCAGGAACGCGTCCGGCGCCACCGCGTCGCCGTGCTCGCCGCGCAGGCGAATCAGGACCTCGTGATGGACGGTCTCGCCGGTATCGACCCGGTTGATCGGCTGGAAACGCAGTTCGAAGCGATCTTCGTCGAGTGCCTCCCGCAGGCTGTTCACCCAGCTTACATCGGCATTCTGGCGCTGCTCGGCTACCTCGCTCGCATCGAAGATGCGGTACCTGTTGCGGCCCGCGAGCTTGGCTTCGCGGCAGGCCTGGTCGGCCTGCTGGATCAGGTCGTCGTGGTAGAGATTCTCGTTGCTGATGATCGCGACGCCGATGCTGCAGTGGGCATAGAACACGCGGCCGTCCTCCACGTGCGCCATGCGCCGCATGCTGTTCAGAATCGTCTCGGCCATCGCCTCGGACACCGCTTCGTCCGACCCGCGGGCCAACACGACGAATTCGTCCCCGCCGAAGCGCGCGACGACGTTGCTCTCACCGACACAGCGACGCAGTTCGTCGGCGACCTTGCAGATCAGCCGGTCGCCGGCGGGGTGCCCGCAGGCATCGTTGATGTACTTGAACTGGTCGAGATCGATGAACAGCAGCGCGCTCTCGTGGCCTTCGCGCATGACCTTGATCGACTCGTGCTTGAGCGCCTCGATGAAACGGCGGCGGTTGAACAGCCCCGTCAGGCTGTCGTGGTTCGCCAGCTGTCGCAGGCGGGCGTCGCGATCCGACAGCGCCGCCACCGTCGTCTGCAGCGCTTCGACGACATCGGATATCTCGCGATGCACCGCGGGCTTGAAGTTGACGTCGAGGTCACCGAGCGCGATGTCCCGGATCGGCTGCTCGAGATCGGAGACCGACCTGAGCGCCTTCCTCAGTACGTGGCGGCCGTAGACACCCAGGACGGCGAGCAGGACCAGGAGAACGAGAACCGCATCCCGCATGTTGCTCAGCAGGCCGTCATGAAAGACCTCGAAGTCGAGATCGAGACCAATGAATCCGCGCAGCTCGCGGCTGGCAGTCACGTCAGCCTGCAGCGGGTCGTCGCCGAACAGTGTGCCTTCCGGCAGCGTCTCCACCCAGACCGGCGCGAGAATGTCGAACCGGCGGGCATTGATGACGCCGCCCTTCATCAGGAACGGAGTATCGGCCGACATGACCTCGGTCGCCGCCGCTACGCGCTTCTCCTCGAGTGGGTCTACCGCGTCTTCCGTTTCTGCGGCCGGGACCACGAACATGACTTCGCCGTTCCGGTCGTAGTAGCGGACGCGACGGATCTCGGGGTAGCGCTCGACGTAGCTCTCGAGCCGAATCGCCGCCTCGTCGTCCTCCGCCAAGTACAGCGGCGCCGCCAGCTCGTTGAGCTCGTTGGTCCACTGCAGCGCCCAGCGCGCATAGTTGTCCTTCAGCACCCACTGCCCGCCCCAGTACAGGCCGGCGACCGCAAGCGACCCGGCGAGCGCGGCGCTGACGAGCTGAATCGTGAGAATCTCGTTGACGAGCCCGCGCTTGCCGCCGGCGTCACGGAAATCCTGCCAGCGCTTCGCAAGCCGATCCATCAAGCGACGGCCAGACCGGACGACGGCGTTCACCGCGCCTCCGCCATGGCGCTCGACGTCTTCACGCCGACCTCGCGGAGCTGCGACAGCCGCGGAAGGGAATCGACGTCGCCGCGCGCCATGCGCTCGAGAACCTCACCGATGACCGCTGCGATATCCGTTGCGACGGTGGTGAGTGCCACCGCCGCACCAAGCGACAGCATCCCCTCGTTCGGCACCGCGAAACGTACCCGGTTCTTCTCCGCGATCTGGGCCATCTCCCGGAGCGCCCGCGCGCTCAATACGCGGCTGTCGGGAAACAACCAGAAGCCGTCGATGTCGCGGCTCATGCGGCGAAATGCATAAAGGGTCTCCTGGTCGGAATGCGTCGTGCGCACGAGCAGGTCGACGCCGCGCCGCTCCGCGGCGCCCCTCGCCTCTGCGATGAGGTCTTCGTGGCCCTCACCGACGAGCATCCCGATCCGCCGGAGCTCCGGGTCGACGGCGAGCCAGGCATCGAGCTGCGCCTCGAGCGGGCTGTAGGCAGCAACGCCGCGGACGTTGTCGGAGGCGATGTCCAGTTCCTGGTCGTTGAATACCTGGCAGTAGACGACCGGCACGTCCGTCAGTGAAACGGCGGAGCGTGCCGCGAGCAGGCCGATCGCGACGACGGCGCTGTTGCCGATGTCGCCGATATTCCGGATCACGCCCCCGGTCGCCGCGTCGTCGCCGCCCAGTTCGTAGACGTGCGCGTCGTCGTAGCGCTCGATCAGGGCCGCGGCCACGTCGGTGTACGCGGTTTGCCGGCTGGAAACGACAATGGCAATCGGCGTCGTCTTCCTGACCGGCGGCGGCAGGAGCTCCGCCGGCTTGCGGTTTGCCTCTATCGAAATCTCAGGCAGCGGCTCCGGGGCGGGAACCGCCTCCGCCTCGACGGGCTCTTCCGGCCATGACGTCGTCAGGCCGGATGCGCAGGCACCCAGGAGCGATGCAAGCAGTACCAGCAGGATACTGCCCGGGCGGGCTCTGTTGATCGTCTCCAGCATATACCTTCCTGTATTCCCGGCTCCGCCCGTCCACTGGGCGCACGCTGATCAAGACGGTCTTATAGCAAATTCGCCTCTCCGTCACTGTGTGCTCGGCCACACAATTGTGCGGAACCGCTCCACGGATCGGTGCCCGCGCCGTGAGGCAGCGCAGCCTGGCTTATGTCAACTATCCGAAGCGGGTCGATGCGGGCGTAAGCGCCCGGACCAGCGGAGCCGTCACGAGCGGCAGCAGACTCATCGCGAGGATGACGGCCCAGCCGGCCGGACCCGGGTCGACGAGATCGAGGAGATCCGCGATGACGGGCACGTAGACCGCGAGCAGCACCAGCACGACGCAAACGAATACCGCGGCCCAGACCCAGATGTTCCGGGTTATCTCGTTCGAAAAGACGGCACGCATATCTTCACGCATGTTGAATACGTGCCAGAGCTGCGCGAGGGCCAGCGTGCAGAACGAGACTGTCACGGCGCGGTCGGCGTCGAAGCCCAGCTGGAATACCGCCAGCGCCATCGCGCCGAGGACGGTCAGTGCCAGCACGACGCCGTGGAGCGCGATCCGGGTCCAGTGCCGCCGCGTCAGGATCGCTTCATCGAACGGCCGGGGACGCTCCTGCATCAGCCGCGGCGCCCCCTCGCCGACGCCGAGCGCGAGCGCGGGAAACACGTCGGTGACCAGGTTCAGGAACAGTATCTGCAGCGGCAACAGGGGTAACGGCGCGCCCGCAAGCGTGGCGAGAGCCACGACCAGGACCTCGCTGATATTGCAGGACAGCAGGTAGACGACGAACTTGCGGATGTTTTCGTAAATCGCCCTGCCCTGGGCCACGGCTTCGACGATCGTCCCGAACTCGTCATCGCGCAAGACCATTGCCGCCGCTTCCTTCGCGACAGCCGTACCGCGCACGCCCATGGCGACGCCGATATCCGCCTTTTTCAGTGCTGGCGCATCGTTGACGCCGTCACCGGTCATCGCGACGACCTGCCGATGCTGCTGGTAGTACGTGATCAGCTCGAGCTTCTGTTCCGGCGACACGCGCGAATAGACCCTGGCACCGCGGAGAGCGTCCGCATCACCCGTCCCGAGCGCGTTAGCAAGCTCGGGGCCGTCGAGGAAGGCACCCGGACCGGCATCGGCCTCCACGATATTCAGCGCGGTCGCGATGTTGCGAGCGGTCGCGGCATGATCCCCGGTAACCATCAGCACGGCGATACCGGCATCGCGACAGCGCTCGATCGCTGCACCGACACCCTGCCGGGGCGGGTCCTCGAGACCGACGACGCCGAGCAACTCGAGATCGCGGTACGGGTCCGGGTCCCCCGCAACGCCGGACTTGCGAGCCACCGCCAGCGTGCGCAAACCGGCGGCACCGAGATTCCTCGCATACTCGAGCCAGCGCTCGCGGCGCGAGTCCGTCATGGCTTCGCTGGCGTCGATCGCCCTCACTGTCGAACAGATCGGCACCACGGCCTCGGGGGCGCCCTTGACGGCAAACAGCGTCCCGCCCGCCGCATCGTGTTCCGTCGCCATAAGCTTCGTATCGGGATCGAAGGCATGCTCCCGGACCTCGGGATACTCGACCAGCATGGCATCGCGATGAATACCGCGGGCGGCGGCGGCTCGCAGCAAGGCGACCTCGGTCGGATCACCGACGCTGGCCGGAGGATCGTCCTCACCCGCCCCGAGCACGGCATTGTTGCAGAGCGCAGCCGTCAGCAGCAGCGAATCGACGGCGTCCGCGAGCGGTTCCGGCGGCTCGAACCGGCCGGATGCGGCCGGGGCCAGCGTGTCCGCGCCCGGCAGCCGGATCGCGGTGACGGTCATCCGGTTCTCGGTCAGCGTGCCGGTCTTGTCCGTCAGGATAACGCTGGTGGCACCGAGCGTTTCGACGGCAGACAGGCGGGCAACCAGCGCGTTGCGCCTTGCCATCCGCCACATGCCGCGGGCGAGCGCGATCGTCGCAACGATCGGCAGACCCTCGGGTATGGCGGCCACGGCCAGTGCGATCGCCACCTCGATTGCGAGGTAGGTGCCGCGGCCGGCGACGACTCCCACTGCGGCGATAGCGACGGCGATCGAGAGGACCACGACCACGAGCCGCTGTGCCAGCGCATCGAGTCGTTTCTCGAGGGGCGTTTCCTGCGCCTCGGCGCTCTCCACGAGTTCGGAGATACGGCCGAGCTCGGTGGCGAGACCGGTCGCGACGACGACGCCCTTGCAGGAGCCGCGCGTGATGGACGTGCCCTTGAACAGCATGTTGTGGCGATCGGCGAGCGGCGTATCGGCAGGGATCGCCTCCGTCGTCTTGTTGACCGGCATCGATTCGCCGGTCAGCGTCGACTCGTCCGCGGTCAGCTTCGCGGCTTCCAGCAGGCGGATATCGGCCGTGACGATGTCCCCGCCTTCGCGAACGACGATGTCGCCCGGCACCAGTTCTTCCGCCGGGATGGAAACCGTCGCACCGTCGCGGACCACCACGGTCTCGACGCGGCCGAGCCGGGTCAGCGCCTCCATTGAGCGAACGGCGCGCCACTCGGTCAGGAAGCCGATCGTGCTGTTGATCAGGATGACCGCGAGGATGGCGATGCCCTCGGCGACGTCGCCGATCGCAATCGCGACGGTGCTGGCCACGGCGAGCAGAACGACGACGATACTCCTGAACTGATCGACCAGGATCTCCCGGAGCCGCCTTTGCCGGATCGCCCGCAGCTGGTTCGGCCCGTAGCGCCCGCGACGCTCGACCACGCCTGCGCCATCGAGGCCAACCGCAGGGTCCACGCCGAGGGAGTCGAGTACCGCACCGGCATCGCGAGCCCATGGCGTGGCCGGATCGGTCACGGGAATATCACCCGATGCGCCGTCCGGATGGCGGCCGGTCATCGACTCAGCACGTGTCGAGACCGGCAGCCAGCAGTCCCGCCAGCGGGATGCGGTTAGTGCGGTGCCCGATGCTGTCGGTGCTCGAAATGTCCGTGACTCCGGCGGCGTTCAGGCGCTCGATCGCATCGCCGACGAAAAGCGCGTGCGTAACCATGACCGAGATCGATTCGACGCCCCGTGAGCCGAGCGCCAGTGCCGTTTCGACGAGCGTCTGGCCGGTACTGGCGACGTCGTCCACCAGGACCACGTTGCGTCCGGAGAACTCGGTATCGGGCAGCGTGATGTGCACATCGCGGTCGCCCGCGCGCCGCTTCCGCGCGACGCCGTAATCGAACCCCGCCATCCCGGCTATCCGCGCCACCCATTGTTCGGATTCTGCGTCGGGGCCGAGCAGCACCGGCAGATCGCCCCGTTTCACGAGGGCGGCCGCCATTGCCGGCGCCGCGGTCAGCGTCACGGCATGCCGCACGGGAATCGCTGCTTCGAGGCTCTTCGTCCGGTGCAGGTGCGGGTCGACGGTCACGAGCGTATCGA
>JAZBNZ010000099.1:0-2369 GCA_036350895.1 Woeseiaceae bacterium
GCGCCCTCGCCCTTGGCGGCACGTTTGCCGCGATGCTCCCAGTCGCCGCCCATGGCGGTCGAGATGACCTCCTCGGATTCGGTCGGCTGCGCACCGACGTCGTCGCGGATCGGCGTCGGGCCGTGGACGATGCGGTTGGTGAGCTTGCCGAGGCCCTCGACCTCGACTTCGACGAGGTCGCCGGGCTGGACGGGCCGGCTGTTGGCCGGCGTGCCGGACAGTAGGATGTCGCCGGGTACGAGCGTGATCGTGCGCGCGATGTCTGCGACCAGGTAGTGCATGTTCCACTCCATGTTGTCGGTCGTGTCGTCCTGCACGACATCGCCGTTCACGTAGGTGCGGATGCGCTTGCCGCGGAAGTCCCAGCCCTCGACGAGCCCCGGACCGACCGGGCAGAGCGTATCGGAGCCCTTGACGCGCAGCATCGAGCCGGCGTCCGTATCGCGGAAATCATGGAGGCCGTAGTCGTTCGCGACGCTGTAGCCGGCGATGTAGTCGCCGGCCTCGTCGGGTGAAATATTGCGGCAGTGCCGGCCGATGACGATCGCGATCTCGCCCTCGTAGTTGAGCCACTTGCAGCGCTCGGGCCGGACGATGTCGCCGTTGTGCGAGTTCAGCGCCGTGACCGGCTTGTGGAAATAGGTCGGGGCCGGCGGCAGCTTCGTCATGAACTCGTCGACGCGGCTATGGTAGTTCAAATGCACGCAGACGATCTTCGTCGGCTCGACCGGCGGCAGGTGCACGGCGACGTCGATCTTTACCGAGCGGCCATCGCGGGTTACGAGCTTGTCGCCCTCGCGCACCGTGAGGATCGGGTAGCCATCGAGCAGTATCTTGCGGTATTCGGTCGTCATTCGTCGCCCCGGGGAAGTAGAAGTTCGTGAATTCGTGTTCGCGCCATTATGCCGCCTGGCCAGAATTCAACTTAGCATTTACGGACAATTGCCCGGCCGCGGCTTTCCTAACGCGGGTCGAGCCGTCACAGTAGTGCCTCGACCCGTTCGACCCAACCCACACGAGACTAGCGAGGATATCGCGATGGCCGGTTTTTATTACCCGCGCACCGCTACCGGAAAATCGGCAATCCTGCCGCCCGTGCCCTGGCACTATTCCGGTGAACTGATCACCCTCGAGTACCGGACCGATGTCGACGCCGTCAAGGCACTGCTGCCCGACGGGATCGAGCTGGCCGACGACGACCCGGGTGCCGTCGCGGCGATCTGGGCCGACTGGCAGAGCTGCTCCGACGACTTCAACGAAGTCCTCGACCCCGTCCGCTGCCAGTACAAGGAGATGTTCATCGTCATCCGCTGCAAGTGGCGCGGCCAGACCTATTCGCGCTGCGCCTTCATCTGGGTCGACAAGGAATTCGCGATCATTCGCGGCCAGCACCAGGGCTACCCGAAGAAGCTGGGCTCCATCCAGATGAGCCGTCCCGTTTACGTCGGCAAGGCAGGACCGCGGCTCGAGCCCGGCGGTACCTTCGGGGCGACGCTTGCCGCCTTCGATCGCCGGCTTGCCGATGCTCGCTTCACGATCCGCGAAGAGGCCGCCAAACCGGGTTTCGTGAACGCGAACCCGATGCTGCACAACCGCTGGTACCCGGCCATAGAGACCGACGGCACCGACAGCCTCTCGGAGATCGTGACGATGTCCGGCTTCGACGTCGACTTCGGGCGCTGCTTCACGGGCGATTTCGACCTCAAGTACTTCGATTCGCCGGTCGAGGAACTGACGTCGATCGCGCCGAAGGAGCTGATCGCGGGCTACTGGCACGAGATCGGCGTGAGCTGGAAAGCCGGTACGACGCTCGCGCGGGAATCGCTGCCCGACATCGACTGACGGCTCTCCCTGTCCCCGACAGAAAACGGCGCCTGCGTGGCGCCGTTTTCTGTTCGTGCGTACTTCGCAGCCCGTAGTGGCCGCGGACCCTAGCGGCAGGAGCCCTCGAGGATCTGCAGCGTCTTGAGGTCGGCGTGGAACTCCAGCGCGTAGTGCCCGCCCTCGCGGCCGAGCCCGCTCGCGCCGACTCCGCCGAAGGGGGCGGTCAGATCCCGCACCAGGAAGGTATTGACCCAGACAGTGCCGGCCCGGACCGCTCGCCCGACGCGCTCCGCCCGCTCAGCGCTGCCGGTGTAGACGATGCCGGAGAGGCCGTAGATCGTCGAATTCGCGAGCGCGATGCCCTCGACCTCGTCCCGGAAGGTCTGGAAGGTCAGCACCGGACCGAAGATCTCGCTCTGCACGACCTCGGAGTCGTTGCTTTTCGGGAAGATCAGCGTCGGCTCGTACCAGAGACCGCCTTCCCTGAACACCTTGCCGCCGCGGACGATCGTATCGCCGTTCTCGTGCGCACGGCGGACGAAGCC
>JAZBNZ010000100.1:0-40404 GCA_036350895.1 Woeseiaceae bacterium
CGGGACAGAGACCGTCGAAACCGTCCCCGGACCTGCGCGCAAGGAAGACTATGCCGTCGTCTCGATTGCTCCCTCCGGCTCGCCGCGCGATATGCCGGGGACCGACTGGCACTGCTATGTCATTACCCAGGGCGACAACACCATTCGCGGCTATCGGCAGGGCAAGCTCGATTCGGTGACGACGTTCGTCGCCGAGCTCGTCGAACGTCTCAACGAACGGCGGCTGGGCAAACGGTATACGCCACCTCCCGCTATGACACCGCGAACAAGATCGGGATCCGCAAAATAGCCGACAGAACACGGTTCTTCACCTGGCTCGCAGTCGTGTCATCGATGCGGATTCAGGGCTGTGGCCGGCTTGCGGTCGTCCAGGGGATCGATTATTTTCTGCTGCTGCCGCAGGTTCTCGACTGCCAGTCAACTCCGCTGTCGTTCTCACGGTCAGCGTGATCCCGGCGCACGACAGGTGTTTCCCCGCGATGCGCGCCGCAACGCGATCGAGGGCGCGCCGCGGTGAATAGTCGAGAGAGGACCCGACGATCGACCAGCAGTCCCTGATCAAACGCCGGCAAGGCGAGCCTTTCTTCCTGGTTATGGGCGTGCTGCTGACGGCGATTGTCGTTGCAGGTTTCGTTCCGCCGATGCTGGCGCGGCCGGGTGGAATCGCGTCGGTGCCGTTGCTCCTGCAGGTCCACGGCGCGGTGTTCGTTGCATGGTTCCTGCTCTTCTGCGTACAGGCCGGTCTGGTCACCTCGGGAAGGGTCCGGCTGCACAGGCGCCTCGGCGCGACCAGTGTCGTCCTCGCCGTCGCGATCGTCTTTTTCGGCTACCTGGTGACCCGCGGCGCTTACGCAAGGCCGGGCTTCAGCATCGCCGGCCTGTCGCAGGCCGGATCGGTGATTTTTCCGTTTACCGACATCGTGAACTTCGTCATAGCGTATAGCCTTGCCGTGTATAACCGGCGCTCGCCCGCCGCCCACAAACGCCTGATGCTGCTCGCGGGCATCCTGATGATCGATCCGGCCGCCTCGCGGCTGGTCTTCACCCTCGGAGGAACGCCACCGTTTATCCTGCTGTTCGAATTGGGGCTCTTGCTGGCGTTGATCGGCTACGACCTTTACACGCGACGTCGACCCAGTTGGGCGACCCTGGTCGGAACGGGCTTGTTCGTTGCGGCGTTCGTCGCGAAGCTGACGATCGCGAATCATCCGGCGTGGCAAGCGTTCGCCGATGTCCTTTTCGGATGAGGGCTTCGGTAGCCGGGTGCAGGGCGGCGGAGTAACGTCATCATCGTGCTTGGCATATCAGTCGTTCAAATGTTCTGCGGTAAAATAACGGCTTCCGACCGGTTTCGGGCGAGACATGCTTGAAAGCACGAACACCCAGCGGGTCATGACATGACCCACGAGGAAGCCCACAAGGTGCATCGCGTCGGGTGGCTGCGGGCGGCAGTGCTCGGGGCCAATGACGGCATCGTTTCCACTGCGAGCCTCATTATCGGCGTTGCTTCCGCAGGTGAGGCGCACGAAAACATTCTCATCGCGGGGGTTGCCGGCCTCGTGGCGGGCGCGATGTCCATGGCGGCAGGAGAGTATGTCTCGGTCAGCTCCCAGTCGGACACCGAGGCGGCAGACCTCGAACTCGAGCGGAAGTCCCTGGAGCACCACTACGAATCCGAAGAGGAAGAGCTTGCAGAGATCTACGAGGGGCGAGGGGTCGAGCCCGGACTGGCGCGGCAGGTCGCGAAACAGCTCATGGCGCACGATGCCCTGGGCGCGCATGCCCGTGACGAAATCGGCATTTCGGAGACGGCGGGTGCCCGACCGGTTCAGGCGGCACTTTCTTCCGCGGCGACGTTCACGGTCGGCGCCCTGCTCCCGTTGCTGGTGGCCTGGGCGATTCCGGGAGCGCGCCTGATACTCGCGGTGTCCCTGTCGTCACTCGTTTTCCTGGCCCTCCTTGGCGGGCTGGCGGCGCGCACGGGCGGTGCGAGCATTGCCGTCGGTGCCCTGCGAGTGACTTTCTGGGGTTCGCTGGCGATGGTACTGACGGCGGCGGTCGGACGTGCTTTCGGGGTGATTGCCTGAATACTCGCAATTGGCCGCCTGGGTCTTTTGGCCGCGTGACCAGGCAGGTACTCTCGCTGGGCCGCTTACAGGTTATGGAGCAACAGTATGAAACGAATGGGCAAGAAGGTCTCCGGGCAGGCGTTCATGGTTGTCGTGGCCGGGATAGTCGGGACATTGCTGCTGACGGCCTGTGACAAGGCCGAAGACGAGACGGTGCAATCGCAACAAGGCAACTCGTCGGGCATGGTCAGCGGGACCGTATCCTACCGTGAGCGCATCGCGCTTCCGCCGGATGCCGTCGCCGAGGTGATGCTGCTCGACGTATCGCGGCAGGATGTCGCGGCTACGACAATCGCCGAACAGATTATCGATCCTGCAGGCCAGGTCCCGATAGCGTACGAACTCGTCTATGACACGGCGGCGATCGACCCACGCATGGAGTACGCAGTGCGCGCGACGATCAGGCGCGGCGACAGTCTCCTGTTCGTGACCGATCGGAGCTATCCGGTGCTGACGCGGGGCAACCCCGACAGCGCGGACCTGGTGCTGGTGCGAAGCGGTGGCGGCGCGGCACCGGTGGCAGATGCCGGGTTCGACGGCACACGCTGGCAGCTCAGGTCACTCGCCGGAGAGCGCGTGAATCCCGGGGCGGGCGAGCAGATGTACTTCCTGCAATTCGACGCCCCGACACAGACGGTTTCGGGATTCGTCGGCTGCAACAGCTTCACTGGCCAGTACACCGTCACCGGTTCGGCGCTCGCATTCGGCAACCTCGCCCGAACGATGCGAGCCTGTCCGTCGATGGCGGTCGAGGATCGCTTCCACGGCGTTCTGCAGGCAACCGAGCGCTACGAGATCCGCAGTACGTGGCTGATCCTGCTGGGTCCGGACGGCGAACTCGCCACCTTCGAGGCCTGGTACGAGTAGCGGGAACCACTCGAACCCCGCGCCTCGCTGCCTGGACGCGTCGACCGCGATCCGACCGCGGCCTCGCGCGGCGCCCTAGCCCGCGCTTGCCCCGGAACCTCGCATCTCGCTCGCCAGAGCCTCGAAGGTCGTGACCGGCAGGTCGCAATGCGTGCCCAGGCAGCGGTACGCGAGGGTTTCGCCGGCTCTCGCGGCCCGCTCGGCCAGCGCGCCGGGCAGGCCCGCCTCGTCTCGGTCGATCGCGAACACCATCCGCCGCGGCGCATAGAGTTTGGCGGCGGAGCGCTGCCACTCGCGGACATCGTGGGCATCCCCGCGGATGACGACGGTCTCGGTCGGCTCGAGGTACTCCTCGAGCGCAATCAGCAGCATCACGTGGCCGTGCGGGTATTCCTCGAGGGCCCGCCATGCGCTCTTCAGCGTGCGCTCCGCCGCGTCGAGATAGCGGGTCTCGCCGAGCAGGTAGCCCAGTCGTTGCAGCACGTAGGCGGCGACGCCGTTGCCCGCGGGCAGGGCGTCGTCGGCAATCGGCTTGCTCCGATGCATCAGCGCTTCGTGGTCGTCTGAGGTGAAGAAGAAGCCGCCGCCGTCGGCGTCGGCAAAGTGTTCGAGCACGCGGTCGGCGAGCCGCACGGCGACATCGAGCAGCGACGTATCCCAGCGCGCCTGCAGGTACTCGAGGATCGCGTCGATCAAAAAGACGTAGTCGTCCAGGTAGGCATTGAAGCGTGCGCGGCCGTCCTTGTACGTCGCCAGGAGCCGCCCGTCGGCAAAGAGCGTGCTCTGTACGAAGTCGAGCGCGCGCCCCGCGGCGTCGACGAGGTCGTCGCGCTCGAGCGCCCGCCCGGCGATCGCGAGCCCGCGGATCGCCAGCGCGTTCCAGGATGTCAGCTGCTTCTCGTCGCGGAGCGGCGGCACCCGTCCCGCCCGCGCTTCGAGCAGTTTTGCCCGGGCCGTGGACAGCAGCTCGCGCGCCTCCTGTTTCGGGAGTCCGGCAGCCCCGGCCGCTTCGCCGAAGTCCATGCGCAGCGCGAGGTGCCAGCTGCCCTCGAAGTTCGGATCGCCGTCGAGGCCCCAGTAGCGGCTGACGATGGCGTATTCGTCGGGCTCGAGCAATGCGGCAACCTCGTCCGGCGTCCATACGTAGTAGCGGCCTTCCTCACCCTCGGAATCGGCGTCCCGCGCCGAGTAGAAGCCGCCTTCCGGTGAGACCATGTCCGCGAGCATCCAGTCGGCCGTCAGCTCCGCGGTCTCCCGGAAGGCCTGTTCGCCGCTCGCAAGCCAGGCCTGGGCGTACAGCGCGAGCAGCGGACCGTTGTCGTACAGCATCTTCTCGAAGTGCGGAATCTGCCAGTAGCGGTCGACCGAGTAACGGCAAAAGCCGCCGCCGACGTGGTCGAAGATGCCGCCGTCCGCCATGCGCTTTAGCGTCAGCGTCGCCATGTACAGCGCGTCCACATCGGGTTCCGCGGCGTTCGCCGTAGCGCGCCAACGGCGCAGCAGGTGCTCGAGGGTGACCGGGTGCGGAAACTTGGGCGCGCTGCCGAAGCCGCCGTATTCCTGGTCGAAATTCTCACCGAGCACGGCACGCGCGCCGTCGAGCGGGGCGGCATCGAGCGTCGCGTCCGGGTCGACCGGGGGCACCAGTTTGTCGAAAACCTCGCTGATCTTCGCGCCTTCGGACTTCGCATCGTCCCGGCGGTCGCGGTAGTAATCCGCCACGCTCCGCAGCAGGTCGGCGAACGCCGGCATTCCGTAGCGCGCGTCCTTCGGGAAATAGGTTCCGCCGAAAAACGGCCGCTGGTCGTCCGGGTCGAGGAACATCGTCAGCGGCCAGCCGCCGGGGCGCTGTGTGATCAGCTGGTGGGCCGTCTGGTAGATCTTGTCGATATCGGGCCGCTCTTCCCGGTCCACCTTAATGTTGACGAACAGCTCGTTCATGACCGCTGCCGTCGCCTCGTCCTCGAACGACTCGTGCGCCATCACGTGACACCAGTGACAGGCCGAGTAGCCGACCGAGAGCAACACGGGACGATTGGTCCGGCGCGCTTCCTCGAACGCCTCCTCGCCCCAGGGGTACCAGTGCACCGGGTTATCGCGGTGCTGCAGGAGATAGGGGCTCGTTTCCCCGGCCAGTCGGTTTCGCATGGGTTCCGTGTCCGCGCGGCCCTGTAATCAGGGCGCCAAACTCTCTATCATACCGCCTTCCAGAGCGACGGGCCTCGCCGCCATGTTTACCTATCCCGATATCGATCCGGTCATTTTCGAGATCGGTTTCCTCAAGATTCGCTGGTACGGGATGATGTACGTCATCGGCTTCCTGCTCGGCTGGTGGCTGGCCCGTATCCGCTGCAAGCGTGCCGACTCACCGATCAACGCCCAGCAGGTCGACGACCTGGTCTTCTACGCAATGCTCGGCGTCATCGTCGGCGGCCGACTCGGCTACGTGCTGTTCTACGGACTCGATGAATTCCTCGCGGACCCCCTGTACCCGGTAAAGATCTGGGAGGGCGGCATGTCCTTCCACGGCGGGCTTCTAGGCGTCGTCGCGGCCATGGGCTGGTTCGCCCGCAAGCTCGGCCACAGCATCTGGACGATGACGGATTTCGTCGCGCCGCTGGTGCCGCTGGGTTTAGGCTTCGGGCGCATCGGCAATTTCATAAACGGTGAACTCTGGGGCAAACCGACTGACGTCGCATGGGGCTTCAAGGTCAACGGCCAGGTGCTGCACGCCTCGCAGCTCTACGAGGCACTGCTCGAAGGTTTCGTCCTGTTCGCGATCCTGTGGATCTTTTCCGCCAAACCGAGACCCCGGATGGCGGTGTCGGGCATGTTCATGATCTTCTACGGCCTGTTTCGCTTCATCATCGAGTTCTACCGGGTCCCGGATGCCGATCTCGGCTACCTGGCGTTCGGCTGGGTCACGATGGGGCAGGTCCTCTCGATGCCGATGTTCATCCTCGGCGTGGTGATGCTGGTTCTGGCTTACCGGCGGGCGCCGGGGTCCACCGGCAACAAGGGGTCCCGATCGCATGCGTGAATACCTGGACCTGATGCGCCGGGTCCGCGAGACCGGCGCTCGCAAGGAAGACCGCACCGGCACCGGCACGCTGAGCGTCTTCGGTCACCAGATGCGCTTCGACCTGGGCGAGGGCTTTCCCCTCGTCACGACCAAGAAGCTGCACCTGCGCTCGATCATCCACGAGCTCCTCTGGTTCCTGTCCGGCGATAGCAACATCCGCTATCTCAAGGAGAACGGTGTCTCGATCTGGGACGAGTGGGCGGACGAGAACGGCGACCTCGGCCCGGTGTACGGCGTGCAGTGGCGCAGCTGGCCGACGCCGGACGGCCGCAAGATCGACCAGGTCGCCGAGGTCATGCGGCAGCTGAAGGAAACGCCCGATTCGCGGCGCATCATCGTCTGTGCCTGGAATGTTGCCGAGGTCGACAATATGGCGCTGCCGCCGTGTCATTGCCTGTTCCAGTTCTACGTCGCCGACGGGAAGCTGTCCTGCCAGCTCTACCAGCGGAGCTGCGACATATTCCTCGGGGTGCCCTTCAACATTGCATCCTACGCGCTGCTGACGCACATGATCGCGCAGCAGGCCGACCTGGCCGTCGGGGATTTCATCTGGACCGGCGGCGATTGCCACCTGTACCTGAATCATCTAGAGCAGGCGGACCTGCAGTTGACCCGGGAGCCGCTGCCGCTGCCGCAGTTGGAAATAAAGCGGCGGCCCGCCAGCATCTTCGAGTACCGGTTCGAGGACTTCGAGATCCTGAACTACGAGTCGCATCCGCACATCCCGGCACCGGTCGCGGTCTGAACGATGCGGATCTCTCTCGTGGTTGCCGTGGCCGAGAACGGCGTGATCGGCCGGGACGGCGGGCTGCCCTGGCATCTCCCGGACGACCTCAGGGCGTTCAAGCGGATCACGCTCGGCAAGCCGGTCGTGATGGGCCGCAAGACCTGGGAGTCGATCGGCCGGCCGCTGCCGGGACGGCACAACGTCGTCATTACCCGGCAGCCGGATTACGTCGCCGACGGAGCCACGGTCGTGGACTCGCCGGAGTCGGCACTGGAACTGCTGGCGGATGCAGCGGAGGTCATGGTGATCGGTGGCGGTGCGATTTACCGCGCGTTTCTCGACCGGGCCGATCGCATCTTCCTGACGCGCGTAGAGACGACGATCGACGGCGACGCTACGTTTCCGGCATTGGACCCCGGCGCCTGGACCGAGGTGTCGCGCGAGCATCATGCCGCCGACGAGCGGCATGCCGCAGGCTTCACGCTCCTCGTGTTAGATCGGTCCGGATAGCCGAGAGCGGCTCGAGGCGTTCGACCGCGGCGGCAATGGCCGCGTCGATATCCACCTCGTCGAGGCTGGCGGCATGCTCGGTAAATTCCTCGAGCAGGGCGTTCTGAACCTCACCGCGTTTCTGCGCGGTGAGGTAGGAAATGTCTGCGTGGAACATCACCATCGAGTAGCGCGGGATGAAGTAGCCCGGGATGCGGCGTTCCAGTTCGAACGAGAGCGCCTTGCGCAGCGCGAACTTCGGATCCCGTACCGTGTCCCGCATCTCGATGTAGTTGTCCAGCGCCATGTCCGCGATTGCGTTGGCATTCGCCAGCTGCTCCGACTCGTAGAGTGCGAAGACGGTTGCCCAGTCCGGGCCGCGCTGTCGGACGATCTTCGAGAGCAGTACGCAGTCCTCGAAAGCGAGGTTCATGCCCTGGCCGTGGAACGGCACGATGGCGTGGGCAGCGTCGCCGACCAGGAGCACGTTGCCGCGTTCATGCCAGTGCCGGCAGCGCACGGTGCCGAGAATGCCGACGGGCCGCTGCAGGAAGTCGTCGGCAAGATCGGGAATGAGCGCCGCCGCGTCCGGGAACTGCGCCTCGAAAAACCGTTCGACGGCGGCTCTGTCGCCGAGCGACTCGAAGCTCGTCTCGCCGTCGTTGGGCAGGAACAGCGTGAGCGTGAAGTCACCGCCCGGGTTCGGCAGCGCGATCAGCATGAAGCCGCCGCGCGGCCAGATGTGCAGCGCATCCGGCCGTAACTGGTAATTGCCGTCGGGCCCTGCCGGTATTTCGAGTTCCTTGTAGCCGTGTCGCAGCAGCGTCTCGATGCCGCCGAACGTGTCGGTGCCGTCGAACGAGCGGCGGATGATCGAGCCGGCGCCGTCTGCCGCGAACAGGGGGTCGGCCGGCACCTCGTAGAGCTCGTCGGAGCGGACGTCGCGCATGTGCACGCTGCGGTCGAGCGCGTCGTAGCCGATCGCTCGCTGTTCGAAGCGCAGGGAGACGCCCGCCGTCGTTTCGGCCACGTCCATCAGCAGCTTGTTCAGGCCTATCCGCGTGACCGAGTAGATCTCCTCGTCCGCCCCGGCCCCGTAGCGCAGGAACTCCGATTTGCCGTCGAGGTGATGGACCATGCGGCCGCGCATCGGCACCAGCAGCGGTTCGACGAGGTCGAGTATCCCGGCCTGGCGAAGCGCGTTGATGCCACGCGCCGCCAGCGCGAGGTTGATCGACCGGCCGGCCTCTGCGTCGAAGAGACGCGGGTCCGGGTGACGCTCGTATACGGTCGGCTCGAAGCCGAGCCGCGCGAGCATGACCGCGAGCAGGGTGCCGCACTGGCCGGCACCGATGATGCTGACGGGCCGGGTCATCCCGCGGTACGGAGCTCGGCGAAAACGGCCTCCAGCCGCTCGACGAACTCGTAGACGTCGACGAAGCTGTTGTAGAGCGGCGCGGGCGCGACGCGAATGACGTCCGGTTCGCGCCAGTCGCCCGTGACGTTGCGCTCCACGAGCTTGTCGAAGACGGCCCGTGGTTCGATGCCGTCGGCGGTTACGACCAGCGACAGCTGCGCGCCGCGGGACTCCGCTGGCGTGATGCTCCGGATCTCGGCGGCGAAACGCTGCGTCAGCAGCCAGTCGAGGTAACCGGTGAGCCGTACCGATTTCGCGCGCAGCGCCTGTATCGATGCGCGCAGGAAGATATCGAGCGAACCCAGTACCGGGGCCAGCGACAGGATCGGCGGATTGCTCATCTGGAAGACGTCGGCGCCCGGCGCGGGGTCGAAATCACGCGCCATCCGGAAGCGGGTTGCGGGGTCGTTGCCCCACCAGCCGTGCAGTTGATCCAGGTTGTCGGCGGCGAGGTGGCGTTCTGCCACGAACGCACCCGAGATCGCGCCCGGTCCGGAGTTGAGGTACTTGTAGGTGCACCAGGCGGCGAAGTCCGGTGCCCACCCGTTGAGGGCGAGTTCGACGTTGCCGACGGCGTGAGCGAGGTCGAGACCGACCGTGATGCTGCGCTGCCGGCCGATGGCCGAGATGGCCGCCATGTCGAGTACCTGGCCGCTGTAGTACTGGACGCCGGGCAGCAGGAGGAGCGCGACGCTGTCGCCGTGTTCGTCCAGCAGCGCTTCGAGGTCCTCGACGTAAAGGCGCTCGTCGTCGCGTGGTGTCCAGTCGAGGACGCCGTCCTGTGGGTCGTAGCCATGCATGCGCAGCTGCGACGCGACGGCGTAGCGATCGGACGGGAACGCCTTCGATTCGATGACGATCTTGTAGCGCGTCGGCGTCGGCCGGTAGAAGCTCGCCATCAGGATATGCAGGTTCACGGTCAGGGTGTTCATTGCCGTGACTTCGTGGGGCTTGGCACCGGTCACGTGTACGAAGCCGTCGACGCAGCCTTCGTGGTAACGGGTCCACGGCCTTGAGGAGTGAAAATGCCCGTCGACGGCGAAGCGCGCCCAGTTGTCGAGCTCTTCCTCGACCAGGGTCCGCGCGAGTTTCGGCTGCAGACCGAGCGAGTTACCGCAGAAATACACCGGATCATGGCCGTTGCGGCGATCCGGGAAATTGAACTCGGCGCGGAACGGGGCCAGCTCGTCCTCGCGGTCGAGCTGGCGGGCGAATTCAAGACTGTCTTCGAAATGCTGGTTCATGTCCGGGATCGAGAGGCTCAGGCGGCGGGTTTCACGGTGCCGCAGCGGTCGCAGGTTCGCTTCGTTTCGTCGGCATAGAAACGCTCGAAGACGGGCGGCAGCTGCTCGACGATGTCGTCGACGTAGAGGTATTCCTCGTAGAGCTTGTGATTGCAGTTGTCGCAAAACCACATGAAGCCGTCGAGCTCGTTGTCGAGACGCTTGCGCTCGACGACCAGGCCGATCGAGTCGGCGTAACGCTGCGGGGAATGCGGCACCCGTGGCGGCAGCATCAGGACCTCGCCGGCCCTGATCGGGATGTCGACGCGCTCGCCGTCCTGGACGGTCCGGAGCAACATTTCGCCTTCGAGCTGGTAGAAGAACTCGGGGCCCTCGTCGAGGTGGTAATCGTCACGCTGGTTGGGACCGCCGACCACCATCACGATGAAGTCGTTGTCCTCGAAGACCTGCTGGTTGCACACCGGCGGCCTGAGCTGCTCGCGATGCGCGTCGATCCAGCGCTGGAGGTCGAATGGCTTGAGGGATGCTTCACTCATTTCTTCTTGCCGTTGTAGCGGTTACTGCTGTCCGCGCCCTGGCCGCGGACCTGGCAAACGCGGAGTGCCGGCCGGTCGACGCGGACCGCGGTCAGCTGGCGGCCCCAGACGCAGCCCGTATCGAGGCAGATCAGCCCGGGTAGCGCGACGAGGCCCAGGGCCGACCAGTGGCCGAACACTATACGGGTTTTTCCCCAGCCGGGCTTCGGGTAGTCGAACCACGGGAGCAGACCTTTCCGCGCCGCGAACGGCGACCCGGAGTGGGAGAAATTCAACCGGCCCGTTGCCGTGATCATGCGCATCCGGGTCAGCGTGTTGACGATGAAGCGGAGGCGGCGGCTACCGCTCAGTTCGCTGCTCCACTGCCATGGTGTGTTGCCGTACATGTTGCCCAGGAATTTCGCGTAGTTGCTGCCGCGAAGCGCTGCCTCGACCTCGGCGGCACGCGCGAGAGACTTCCGGACCGTCCACGTCGGATAGATGCCCGCGTGCACGAGGAGCGTGTCGAGTTCCTCGTCGTAATGCAGCATCGGTCGATGCCGGAGCCAATCGACGATGTCGTCGACGTCCGGTGCATTCAGGACCTTGTCGAGCGTCGAAAAGCGCTTCGTATATTCGATGCTGCCCGAGGCGAGTGCCAGCAGGTGCAGGTCGTGGTTGCCGAGCACGGTGATCGCGGCGTCGCCCAGTGAGCGGACGAACCGCAGGGTCTTCAGGGACTTGGGACCGCGGTTGACCAGGTCGCCGACCAGCCAGAGACGGTCGTGATGCGGATCGAATTCGATCTCGTCGAGCAGGCGCCGGAACGGGTCGTAGCAGCCCTGGATATCCCCGATTGCGTATACGGCCATACCGGCTACCTGGACGCGGTCGCAGTCGTCTCCACGAGCCGTGCCTGGCTAGTGGAGCATGCCCGGGACGGCCAGCGTGAACGGCGGAATGGGCGCGTCGAAGCGGGCGCCGTTGTCGGCCTCCATCCGGTAGAGTCCCTGCATCGCACCCACCGGGGTTTCGAGCACGGCGCCGCTCGAATAGCGGAACTGCTCGCCGGGCTTCAGGTGCGGCTGTTCGCCGACGACGCCGTCGCCGTTGACTTCCTGAACCTTGCCGTTGGCATCGGTGATGACCCAGTGGCGGCTCTTGAGACGTGCCGGTACCTCGCCCTCGTTACGAATCGTGATCGTATAGGCGAACACGTAGCGATCCGCGTCCGGCTCGGACTGTTCGTCCACGTACGCGGTGGCGACGTCGATGCAAATGTCTGCGCTCATGTCATCCATGGCAAAGTGTCCTCGGTCCAGCCGCTATTCTAGCCCAAGCGCCGCCGTCTTCGTTAGCCGGACGCCGGCCGGGCGTTGGCGAGACGAACCCAGGCGTCGACCGGCACGGCCTCGGCCCGATCCGCGGCGTTGATGCCGGCCGCGTCGAGTTCCTCCGGCGTAACGGTGTCCTTGAGGGCGTTCCGCAGCGTCTTGCGTCGCTTGCTGAACGCGCTGGCGAGCAGCGAACTGAGGGCATCGCGGTCATGCGGCCGGATGACGTCCGGCGGCAGCGGGTAGAGGCGGACGACCGCGGAGTTCACGGCCGGTGGCGGATCGAAGGCCGTGGGCGGCACGTCGAACAGCGGCTCGGTCGCGAGATAGGCCTGCAGCATTATGCTCAGCCGGCCGTAGGCCTTGCTGCCGGGTGCCGCCACGATGCGGTCGACGACTTCCTTCTGCAGCATGAAGTGCATATCGCAAACGGCGGCCTGCTGGTCGAGCAGGTGGAACAGCAGCGGCGTCGAGATGTTGTAGGGCAGGTTGCCCACCACGCGCAGGTTTCGTCCCAGCGTCCTGAAGTCGAAGCGGAGCGCGTCGGCTTCGTGGACGGTGACCCTGTCGTTGCCCGCCCAGCGCTCGCGCAGGGCGGCCGCGAGGTCGCGGTCGAGTTCGACCAGGTGCAGGCGGCCGGCCGAGCCCGCGAGCGATTCCGTCAGCGCGCCGAGCCCCGGCCCGATCTCGACGAGCGTGTCGTCGCCGCCGGGCGCAACGGCCCGCAGGATGGCATCGACGACACCGAGGTCGACGAGGAAGTGCTGACCGAAACGTTTCCGGGCCCGGTGCCCGCTCATCGGCGCGTCATCGTGTCGGCGAGATCGAAAGCCGCCAGCAGGCTTCCCGGGTCCGCCTGGCCACGGCCCGCGATATCGAGGGCGGTGCCGTGGTCGACCGAGGTCCTGACGATCGGCAGCCCGAGCGTGACGTTGACCGCGTGCCCGAAGCCCGCGTACTTGAGTACCGGCAGCCCCTGGTCGTGATACATCGCGAGTACGGCATCTTTCCTGCCGACGGCGGGCGTGAACGCTGTGTCGGCCGGCAGCGGGCCGATAACGTTCATGCCCTCGGCAGCCAGTCTTTCGACCACGGGCCGTATGACCAGGTCGTCCTCGGTGCCGAGGTGTCCGCCTTCGCCAGCGTGGGGATTGAGCCCGCACACGACGATTCGCGGCTGCTCGATGCCGAATTTCGTGGTGAGCTCCGCATCGAGCAGCCTCAGGATCGTCTCGAGCGCGGCGGGGTTCAGCGCGTCCGGCACGTCCCGAAGCGGCAGGTGGGTCGTGGCCAGCGCGACCCGCAGGTCGCCGGCGACGAGCAGCATGACCGGCTGCGCGGCGCCGGTGCGCTCCGCCAGGAACTCGGTGTGTCCGGAGAACGGGATGCCCGCATCGTTGACGGTGCTCTTCTGCAGCGGCGCGGTCACGAGTGCGCGAAAGCGTCCGTCCCTGCAGGCGTCGATAGCGGCCGCGAGGCCCTCGAGCATGGCCGGGGCATTCCGCGGATCGGGCCGGCCCGCCTCGATCGCCTCGGGATAGCTGAGCGGCACGACGAAAAGCTCGCCGGGCCGTGCCTCGGGCCAGTCCGCGGGGTCGTCGCTGACGATACGGGGGGTGACGTTGATGGACAGCGCCGCGGCGAGGGCGGCGAGCTGAGCGGGGTCCGCTACGACCGCGAAGCCGGCCGGATCGCGCTCGGCCGCCAGCGTCAGGCAGAGTTCGGGGCCGATACCGGCGGGCTCACCGGCCGTGACGAGGATAGGAGCGAGCGTGCGCAATCGGACGCCCTGCCGTCAGATCTTGACGTCGACAAAGGCCTCGTCGCGAAGGCGCCGGATCCAGAGCTGGATTTCGTCTTCGAGCTTGCCGTTGCGGATACGGATGCCGCAGTTCTGCTCTTTCAGGTCCTCGGTGTTGTCGTAGACGCGGGTGTCCACGAGCTGCACGATGTGCCAGCCGAATGGCGTCTTGAACGGTTCGGAGATCTCGCCGATCTCGAGGCTGTTCAGCATGGCCTCGAATTCGGGCACGAAGGTACCGGGCCCGGTCCAGCCGAGGTCACCACCGAGCGGTGCGGTCGACGGGTCATCCGACGTCAGCCGGGCAACCTCGGCGAAATCGGCGCCTTCCCGGATATCCTCGAGTGCATCCGTTACCTTTTGCCGCGCCGTCTGTTCGTCGATGATCTCGTTCGGCGTGACCAGGATATGCCGCGCCTTCACCTGGTCGATGGTGCTGCGCTCGACGGCGCTCTTCATGTCGTCGACCTTGATGATGTGGTAGGCGCCCGTGGTCCGGAAAGGCTCGGAGACATCGCCCTTGCGCATCGGCGCGAGCACGTCCGTGAAGATGCTCGGCACCTGTTCGCCGGGCAGCCAGCCCAGCGATCCGCCCTGCAGTGCCGTCTGTCCGCGAGAATACTGGATTGCCATCTCGCGGAAATCCGCGCCTTCCGTGATCCGGTCGTAGACCGCCTCGACGGCGACGCGAACGTCCTCGATCTGGGCGGCGGTCGCCGCATTGGGCAGCGGTACCAGGATGTGCGAGAGGTTGTACTGCGAGTTGGCGACGACGTTGGTCTCCAGGTCGATCAGGCACTGCTCGAGTTCACGACGGGAGACGTTGATACGCTGCCCGACGTCGATGCGTCGAAGCTGTTCCAGCGTGACGTCCTCGCGGAGACTGTTGCGGAAGTCCTGGTAGTTGACGCCCTGGGCTGCCAGGAACTGCGGCATGTCGGCGAGCGTGATGCCTTGCTCGCCGGCGATCTCGGAGATGACGTTGTTGAGGATCTGGTCGGATACGCTGAGGCCGATGCGCTCGGCGCGCTGCAGCTGGATTTCCTTGACGATCAGGCGTTCGAGTACCTGTTCACGAAGAATGTCCGCCGGCGGCAGCGGGATGTTCTGTGCCTGCGCCGAGCGGATGATGTTCGCCGTTTCCTCGGTGAGTTGTGACCGCATCACGACGCCTTCGTTCACGACGGCCGCTACGCCGTCCAGGAACTCGCCGGTTTCGGAGAGATCGGCCAGCGCCGGCAGGGGCGCGGCGACCAGGGCCGAAACCGCGATCAACTGACTGATTTTCAACACTTTTTACTACCGAATATTTGCCGAGTAGCCAAGAATACCACGTTCGAGCAGGCGGTCTGCGGCCGTGCCGACGCTCGCCATTCCCTTGAATATCAGCTGCAGACCGACAGACGTGTCCTGAGTTCCGTCGCGGCGTGAAATAAAGCGCCGCGTCACGAAGCGAACGCCCCAGCAGCAGGATTCGTATTCGACGCCGAAGAACTGCTCGAGGGCTTTCTGATCGCGGAACGAGTAGTTATAGCGACCGACGAAATTCCAGCGGCGGGCTATCGGCCATGAGAACGAGATATCGCCCTGCTCCAGCGAATCGCGGCGGAAGCGATACGCGAAGTTCAGGATCTTGTTTGCCGCCGGGCGATACTGCAGTCGCGCCTGTGACCGCGTCGTCCCCCGGCCGCCCGTACCCCACTGATGCGCGAAGTCGAAGTTGATCTTCTCGAAAGCCGAGAAGCGGACCTCGGCAATGTAATCGGAGCTCTCCGTGATGTCGGCGTCAAACCCGGGCAGGGTGACCGTGCGATCGCTGAGATAGCGGGTCTGGCCGACCGTCGCCGACATGATCTCGCGACCGGAGTCGAGCGCGAGGATGCGCGTGGTGATACCGAGGCTGACCTGGTCGGTGTCGCCGATGCGGTCGGCGCCGAGGAAGCGGTTCTTCCGGAACAGCTGGATGAGATTGACGTCCGGCGTAATCGTGTCGAAGACCGGGATGTCTTCCTGGTTACGGAAGGGGATGTGCACGTAGAGCAGCCGCGGTTCGATCGTGGCGAGCCAGCTGTCGTTGCGCACCGGTCGCTCGAGAACCATGCCCATGTCGAGGCTGCCGATCGGCACGCCCCGGTCCGGCGACGTCTCGGCATCGGGTTCCGTGTTGCCGAGATCGTAGCGGGCGAAATCGTAGGCAGCGGCAGGCGTGATGAACCAGCCCGGTTTGCGTATCGGCCAGGACACTTCGGGGACGGCGTTGATGCGCCAGCCGGTCACGCCGACGCTGCGGTCGAAGTTGACGAGTTCGCCGTCCAGCGCGAAGTCGAGGCCGGTGCGACCGACCGACCAGTCGCCATCGACGACGAGCTGGGGTACGCGCCGGTAGGGCTCGTCGAGCGGGACGATGGCATCGTCGATCGTCTGGTAGTCCTGGACCTGGCCGAAAAACCGGACGCGGCGGCCGAAGTAGTCGAAGCGCAGTGAGCGGTTCAGGTGGGTCAGCGCCGTTACGCTCAGGCTGCCGCCGAGGTCCTCGAAATACTGGCTGTCGGACACCTGCGTGAAGTCGATCCGGTTGAGCCAGGCTCGACTGAACTCGGTCCGGTGATTGACGCGGGCGAGATAGCGATTCGTCCCCGTCTGGTCGTCGTCGGGCAGGTACTCGCCGTAAAGCGACCCTGAGTTTTCCTCGGTAAGGTAGCGGAACTCGCTCGCGAGCAGCAGCCCGCGCTGGGTAAGGAGACGCGGCGTAATCGTCGCGTCGTAGTTGGGTGCGATGTTCCAGTAGAAGGGCATCCTTAACTCGTTGCCGCCGCGGGCCGAGCTGCCGATTTCCGGTGTCAGCACGCCGGTCTTGCGGGCATCGCCGATAGGGAACGATATCGCCGGCGCGTAGAAGATCGGGACTCCCTTGAAGCGCATCTTGATGCCGCGCGCCTTGCCCATGCCGTTCTGGGTATCGAGGTCGATCGACTTTGCGATCAGCAGCCAGTCGGGCGATTCGGGCGGGCAGGTCGTGTAGGTCACACCGTCGAGTTCGAGGCGTCCCTCGCGGTTGATCTCGAGGGCCTCTGCGCTGCCGCGTGACCGGCTGGCGCCGAGAGAGAACTCGGCGCCGCTGAAGCGGACGAGCCCGGCGTCGTAACTGAATTCGGCGCTGGAGCTCAGAATCTGGGTCGCCGGGTCCTCGTAACGCACGTTGCCGCGCAGGTACAGGGACCGGGTCAGCGGGTCGATGTCGGCCTCGTCGGCGCCGGCGAGCCGATTGCCCTGCCGCAGTACGACGCCGCCGCGCAGCTCTGCCCCGGCAGGCTCACCGAGCCGCGCATCCAGCGAGCCGGTCAGAAACTCGATGACTTCGTCGTCTCGGGGCGGCTCGGCGGTCAGCGTGCGGTCGAGTTCGAGTCTGCTACCGAGCGAGGTTTCACAGGCGAGGGGCCTGTCGTCCGCCAGGACTGCCGGTGACGCATACAGACCGGCCGCGCACGACAGCGCGTAAACGAAATTCAGGCTTCTCGGGATCAAGTTTCGACAGGTTTTCGGTCGGGCCCGCTGCACTGCCCTTGACTGCAATAGCGGGATGTTATCAGGCATTCGGAAGTGATACCTTCGCAAAAGCGCGTATATCCTTCAATGCGTTACGGAGGTCGGCAATCAACAAGCAGACTAGCGGGAGCGATGGCCGTCTGGACGCCCTCCGGGCGTGGCTGCAGAGCCTGCCGTCGCTCGGTGATTTCGATCTCGCACCGGCCTCCGGAGATGCCAGTTTCCGGCGTTACTTCCGGGTCACCTTGGGCAAAAAATCCTATATCGCGATGGACGCGCCGCCGGAGCAGGAGGACTGCCTGCCCTTCGTTACCGTCCAGAGCCAGCTGGAGTCGATGGGCCTCAATGTACCGGCACTGCTCGCATCCGACCTTGCGGCAGGCTTCCTGCTCCTGTCCGATCTCGGCACGCGCCTGTACCTCGACGAACTTGCCGCTGCCCCCGAGCGCGCCGATGCGCTCTACTCGGACGCACTCGATGCACTCGCGACGATGCAGCAGGGCGGGGCGGCCTTCGAGCAGTGGCTGCCGCCCTTCGACGCGCCGTTCATTCGTCGCGAACTCGCGCTGTTTCACGACTGGCTGTGCGGGACCCATCTCGGCTACGAGTGGTCCGCCGCGGCGGAAGCCTCGTGGGAGAGTGTCAGCAACCTGCTGATCAACGCGGCGCTCGATCAGGATGCCGTCTTCGTGCACCGTGACTACCATTCCCGCAACCTCATGGTCACCGCCGACAACAACCCCGGCATCCTCGACTTCCAGGACGCGGTTTCCGGGCCCCTGACCTACGATCTCGTCTCGCTGCTCAAGGACTGTTACGTCACCTGGCCGGCCGATCGGGTTGCCGCGTGGGCCGCCGGATTTTTCGACCGCCTCGAGCCCGAGGCGCGGGAGCGCGTCGGCCTCGAGCGTTTCCTTCGCGACTTCGCCCTGATGGGTGTGCAGCGGCACCTAAAGGCGGCGGGCATCTTCGCCCGGCTGAATCACCGCGACGGCAAGCCCGGCTACATGGACGACATACCGCGAACGCTCGCGTACATACTCGCCCTGCGAAGTGATTTCCCGGAACTCGGGTTCCTGTGCGAACTCATCGAGGACGTCGTGCTGCCCGGCCTGGACGCGGCGCCTTGATAGCGATGCTGCTCGCGGCCGGTCGCGGGGAGCGGCTGCGGCCGCTGACCGACTGCCTGCCGAAGCCGCTGGTCGAGGTGCGGGGCAGGAGCCTCATCGAACGGCATCTAGAAACGCTTGCAGGCGCCGGCATCGAGCGGGTCGTCATCAACATGGGCTGGCTCGGCGACCAGCTCGTCGAGCGGCTCGGTTCCGGCGAGCGTTACGGCCTGTCGATCGTCTTCAGCGACGAACGTGACGGTATCCTCGAGACGGCCGGTGGCATCCGCAATGCTCTCCCGCTGCTCGGTCGCGCGCCGTTTCTCGTCGTGAACGCCGATATCTTCACCGACATGCCGTTACCGTGTCCGCGTCCCGCTGCGGACGAACTCGCCCACCTCGTCCTGGTGCCGAAACCCTCGTTCAAGGCGACCGGCGACTTCGGCGTCGCCCTCGGGCGGCTCGTCAACGAGGATGCGCCGGCGTACACGTTCAGCGGCGTAGCGACCTACCGGCCGGAATTCTTCGCCGACCTCGAACCGGGTCGCCGGCCGCTCGCGCCCCTGCTGCGAGAGGCGGCCGACGCGGGCCGAATCGGGGCGAGCGTGTATGAAGGGACCTGGGAAGACGTCGGTACGGCGGAGCGTCTCGCCGCACTCAACGCCTAGGCGATCGCGATGTCGTCGTCGGCCGCACCGATGCGGGCGGCGAAATGCGGCAGGAGGCAGAGGCTCGTCGCGACGAGATCGCTGCCGACGCCGAGACGCTCGAGGTCGGTGACCTCGAGATCGGCGAAACCGCAGGGATTGATACGCGAGAACGGCTCCAGGTCGACGGCCACGTTCAGTGCCATGCCGTGAAAACTGCAGCCGCGCCGGATGCGGAGCCCGACACTGGCGACCTTGACGTCGCCGACGTAGACGCCCGGTGCTTCCTTCCGGGCGCGCGCCGCGATCGATGCGTCGGCGAGCAAGTCGACGACGCTCTGCTCTAGCGCGGTGACGAGGTCGCGCACGCCGAGTCCGCGGCGCCTGAGGTCGATGAGCGGATAGACCATCAGCTGGCCGGGGCCGTGGTAGGTGACCTGGCCGCCGCGATCGATCTGCACGACCGGGATGTCGCCGGGCGCGAGCAGGTGTTCCCGCGCCGCATTGACGCCGAGGGTGAATACCGGCGGGTGTTCGGTGAACCAGAGTTCGTCCGTCGTGCCGTCGTCACGTTCGTTCGTGAACGACTGCATGCGCCGCCAGAGCGGCTCGTAGGCCTCGCGACCGAGCTGACGGACGATCAGTGGCTCTGCCATGCGGCTACAGCGCCATGAGGACCGCTTCGTGAGCGGAGACGTCCCGGTAGATGTCGTCGAGCTGTTCGCGGCTGGTGGCGGTCACCGTGACCGTGACGGAGACGAAGTTACCCTTGGTGCTCACCGACGCCTGGACGGCGCTGTCGTCGAGGGGGCCGGTGTGCTTTTCGACGAGCCCGCGCGCGGTCTCACGGAAACCGTCGGCGTCGCGGCCCATCATCTTGATCGGGAACTGGCAGGGAAATTCGAGCAGCGTGTCTTCAGTCATGTCTCTATTCGAACCACAGCGAGACGGTGTCGCGCAGTCGCTGCCAGATCGAACCCGTCGGATTGTCCTCGAGCGCCCGCACCGGCGTCCTCAGGATTTCGCTGTCGCCGAGGCTGACAGCGAGTTCGGCGACCGGCTGACCCTCGGCGATCGGTGCGACCAGCGTTGCTGGAATGTCGAGCGTCGATTCGAGTTCGTCGTAGGTGCCGCGCGGCACCGTAATGTAGAGGTCGTCGGTGACACCCAGCGGCGTCTCTTCGTTGGCCGACTTCCAGACTCGTGCAGAGGTAATGGCTTCACCGCCCTTATACAAGAGGCGGGTCTCGAAGAAGCGGAACGCGTAGTTGATCATCGCCTGGCTGCCCGTGATCCGGGAGTTTTCGCTGGCCGTTCCCATGACGACCGCAATCACGCGCATGCCGTCCCGCTCGGCCGACGACACGAGGCAATAGCCTGCATCGTCGGTATGCCCCGTTTTGACGCCGTCGACGGAATCGTCCCGCCAGAGCAGCGAATTCCGGTTCGGCTGCCGGATGTCGTTCCAGGTGAACTCGCGTACCGAATACCACCGGTAGTAATCCGGGAAGTTCAGGACCAGGGCCCGGGTGAGGACTGCGAGATCTCTCGCCGTC
The DNA here is from genome assembly GCA_036350895.1 of Woeseiaceae bacterium. Taxonomy (GTDB): domain Bacteria; phylum Pseudomonadota; class Gammaproteobacteria; order Steroidobacterales; family Woeseiaceae; genus UBA1847. Next base: position 20,464 of record JAZBNZ010000100.1, read on the forward strand.
GTGTAGTGGTCGTCCGCGGGCCAGCCGGTGGAGTTGACCCAGTTGGACGAGGTCATCCCCAGGTTGCGGCTGTACTGGTTCATCATCTCGGCGAAGACGCCTTCCGAGCCGGCGACGTATTCGGCCAGCGCGACGCTCGCGTCGTTTCCGGATTGCACGATCATGCCGAGCAGCAGGTTTTCGACGCTGACCTGCTTGCCGACCTCGACGAACATCCGCGAGCCACCCATGCGCCAGGCTTTTTCGCTGATCGTCACCGTGTCGTCCAGCGCGATCTGGCCTTGCTTCAGTGCATCGAAGACGACATAGGCAGTCATCAGCTTGGTGAGGCTGGCCGGCGCGAGCTGAAGGTCCGGGTCCAGTTCGGCCAGCGTCGACCCGGTCGTCGCATCGGTGACCAGGTAGCTCTTGGCGCCGATGACGGGCGGCGCCGGCGCCGGGCGCGGCTGGGCGTCCGCGGCGATCGCGAAGCAGAGGACGGCAATGACGGTAAAGGTCGTAAGGATTAAGCGCATGCGGTTAGGTGTCTTTCGTCGAAAGCGACGTATTGTAGCGATGCCGGGCCCGCGTGTCCGCACGGGCCGGCCGGCGGGTCAGGGCGTCAGCGCGTGACGAGCCAGGGGTCGTCGATACCGAGAGTCGCGAGCTTGTCGACGATGCGATCGTACCCGAACACGTCGGCCACAGGGCCGATCTGGACGCGGTACAGCGTCGGCGTGCGCGAGGCGTCCGGCTCGATCCTGACGTCGCCGATATCGCTCTGGAGGAGGAACGCCCGGCGACGCTCCGCGTTCTCGCGGTCCCCGAAGGCACCGACCTGGACGAATATGTCGTTACCGGTGCGGCGGTCGGCCGCGTCGTCCGGCGGCTCCGCCGGCACCACCGTGCGCACCGGACGGTCGCCGCCGGTGTCGAATTCGATCGCGCGGATTTCCACGAGGCTCGTACCGTCCTCGATCATGTCGAGCTGCATCGCGGCGCCGTAGGACAGGTCGATGATGCGATTGTGGACGAAAGGCCCGCGGTCATTCACGCGGACCACGATGCTCTTGTTGTTACGAAGATTGCGTACTTCGACCCAGGTCGGCAGGGGCAGCGTCTTGTGGGCAGCCGTCATAGCGTACATGTCGTAGACCTCGCGGCTCGAGGTCAGGCGGCCGTGGAACTTGGTGCCGTACCAGGACGCGACACCGCGCTCCCGGAAGCCGTCGCTGGATTCCATGACCGTATAGCGCTTGCCGAGCACCTCGTACTCCGGTCCGTTGCCATAGCGACTCAGCGGTTCCGGCCGCGGGGTCGCCTCGGCCGGAGACAGGCCGCCGGGCGGGCGTTTCGGCGGGCCGTCCTTGACGCCGGGGCTGCCACAGCCCGCGGCCAGCGCCGCGAGGCCTGCCAGCACCAGGATGCCGGCGAGGCGGCTAGCGAGCGGCGGCAGCTGCATCGGTGACGGCCTTGCCGGCGATTTCGGCGCCGAGCTGGTGTACGGCGAGAGCGTACATGACGCTGCGGTTGTAGCGGGTGATCACGAAGAAGTTGTGAAAGCCGACCCAGTACTCCGGACCGTCGTGGCCGTCCAGTTCGATGAGCCGTGTCGCGCTGTCCTCGGGCAGCCCGGTCGCGAACAGGACCCCGTCCTTGCTGAGCGAGCCGACGGTGGTGTTCGGCTTCAGCTTGGCGGGCGGAACCGGTCCGGCGAAGCGCTCGGACAGGGTTGCCCGCGCGACCACGTCTTCGCCCGGCCGCCACTTGTGGGCCAGGAAATAGTTGGCGATGCTGCCGGCGACGTCGCGCCAGTCGTTCCAGATGTCGCGCTTGCCGTCGCCGGTCGCGTCGACGGCGTACGCCCTGTAGCTCGAGGGCATGAACTGCGGCCGCCCCATCGCGCCCGCGTACGAGCCGGTCGGCACGGACGCGTCGAGGCCCTCGCTGCGGGTCAGCAGCAGGAACTCCTCGAGTTCGCCGGTGAAGAACGACGATCTGGGCGGGTAGTGGAAGGCGAGCGTCGCCAGGGCATCGAGCACGCGGTAGTTGCCGGTGATTCGGCCAAAGTAGGTCTCGACGCCGATGATGCCGACCAGGATTTCGACGGGAACGCCCGTTTCCGACGCAATGTCGTTCAGGGCTTTCTCGTGCGTGCGCAGGAACTCCGCGCCCGCCTCGATACGCTCCTTGGTCATGAAGATGTCGCGGTACTCACCCCAGGTCAGGGTTTTCTCGGCGGGCCGGCTGATGGCGTCAAGGATGCTCTGCTTGCGCTCGGCGCTCGCGAGTGTCGCGGTCAGCGCGTCGCGCTCGAAGCCGTGCTCCTCGACCATGCGATCGATGAAGCTCTGAACGTCGTCAGCGGAGGTATCCATCGCCATGGCGGTAGCCACGGCCATGGGACCGGTCAGGAACAGGATCAGCGCCGTGCCCAAAGCGCGAAGTAGGTTCATCAACGCGGGAGTAGTTTCCGGTGTGAATGAATAGCCATGAGAATACCGAATCCCGCCAACAGCGTCACCATCGACGTGCCGCCGAAACTCACGAGAGGCAGCGGTACGCCGACGACCGGGACGAGCCCCGAGACCATCGCCGTGTTCACGAAGACATAGACGAAGAACGTCAGGCTGATCGAGCCTGCCAGCAGGCGCGAGTAGGTGTCCTGGGCGGTCGCGGCAATATAGAGCCCGCGGCCTACGACGAACATGTACAGCGCGAGCAGTGCCAGCGCGCCGAACAGCCCGAGTTCCTCGGCCACCACCGCGAAGATGAAGTCGGTGTCGCGTTCCGGCAGGAATTCGAGCTGTGCCTGGGAGCCGTTGGTCCAGCCTTTCCCGAACAGCCCGCCCGAGCCGATCGCAATCTTCGACTGGATGATGTTGTAACCGGCGCCGAGCGGGTCGCTGTCGGGGTTCAGGAGCGTCAGCACGCGCTGTTTCTGGTAGTCCTGCATGAAATGCCACAGTACGAATGCCCCGGGTACCGCCGCGATGGCCAGGCCCAGCATCAGCCGGATGGGGAGGCCGGCCAGTACGACGACGATGACGCCGGACGCTGCGATCAGCAGCGACGTGCCGAGATCAGGCTGGCGCGCGATAAGGACCGTGGGCACGATGATGATCGTTGCCAGGACCAGGAGATCGCGGAAGGAAGGCGGTATGTGCCGGTCGTGCAGGTACCAGGCCGCCATCATCGGCACGGCCAGCTTCATGATCTCGGACGGCTGGAAGCGGATGCCGATGTCGAGCCAGCGGCGTGCGCCCTGGCCGATTTCCCCCATCACGAGCACGAGGACCAGCAGCACGATGCCGGCGAGATACCCCCAGGGCGTCCAGCGCCGCAGGAAGTCCGGGTGGAACTGGGCGGTGACGAACATTGCGACGAAGGCGACGAAGAGGCGGATGAGCTGGTTGGTCCACAGGCGCATGTTTTCGCCCACGGCGCTGTAGAGGACGACCAGTCCGAATGCCGAGATCAGCACGATAGCCGCAAACAGCGGCCCGTCAATGTTCAGGCGTCCGATCAGCCGGCCGATGTTGTTGAGCGGCGCGACCCCGCCGGTCAGCATTCTTTGTGTTTCGCTAAGGGACATCGACGAAACCCAGGTACTGGTCCATGATGGCGCGCGCGATCGGCGCCGCGACGCCGCTGCCGCTGGAGCCGTTCTCCACGATGACCGCGACGGCGATCTGTGGGTTTTCGACCGGCGCGAACGCGATGAAGAGCGCATGGTCGCGCAGGCGCTCGGCGATTTCGTCTTCGTCGTACTCCTCTTCCTGGGCAACGCTGAAGACCTGGGCCGTGCCGCTCTTGCCGGCCATCGTGTACGGCGCGCCCATGCCGACCGCGCGGGCGGTGCCGCGAGGACCCTGCATGACGTCGTTCATGGCCTGGATGACCGAGTCCCAGTAGAACTCGTTGTCGATCGCGACGCGGCCTGCCTCGTGCGCGTCGAGCAGGCGCCGCTGGCCGCTCATCGGGTTCTCGAAGGCCGCGACGAGGCGGGGCTGATAGCGAACGCCGCGTGTCGCCAGCGTTGCCGCCGCGCTGGCGAGCTGCAGCGGCGTTGCGAGCATGTAGCCCTGGCCGATAGAGGCAATCACCGTTTCGCCGTCGTACCAGCGCTGCTCGGACGGGTCGCGCCCCTGGAATCGTTCCCGCTTCCAGGTAGTCGAGGGGACCAGGCCCCTGCTTTCCCGGGGCAGGTCGACGCCCGAGGGCTGTCCCAGCCCGAACTGCTCGAGATAGTCATGCATGTTGTTGATGCCGATCTCGTTGGCGATCTCATAGAAGTAGACGTCGCAGGACTGCGTGATCGCGTCGAGCAGATCGACGGGCCCGTGTCCTTCGGGCTTCCAGTCACGGTAGCGATGCGTCGTGTTCGGCAGGCTGAAGAAGCCGCGGCAGTAAGTCTTGCGGGTGAGGTTGGTCGCGCCGGTCTCGAGGGCGGCCAGCGCGAGCATCGGCTTGATTGTCGAGCCCGGCGGATACACGCCGACCACGGCCCGATTGAACAGCGGCTTGTCGGGGTTCGTCGTCAGGCCGCGGTAGTCGTCCGGCGTCATGCCGATCGCGAACAGGTTCGGGTCGAAGGCGGGCGCACTGACCAGCGCGAGGATGTCGCCCGACCACGGATCGATCGCGACGACGGCGCCACGGCGGCCGTCGAGCGCGGCGGTCGCCACGCGCTGCAGGTCGAGATCGAGCGTGGTGTAGACGTTGTCGCCGGGCCCCGGTGGCATGTCGGCGGGCAGCGTGTTGAGTACGTCGCTCGTGTCCGTCGAGAGCTGGCGGCCGCGCGCATTCGTGACCATGTGGCGATAGCCGGCATTACCGTGCAGCTCGAATTCGTAGTTTGCCTCGACGCCGGTCTTGCCGCCGTGGGTCGTGCCGGCATAGCGGGACGCCTCCACCTTCTCGAGGTCGTCGGTCGACAGCGAGGCGACGTAGCCGACGGCGTGGGCAACGGCCTCGCCGTGGGGATAGTGGCGGACCAGGCGTGGCCGGAAGTCGACGCCCGGGAAGCGCGGCCGCTCCACGGCAAATCTCGCGATCTCGCTGTCGGTCAGACGGGGATTGAGTGTGACCGGCTTGAAGCGCGGACCGCGCTGGCTCGCTGCCTTGATCTCCGGCGTGACGGCCGGGTCCACCAGCCCGAGTGCCTCGAGACTCGAGAGCGTCTGGTCGAGATCCCTGACCTGCTCGGGGATCAGTTCGAGCTGGTAGGTCGGGAAATTCTCGGCCAGCACGCGGCCCTTCCGGTCGAGGATCAGCCCGCGTATCGGCGGCACCGGTTCGATCCGCACGCGGTTGCCCTGCGATCGCTCTGCAAAGTATTCGTGGTCGATCACCTGCAGCTGGACGAGGCGCGCGATCACCGTCCCGAGGAGGAGGATCGCGATGATCGAGGACAGCAAGATTCTCGCGATGAAGAGCCTGCGCTCGGAATGGTGATCCTTGATCGGTGACAGCAGGTCCATGTCAGCTGCGCGCCAGGTTGCGGAACCGGAGCCCGGACAGGAAGCCGGCGACGATGGGCCAGAAGAACGTGCCGGTGATGACCGGGGCCCAGTAGGATGCGGCGGGCGCGGCCACGCCGGCCACGCCGTTAATCCAGAACAGCAGGAACTGGTAGACCGTGAGCAAGGCGAAGACGGTCGCGGTGAGCTGCGACATCGGGAAGACGCGCATCAAGAGGTGAAAGCGCGACGTCAGGAAAATGATCACGACCAGTGCCAGCGCATGCTGGCCGAGCAGCGTGCCCTGCGCGACGTCGAGCAGCAGGCCGACGAGCCAGGCAATCCCGACGCTGTAGCTCTGCGGCAGCATCATCGTCCAGTAGATGAGGACGAGCGCCACCCAGTCGGGCCGGTAGGTGTCGATCGACGCGGGCAAGGGCACCATCGTCAGCATCAGCGCGAGGATAATCGAGCCGATGACCGGCAGGCTTCGGTGGCGGCGCATGCTACTCATCCTCGTCGCCTTCGTCCGTCACCGGGTCCGCTGCCTCGTCGGTCGGTGTCGCGGTTTCTTCGTCCGCCTGCACATCTTCCCGGCGCACGGGTTCGACGAGCATGATTTCGCGGACCTGGTTGAGGGTGGCGCTGGGCGTCGCCTTGACGACGGCGAACGGTTCCTGCGGTATCCGCGTCACCGTACTGACGCGCGCAACCGGGTACCCCGGCGGGAACTTGCCGCCGAGGCCGGAGGTGACGAGCAGATCGCCGGCCTCGATGTCCGCGTTGTTGGGCAGGTAGGGCAGGTCCAGCTCGTCGATCTCGCCGGTGCCGAACGCGATGGTGCGGAGCCCGTTCCGGTTCACTTCGACAGGGATCGCGTGACCCGGATCGCTGATCAGTACGGCCTGCGACGTCTTGAGGCCCGGGCCGATGACCTGGCCGATGACGCCGTCTGCGTCGATGAGCGCCTGTCCGTCGTAGGCGCCGTCGGCGGTGCCGACGTCGATCACCAGCGTGTGCCGGTACGGGTTGGCGTCCACCGCCATGATCTCGGCGACGCGCACCTCGCTGGAGATGCGCTGGCGCGCTCCGAGCATCTCGCGCAGCCGGGCATTTTCGGCTTCGAGCGCCGTCACCTTCTGGAGTTCGGCATCGATGAGCAGGCGTTCATTCCGCAGGCGACGATTGTCCCGCTCGAGATCGCCGCGGCTGACCGTCGACTCCTCGGCCCAGGAGAACAGGCGAGCGGGCGCATCGACGATCACCCGCAGCGGGTACACGGCGGCACCGATGGCCGTCCGGACCGCATCGAGATGGCGGGCCCGGCTGTCGGCGAACATGACCAGGATCGATGCGACGATGAGCACCAGGGCGCGAAAGCCCAGCGCCGGGATCCGGGCCGAGGCGTTGTCGTTGCTGCGAACAGTGACCATCGGTTCCTGGGGCGCAGAGCTCCGGCGGTCTTACTCGAGTCCGAACACTGCCGGACCGTGTTCGTCGATGAGCTCGATGACCCGGCCGCCGCCGCGGGCGACGCATGTGAGGGGTTCATCGGCAATGACGACCGGCAGGCCGGTTTCCTCCATCAGGAGTTTGTCGAGGTCGCGGAGCATGGCGCCACCGCCCGTCAGCACGATGCCGCGCTCGGCAACGTCCGCGCCGAGTTCCGGCGGTGTCTGCTCCAGGGCCTCCTTGACGGCGCCCACGATGCCCTGCAGCGGCTCCTGCAGGGCTTCGAGTATTTCGTTGCTGTTGAGCGTGAAGCTGCGCGGGACGCCTTCCGACAGGTTGCGCCCCTTGACCGAGATTTCGAGGACTTCCTGCCCCGGGAACGCCGACCCGATTTCGTGCTTGATGCGCTCGGCGGTGGCTTCCCCGATCAGGATTCCGTAATTGCGGCGGACGTAGTTCGTGATGGCCTCGTCGAAACGGTCTCCGCCGATGCGGACGGACGAGGCGTAGACGATGCCGTTGAGGGAGATCACGGCGACCTCCGAGGTGCCGCCGCCGATATCGAGCACCATCGAGCCGCGGGCCTCGTGGACCGGCATGCCGGCGCCGATCGCCGCGGCCATCGGCTCGTCGATCAGGTGTACCTTGCGGGCGCCTGCGCCCTCGGCCGATTCGCGAATCGCCCGGCGTTCCACCTGCGTGGAGCCGTAGGGCACGCAGATCAGGACCCGCGGGCTCGGCCGGAAGTACTGGCTGCCATGGGCCTTGCGGATGAAGTGCTGCAGCATCTTCTCCGTCACCGTGAAGTCGGCGATGACGCCGTCTTTCAGCGGCCGGATGGCGGTGATGTTGCCGGGCGTACGGCCCAGCATGCTCTTGGCCTCGGCGCCGACCGCTTCGACAATGCGGCCGCCGCGGCCGCTGTCTTCGCGAATCGCCACAACGGACGGCTCGTCGAGTACGATACCGTGGCCCCGGGAGTAGATCAGGGTATTCGCGGTTCCAAGGTCGATCGACAGGTCATTCGAGAAATAACCCAGAATATTCTTGAGCATGTTGTAGCGGGGCCGAGGCGAAGTAAACACGGTAATCTAGCAATGCCCACGACATTGCACAAGGCGGCGTGTATCATTGCGTCGGCGCCGGATCGGCGTCACATTTACTCTGTATTCACACTCCGGATTTGACCCGTGTCACTCGATAAAGACCAGGTCCGGCACATTGCCTTGCTGGCCCGCCTAGATATTACCGACGCCGAGATTCCCGATACGGTCGACAAGCTGTCCAAAATCGTGGATTTCGTCGACCAGCTGTCCCGGGCCCCTGCTGACGGGGTCGTGCCGATGGCGCATCCGCTCAATGCGACCCAGCGGCTGCGGCCCGATGCCGTGACCGAGACCGACGAACGCGATCGCATCCAGGCGAACGCCCCGTCGGTCGACGGCGGCCTGTATCTCGTGCCGCGCGTGATCGAGTGACCGGACGGACACGAGTGCCATGACGACGACACTGCATACGCTGACGCTCACCGAGCTTAAAAACGGGCTCGAGGAGGGTGCGTTCTCGGCGACGGACATCACCGAATCGCTGCTGGCCCGCATCAGCGAGCACGGCGAGACGCTGAATGCCTTCATTACCGTGACGGGCGAACGGGCCCTCGAGGCGGCTGCGCTGGCCGATCAGCGGCGCGCGGCCGGCGAGGCGCGCCCCCTCGAAGGCTTGCCCATCGTCCACAAGGACATCTTCTGCACCAGCGGGGTCCGCACGAGCTGCGGTTCACGCATGCTCGACAATTTCGTCTCGCCCTACGACGCGACGGTCGTCGAGCGGCTCGCCGGCGCCGGCGCGATCATGCTCGGCAAGGCCAACATGGACGAGTTCGCGATGGGCTCGTCGAACGAGACGAGCTGGTACGGCCCCGTCCGGAATCCGTGGGACCTGTCCCGCTCACCCGGAGGCTCGTCGGGCGGTTCCTCCGCGGCGGTCGCCGGTCGCCTGGTTCCGGCCGCGACGGGCACGGATACCGGCGGCTCGATCCGCCAGCCCGCGGCGCTCACCAACACCGTCGGGCTGAAACCGACCTACGGCCGCGTATCCCGCTACGGGATGATCGCGTTCGCGTCGAGTCTCGACCAGGCCGGCGTCATCACCCGCAGCGTGGCCGATGCCGCCCTGCTCCTAGAATTTATGGCCGGTTTCGACGAGCACGATTCCACGTCGATCGACCACCCGGTGCCCGATTATCTCGGCAGCCTCGACGGCCGGGTCGATGAACTCCGCATCGGTGTCGTCCGGCAGCACTTCGACGCCGGCCTCGACGAGCGTACCGGGAAGGCGGTCCGCGAAGCGCTGGCCACGCTCGAGGCACGCGGCGCCACGCTGGTCGACGTCGACCTGCCGAATATCGACCTGTCGGTGCCGACCTACTACGTCGTGGCGCCAGCGGAGTGCTCGTCGAACCTGTCGCGCTTCGACGGTGTCCGCTTCGGGCATCGCGCCGAGGACCCGGCCGACCTGCTCGATCTCTACTGTCGCAGCCGCGGCGAGGGTTTCGGGGCCGAGGTCAAGCGCCGAATCCTGACCGGCACCTATGTCCTTTCGGCCGGCTACTACGATGCGTACTACCTGAAGGCACAGCAGGTGCGCCAGCTGATTGCCGAGGACTTCCGCAAGGCGTTCGAAAACGTGGACGTCATCGCCGGGCCCACGGCGCCGACGCCGGCGTTCGAACTCGGCGCAAAAACCGACGACCCGATCACGATGTACCTGAACGACATCTACACGATCGGTGCCAACCTGGCCGGCCTGCCGGGCCTGTCCGTGCCCTGCGGCTTCGTGGACGACCTGCCGGTCGGCCTGCACCTCGTCGGGCATCATTTCGCCGAGCAGGTGATCCTGAACTGCGCCTACGCGTACCAGCAGGACACCGACTGGCACACTCGCTGCCCGGAGGGGTTCGAATGAGTGCCGGAGCAGCGTGGGAAGTCGTGATCGGCCTGGAGATCCACACCCAGCTCGCCACCCGGTCGAAGATCTTTTCGGGCGCGTCGACCGCGTACGGCGCCGAACCCAATACGCAGGCATGCCTGGTCGACCTCGGCTATCCCGGCGTCCTGCCGGTGCTCAACGAGGCCGTCATTCGCATGGCGACCGCTTTCGGTCTGGCCGTCAACGCCACCGTCGCGCGCCGCTCGGTCTTCGCCCGAAAGAACTATTTCTACCCGGACCTGCCGAAGGGCTACCAGATCAGCCAGTACGAGCTGCCGATCGTCGAGAACGGCGAGCTCTTCATCGACGTCGGCGACGGGGAGCAGAAGCGCATCGGTATCACGCGGGCGCACCTCGAGGAAGACGCCGGCAAGTCGATCCACGAAGGGCTGAGCGGCTCCACCGGTATCGACCTGAACCGCGCCGGGACCCCGCTACTCGAGATCGTCTCCGAACCCGATCTCCGCTCGGCGAAGGAGGCCGTGGCCTACATGCGCAAGATCCACACGATCGTGCGCTATCTCGGGATTTCCGACGGCAACATGCAGGAGGGATCGTTCCGCTGCGACGCCAACGTGTCGGTCCGTCCGCGCGGGCAGGCGGAGTTCGGCACGCGGACAGAGCTCAAGAACCTGAACTCGTTCCGCTTCGTCGAAAAGGCGATCAACTTCGAGATCGAACGGCAGATCGAGCTGATCGAGGACGGCGGCGAAGTCGTCCAGGAGACGCGCCTCTACGACGCGGACAAGGACGAGACCCGGTCGATGCGCTCGAAGGAAGAGGCTAACGACTACCGCTATTTCCCGGACCCCGATCTCCTGCCGGTCGTCATCGACGACGCTTATATCGAGGCGATCCGCGCGACGTTGCCGGAACTGCCGGACGCAAAATCGGCGCGCTTCGTCGCGGATTACGATCTCAAGGCCGACGATGCGGCGATCCTGACCGCCAGCCGCGCGCTCGCGGATTACTTCGAGGCGGCGGCCGGGGCGACCTCGGCCAAGCCACAGCTGGTGGCCAACTGGGTGATCGGCGACCTGGCCGGCGCGCTCAACAAGGCCGGGCTCGACATCGGCGCGAGCCGCATCACCGCCGCGGATCTCGCCGGCCTGGTCGAGCGTATCCACGACAACACCATCTCCGGGAAGATCGCGAAGGAGGTCTTCGAGGCGATGTGGTCGGGCGAGGGCGCGGCCGACGAGGTCATCGACGCGAGGGGGCTCAGGCAAATTACCGACACGTCGGCGATCGAGGCGATCGTCGACGAGGTCATCGCGGCGAACCCGTCGCAGGTCGAGGAATACCGCGCGGGCAAGGACAAGCTGATCGGCTTCTTCGTCGGCCAGGTCATGAAGGCGACCGGTGGCAAGGCGAACCCGGGCGCGGTGAACAAGCTCCTCAGGGACAAACTTTCCGGGTAAGCATGCAGGCCGATCACGTCTTACCCTTCGCCTTCGAGTCGCTCCCGGTGCGCGGCGAGCTGATCCAGCTGTCGCGCTGCTGGCGCCGCATGCTGCGCGATCACGACTACGCCCCGGTCATCCGGGAAACCCTCGGCCACGCGGCGGCCGCGACCGGCCTGATCGCCCAGAGCCTGAAGTTCGACGGCGCCGTGACAATGCAGATACAGGGTTCCGGCGACCTCAGGCTGCTCGTCATGCAGTGTACGAACAAGCTCGAACTCCGGGGGATGGCGACGCCGGCGCCGGAGCTTACCGCGACGAGCTTCGACGGCCTGATGACCGACGCGCATTGCGCCATAACGATCGACGCCGGCGAGCGCCCCTACCAGGGCATCGTCGAGGTCGACCGCGACTCGCTGGCGGCGAGTCTCGATAATTATTTCACCCGCTCCGTGCAGGTCCCGAGCCATGTCGTCCTGACCTGCAACGACGACCTGGCGGCCGGCATGTTGCTGCAGCAGATGCCGGGTCACCCGATCGATGAGGACGACTGGCGCCGGCTCGGATTCCTGGCGGCCACGCTGAGCTCAGACGACTTCAGCGAAGGCGTGGGCCTAGACCTCGTCCGCAAGCTGTTCGCCGAGGACGACGTGCGCGTGTTCGACGCGAAGCCCGTCGTGTTCCGCTGCCGCTGCTCGCGGCGCAGGGCGGAGGACGTGCTGCGCATGCTGGGGCCCGCGGAAACCCGCGAAGCGCTGGAGGAGCAGGGCACCATCCGGATTCGCTGCGAATATTGCGGCGAGCGCCGCGAGTTCGACGAGGTCGACGTCTCGAAGCTGTTCGTCGACAACGTCGTCAAGGGCCCGGAGTCGATACAGTAGGCCATGCTGCTTCGTCGCGTGACCCGGCATTTCGAGACCCAGAACTGGTTCGCGATCGGCATCGATTTCGTGATCGTCGTCGTCGGAGTTTTCGTCGGTATCCAGGTGTCGAACTGGAACGAATCCCGCATCGACCGAGCGACCGGCGAACGTCACCTCGCCGAAATCGCCGAGGATCTCCGGGAACATCTCGACTTCCATGGCGCGCTCTACGGCTCCGCGGTCGCCCGGATCGCCGCGGCCGACTACCTGCTCGACGCAGCCGGGCGTCCTCCCGCTCCGCCGGAGCTGCGCCTGTCCGTCACGACGTTCGCGGCGCCGGACGCTCCCGCGATTCCGGAGGAGCAGCTGGACGCCATCCTCGGCTGGCTGAACCTCGTCCGCGTCACGGTGAGCGCGCGGAACGGCTACGAGTCGCTGATCAGCTCGGGGAATCTCGGTTTGCTTGCGAACCGGGAGCTCGCCCGCGACATCCAGCGCTACTACGGCAGCTACGACGACCTGCTCGACACCCAGAAGCTGTTCCGCGAGTTTCGTAACGAGGGCGTCAGGGCCGGCTATGCGTACGGGCTGTCGGCGTTCGATCGCCGCCCGATCGCGGAGGTCGTCGCCGTGGTCCGCGAGTCCGACGAGTACGCCGCCTACGTCAGAACCACGAGAGAGTGGGCGATCGCTCATGCCGGCATGCTCGACGAGCTTCGCGTCGAGACCGAGCGGCTGCTCGCCGAGATCGAGCGCGAACTCGAGCCCCGCTAGCTGGCCGCCCGTGCATTCGGCCCGGCGGGATCTCCTGCCGCGCCGGGGCCTGGTTCCTCCGGGTCCGGAAATTGTTAACTCCCGCTGTTTCTCTCCCAGGCGCCATGCTATGCTCTTGGCTCCATTGTATAAATAAATCGTTATATCTTTATGCTTCAGGGCACAGCCCAGCTTCTGGCCCACTTCAAGGTGCTGTCCGACCCGGTGCGTCTCCGGCTGTTCGTGCTGTGCGCGAACGCGGAGTGCAGCGTCTCGGAACTCAGGTCCGTGACGGGGCTGAGCCAGCCGCGTGTATCGCAGCATCTGAAGCAACTCACCGGTGCCGGCCTGATCGAACGCTTCCGTGACGGCCAGTTCGTGTTTTATCGCGTCGGTATGGAAGGCGCGGTCGCCGCCGAGCGGCGCCGGCTGCTGGCGCTCGTCCCGACCGACGACCCGGTATTCGGGCGCGACATCTCGAGACTTCGCGACCTCCGGGGAAGCGTGCCGGTCCGTGCGCCGGCGTCGGCGGACCGGGCGCTGTACCAGGCGCTGGTCGAACTCGCCGTATCGGCACCGATCGGCAACCTGCTCGATATCGGCAGCGGCGACGGCGACGTGCTGAAGCTGCTCGCGTCCCGGGCACGGCGCGCGGTGGGTCTCGATACCGACCCGGACGCACGCCGCAACGCGCGCCGCGAACTCGCACTCGCCGGCTTGCCGAACTGCACCGTGCGCCAGGGCTCGATGTACGAGCTCGCCTACGCGGACGGCGAGTTCGACACCGTGATCCTCGACGACGTGCTCGGCGACGCCGACGAGCCACTCGCCGCGCTCGGCGAGGCGCGCCGCGTGCTCAGGCCGGGTGGTCGGCTCGTCGTGCTGGCCCGGGCCGATGGCGAGGCTCGGCACGACGTTGTCGCCGGACTGGCTGGCTGGTGTTCACAGACCGGTTTGATGGTCGGCGCGCCGCGCCGTCTCGCCGGCGCGGCATCGAACTGGTTCATGGCGGTCGCCGGTCATGCGCTCGAGCGCGCGGCGAACGCCTGACGGTATTCAGGACAAGAGAGTGATGGACAAGGTAAGCATGGACAAGCAACCCGATGTGCAGGTTTCGTTCGAATTCTTCCCGCCGAGTTCCGAGCAGATGGCGGCAACGCTCTGGCAGTCGGTCCGGCGTCTCGAGGCGCTGTCGCCCCGATTCGTGTCGGTCACCTACGGCGCCGACGGCTCGACTCGCGAGCGGACGCACGCCGCGGTCGAGAGGATCGTCCGCGACACGCCGCTCACGGCGGCGCCGCACCTGACCTGCATCGGCGCATCGCGCGGCGAGATCGAAGCCATCGCCCGCGACTACTGGCAGATGGGTATCCGCGAGATCGTCGCGCTGCGCGGCGATTTGCCGAAAGACGACTCGGACTATGAGCCTCCAGCGGACGGTTTCGAGTACGCGGCGGATCTCGTCAGCTGCCTCAAGGGGGTGGCCGACTTCGACATCTCGGTTGCGGCCTACCCGGAGGTACATCCGGAGGCGAAGAGCGCCGCCGCCGATCTCGACAACCTGAAACGCAAGCTCGATGCAGGCGCGACGCGTGCGATCACGCAGTTCTTTTTCGAGCCCGAGGTCTTCCTCCGTTTCCGGGATCGCTGCGCCGCGGCCGGGATCCGATCGCCGATCGTGCCCGGCATACTCCCGATCACGCGTCTTCCGCAGCTCGTGCGATTCGCAGAGGCCTGTGGCGCGTCGGTTCCGAAATGGCTTTTCGAACGTTTCGACGGGCTCGACGACGATGCGGAGACCCGGCAGATGATCGCAGCGAGCGTCGCGATAGAACTCGCTCAGGCCCTGCGCGAGGAGGGCGTATCCGAATTTCATTTCTACACGCTGAACCGGTCCGAGCTGACCTACGCGATCTGCCACGCGCTCGGCGTGCGTCCCCGCCAGGCTGCCGCCTAGGAGCATCGACATGACCGATCGCAAGACGAGACTGGAATCGCTGTTTGCCGCGCTCGACGAGCGCATCCTGCTCCTCGACGGTGCCATGGGCACGATGATCCAGGGCTACGGCCTGACCGAGGAGGCGTACCGCGGTGATCGCTTCGCCGACTGGGACCACGACCTCAAGGGCAACAACGATCTGCTGACGCTCACCCGGCCGTCGGTGATACGCGAGATTCACGAGGCTTTCCTCGATGCCGGTGCGGATATCATCGAGACCAATACGTTCAACTCGAACGCGCCGTCGATGAGCGACTATGGCATGGCAGCGCTCGTCGGCGAGCTGAACCAGCGCGCGGCCGCCCTGGCGCGGGAGTGCGCCGATGCCGCCGCAGCGCGCACGGGGACGCCCCGCTTCGTCGCCGGCGTGCTGGGGCCCACGAACCGGACCGCGTCCATTTCACCGGACGTGAACGATCCCGGTTTCCGCAACGTCACCTTCGACCAGCTCGCAGAGACGTACCTCGAAGCGACCCGCGGGCTGATCGCGGGCGGCGCCGATTTCCTGATGATCGAGACGATCTTCGACACGCTGAACGCGAAAGCCGCGATCCTCGCGCTCATTCGCGCGTTCGAGGAAACCGGGGAGCGCCTGCCGGTGATGATCTCCGGCACGATTACCGACGCCTCGGGCAGGACCCTGTCCGGGCAGACTACCGAGGCCTTCTGGAACTCGGTGCGCCACGTCGAGCCCTTCATGATCGGGCTCAACTGCGCGCTGGGCGCCAGCGAACTGAGACCCTACGTTCAGGAGCTGTCGCGCGTCGCGGATACGCGCGTCAGCGCCCACCCCAACGCCGGTTTGCCGAACGAGTTTGGCGAGTACGACGAGACCCCGGAACACATGGCCGAGGTCATCGGCGAGTTTGCACGCTCGGGCTTTCTCAACCTGGTCGGCGGCTGCTGCGGGACGACGCCCGGGCACATTGCCGCCATCCGTGACGCCATCGACGGCGTTCGGCCGCGGGAGATTCCCGAGCTGCCGGTGCGCTGCCGGCTCGCCGGTCTCGAGCCGCTGAACATCGGCCCCGATGACCTTTTCGTCAACGTCGGCGAGCGTTGCAACGTGACCGGCTCGGCTCGCTTCCGCAAGCTGATCGAGGCCGATGACTACACCGAGGCAGTGTCGGTGGCGCGCCAGCAGGTCGAGAACGGCGCGCAGGTCATCGACGTCAACATGGACGAAGGCATGCTCGACTCCGAGCAGGCCATGATCACGTTCCTGAACCTGATCGCCTCCGAGCCGGACGTCGCGAAGCTGCCGATCATGATCGATTCGTCGAAGTGGTCGGTGATCGAGGCCGGCCTGAAGCGCGTGCAGGGCAAGCCGGTCGTCAACTCGATCAGCCTCAAGGAAGGCGAGGCCGAGTTCATCGAGCACGCGCGGCTCGCCCGGGCTTACGGCGCCGCGGTCGTCGTCATGGCATTCGACGAAGACGGGCAGGCGGATACCGTCGAGCGCAAGGTCGAGATCTGCCGGCGCTCCTACCGGATCCTGACCGAGCAGGTCGGGTTCGAGCCAGCCGACATCATCTTCGACCCGAACATCTTCGCGATCGCCACCGGGATCGAGGAACACGCGGCGTACGGCCTCGATTTCATCGAGGCGACTCGCCGGATCAAGGCGTCACTGCCGCACGCGATGGTATCGGGTGGCGTGAGCAACGTGTCGTTTTCCTTCCGCGGCAACAACGTCGTACGCGAGGCGATTCACTCGGTGTTCCTGTATCACGCGATCCAGGCCGGCATGGACATGGGCATCGTCAACGCCGGCCAGCTCGCCATCTACGCGGACCTGCCCGGGGACCTGCGCGAGGCGGTCGAGGACGTCGTGCTGAACCGGCGCGAGGACGCGACCGAGCGTCTGCTGGATGTTGCCGAGGTCTACAAGGATCAGGCCGGCGGCGGCATGAAGAAGGTGCGGGATCTCGCCTGGCGCGAGATGCCGGTCGACAAGCGTCTCGAACATGCGCTGGTCAACGGCATCGACGAGTTCGTCCTCGAGGATACCGAGGCGGCGCGCGTGGCGGCAGAGCGCCCGCTCGACGTCATCGAGGGGCCGCTGATGGCCGGCATGAACGTCGTCGGCGACCTCTTCGGCGCCGGCAAGATGTTCCTGCCGCAGGTCGTCAAGTCGGCGCGCGTCATGAAGAAAGCGGTCGGCCACCTGGTGCCGTACATCGAACGGGAAAAGAACGGCGCGCCGTCCTCGAACGGCAAGATCGTGCTGGCGACGGTGAAGGGCGACGTTCACGACATCGGCAAGAACATCGTCGGCGTGGTCCTGCAGTGCAACAACTTCGAGGTGATCGACCTGGGCGTCATGGTGAGCTGCGAGCAAATCCTCGAAACGGCGCGGCGATCGAATGCCCAGATGATCGGCCTGTCCGGCCTGATCACGCCCTCGCTCGACGAGATGGTGCACGTCGCCTCCGAAATGCAGCGCCTCGGTTTCGAGTTACCGCTCCTGATCGGCGGCGCAACGACCTCGCCGGCGCACACGGCCGTGAAGATCGAGCCGCAGTACGAGGGGCCGGTCATCTACGTCAAGGATGCCTCCCGGTCGGTCGGCGTCGCGCAGGCCCTGGTCGAGGACGGCACGCGTCCCGCGTTCGTCGCCAAGACCCGCGCCGAGAATGCCCGGCGGCGCGAGCAGCATTCCGGCAAGTCGCGGCAGCTGCCCCAGATGTCGATCGAGGATGCCCGCAAGCGCCGCGAGCCACTGGACTGGTCGGACTACCAGCCGCCGGCGCCCGCCTTCACCGGCACGCGGGTCTTCGACGACGTCAGCCTCGACGAACTGCGGCCGTACATCGACTGGATGCCTTTCTTTAATGCCTGGGAATTCCACGGCCGCTACCCGGCGATCCTGACCGACCCTGTCGTCGGCGAACACGCGAGCGCGCTGTTCAGGGATGCCGAGGCCATGCTCGATCAGTTGATCCGCGAGCGCTGGCTCGGCGCAAGGGCCGTGCTCGGCTTTTTCCCTGCGGCAGCCGACGGCGACGACATCATTGTCGATACCGGTGACGACACGCTGCGCTTCTGCCACCTGCGCCAGCAGAAGGCCAAGCGCGAAGACCTGGCGCAGTGGTGTCTCGCCGACTACGTGGCGCCGGAGTCCAGCGGGCTCGAGGACTATCTCGGCGCGTTCGCCGTGACGGCCGGCATCGGCATCGACGAGCACGTCGCGCGCTTCGAGCGGGATCACGACGATTACAGCGCCATCCTGCTGAAGGCGCTTGCCGACCGGTTGGCCGAGGCGATGGCCGAGTACTTCCACGAGCGCGTCCGCAGGGAACTGTGGGGCTATGCGCCCGACGAAGCCCTGACTAACGAGCAACTGATCGCCGAAGCCTATCGCGGCATCCGGCCGGCGCCCGGCTACCCGGCCTGTCCGGATCACACGGAGAAGGGCAAGCTCTGGCAACTCCTCGACGTGGGGCGCCGGATCGACCTGAGGCTGACGGAGAATTTCGCGATGTTTCCGACCGCCGCCGTCAGCGGCTTCTACTTTTCGCACCCGGAGTCGCGGTATTTCTCGGTCGGCAAGATCGACCGCGACCAGGTCGAATCCTATGCCGCGCGCAAGGGAATGTCGGTTGCAGAGGCCGAGCGCTGGCTGGCACCGAACCTCGGCTACGACCCCGGCGCCGCCGACGCGGCGTAGCCGGGTCCGGTGCCGAACGCGCCTGGCCATAGCCCCATCGCAGTCGCGGCTTGAAGAGCCGCTCCTACAGTCCACGGCTCCACGACGGTGAACGCTTTTGCTGTAGATACTCTCTTGGCGGTCAACCCCTCAGGTTGTCGTGAGGCGATAGAAGCGGTGCCCCTGCCAGGGCTGCCGGTGTTGCAGGATTCCCCAGATCGCGTGTAGCAGTTTGCGCATCACGGCGACCTGTGCCTGTCGGGGTTTACAGCCTCGGGCGAGACGAGCCTCGTAGAAGGCCTTGACGTTGGCGTCGCGCTGGATGGCGACCATCGCCGGGAAGAACAGGGCGGCACGGAGTTTGGCGTTGCCCAGCTTGGAGATGCGGCGTGGCGAGTGAACGGAGCTGCCGGACTCCTGTGGTCTCGGGTCGAGGCCTGCCTGAGCGACCCACTGCGGCGCGGTCATGTCGGCTGGCAGCGGACGGACTTCGGCCAGCACCTTGAAGGCGGAGCGCTCGGCGAAGCCTGGCACGCTGTCGATGAGCTCGAGATCGTCGGTAAGCTGCGGGTGCTGCCGAAGCCAGTCGATCGCACGCGCCTCGAAGCGCTCGAGGCGTGACGTGAGCTGTTTGAGGTGTGCCCGGATGTCCTGCCGCGCGAACCGGGTGTGAGCCCCGGCGCGCTCGCACGCATGCAATCGGCATTGCTCGCGGCGGATTTCCTTCTGCAGCTGCGAGAGCCGGTGCGCCAGGCTCTGCAGCTCGAGTACCGCCGTGCTCGGCGCCCGCCACGGCTTGAACGGCATGCGCTCGAGGTACGACAGCAACATCGCGGCATCGACCTTGTCGGTCTTGGCCCGTCGCATCTGCGCGTCGGCGAAGCGTCGGCTGGCGCGTGGGTTGAGCACCATCAGCTCGATGCCTTCGGCTTCCGTCAGCGCCAGGGCCAGTTGCAGGTGATAGATGCCGGTGGCCTCCAGGCAGATGCGCGCTGGCTGATTGCGATAACACAGCCAGCGGATCGCCTGGCGATGCCCGGCGTTAGTGTTGTTGAAGCATCGCGAGGCAACGCTGTCGCCGCGGCGCAGGCAGATCTCGAACGTGTCATTGGCGATGTCGATTCCGGCGAGATTCATTGAGTTCTCCTGTGGTGAGGGCTACAGTGAACCCCGGTTCCCCTGACCTTCCATGCTTGCCCGCCGACCTTGTAGATGCAGACTCACGGGTCTCAGATACTCTCCGGCCTCGGCAATTAAGGCGGGGGAACCCCTCTACAGCGCAAGGTCTCAGCCTTCTGGAGCGCTCGGATTCACCCCGGGGTTCCCCGACAGAATAACAATCCCGGACAACCCGAAAGCCAAGATACAAGGAGCGGCTCTTCAAGCCGCGACC